>NZ_LT670844.1:5575937-5909374 GCF_900141755.1 Bradyrhizobium lablabi | reverse complement strand
CCCCGACAGCTCGTTGCGGTCGATCACTTCAGTCGCGCCGAGACCCTTGAGATAGGGCGTCTCGGACATCCGGCCGGTCGAAGCGATCGCGTGGTAGCCGAGTTTTGAGAGCACCGCCAAAGCAACCGAGCCAACCCCGCCTGCGGCGCCCGTGACGACGACCGGACCGTTATTCGGCATCACGCCATGCTTTTCCAGCGCCAGCACCGCGAGCATCGCGGTGTAGCCGGCGGTGCCGATCGCCATCGCATCGCGGGTCGACATCCCCTCCGGCAGCCGCACCAGCCAATCGCCCTTGACGCGAGCCTTCTCGGCATACGCGCCAAGGTGGGTCTCGCCCAGGCCCCAGCCATTGCAAATAACCTTGTCGCCCGGTTTCCACTGCGGATGCGAGGATTGTTCCACGGTGCCGGCGAAATCGACGCCCGCGATCATCGGAAAGCGCCGCACCACCGGCGCCTTGCCGGTGACGGCAAGGCCATCCTTGTAGTTCAGCGTCGACCATTCGACCCGCACGGTGACATCGCCCTCCATCAATTCGGCTTCGTCGAACTGGGTGAGAGCTGCGGTAGTTCCCTTGTCCGCCTTGTCGATCCTGATCGCCTTGAACGTTCCCAATGGTGCCTCCCGTCGTCTTCTGCCGGGATGTTTAGAGCATGATCCGGAAAAGTGGAAACCGGTTTTCCGAAAAGATCATGCTCAAATGAAGAGGATCAGGCAGCTTGCGCAACCGGGCGCGCCACCGGTGCTTCGACGATCGGCAGGTTGATCAGCGCCGACAGCACGCCGAACAGCACCGAAAGCCACCAGATCGGCGTGTAGGAGCCGAATTTCTCGAACACGATGCCGCCGAGCAAGACGCCAAGGAAGCCACCGACCTGATGGCTGAAGAACGCAAATCCATAAAGCGTCGCGAGCCACCGCGTCCCAAACATCAGCGCGACTAGGCTCGATGTCGGCGGCACCGTCGACAGCCAGGTAAGCCCGCTTACGACGCCGAATGCGATCGCCGAGAAGGTCGTGATCGGAAACGAGATGAAGACTACCGTCGCCATCGCCCGGGTGAAATAAATCACCGACAGGATGTAGCGCTTCGGCAACCTGCCCTGCAGCCAGCCGACGCTGAGCGAGCCGACGATGTTGAACAGGCCGATCGTGGCAATCACCCAGCCGCCGGTCTGGACCGACGCGCCGCGATCGACCAGATAGGCCGGAAGATGCACAGTGATGAAAGCGAGCTGAAAGCCACAGGTGAAAAAGCCGAGCACCAGCAGCACATAGGAGCGATGGCCAAAAGCTTCCGCCAAGGCCTGCTTGAACGACTGCTGTTCCGAGGCGGGCACGTCGCCTGGGGCCACGCTCGGCGTCGCCATCGCCAGCGACAGCGGGACCACCAGTAGCATCAGGGCCGCAAACACCGTCAAGGCCGGCTGCCAGCCGAAACTGTCGATCAGCGCAACACCAATCGGCGCGAACAGGAATTGGCCGAACGATCCGGCCGCGGTGCCCGCCCCGAGCGCGATGCCGCGCCATTCCACCGGCAGCAATTTGCCGAACGCCGACAGCACCAGGTTGAACGAACATCCGGAGAGGCCGAAGCCGATCAGAACGCCGGCGCCGAGTTCGACCGAGGCCGGCGTCGAGCCGTATCGCATCGCGAGCAGCCCCAGGACATACATCAGCGCACCGACCGAGATCACGCGCACGGTGCCGAAGCGGTCGGCGATCGCACCGGCAAATGGCTGGCCGATCCCCCACAACAGATTCTGCACCGCGAGCGCGAGCGCGAACACGTCGCGGCCCCAGCCGAACTCATGGCTCATCGGCTGCATGAAGAACCCGAAGGCCGAACGCGGCCCGAACGTCAGCATGCCGATCAGGCTGCCGCACACGATGATCACCAGCGGCGTCCGCCAACCGCCAATGCCGGAGGCCGGACGAACGTCTGCTGCGGTTGCGCTCATATAATTTTCCCCCATGCTTGGCCGGATTGGAAAAGGCCGGCCGGCTTCATTACGGGGAGTTAATGCATTTGCATGAAAACCCCAACCGTCGCCTTCACAAAAAGTGCTCCTGCAATGCAGCGATGCAAATCGGAGCGGGCAGCCCTGAGGATTTGACCATTCCGGCATCTGGCGGCGCCCTTGGCGGCATGCTATATCCGATTTGCTCGAAATGAGGATAAGTAACTTCCTCGTGAAGAAACGCCGGCCCGTCGAGGCCGGATTTCTCAACGCTTTGATATGCTCAAATTGAGCATATATGACTCAGGGAGACCACCATGCCGATTGCTGGAATCTACGGCCCCGACGATTTTGGAAACTCCGCGCACGGGCGTCCCGCCGCCCCCACCCGGGTTGGCCCAGGCGGTCGCGCGCAAGCGCTGCCGATGCCGCCGCTGGAATGGACGCCCGAGGTCGAACGCGCAACCGCCCATCTTTATGAGCGGGTCAAAAGTGTGATCCCGCCGGTCGAGTGGCCGTTGATGGCGCCGTATATCAAGGCGATCAATGAACTGAAGCAGACCCGCAATGCGGTGATCCTGGCGCATAATTATCAGACGCCGGAGATTTTCCACTGCGTCGCCGATATCGGCGGCGACTCCCTGCAGCTCGCGATCGAAGCGACAAAAGTGAAGTCCGACATCATCGTGCAGTGCGGCGTGCACTTCATGGCGGAGACCTCGAAAATCCTCAATCCGCAGAAGACGGTGCTGATCCCGGATTCGCGCGCCGGCTGCTCGCTGGCCTCGAGCATCACCGGAGCCGATGTGCGGCTGTTGCGCGAGCGCTTTCCCGGCGTGCCCGTCGTCGCCTATGTCAACACGTCGGCCGACGTGAAGGCGGAAGTCGACATCTGCTGCACGTCTTCCAATGCAGTGCAGGTGGTCGAGAGCCTCCACGCGCCGACGGTGATTTTTCTGCCCGATCAATATTTGGCGAAATACGTAGCGTCGCAGACCGACGTGAAAATCATCGCCTGGAAAGGCGCCTGCGAGGTGCACGAGCGTTTTACCGGCGAGGAACTGCGAAGTTTTCGCGAGGCCGATCCCTCGGTGCAGATCATCGCCCATCCGGAATGCCCGCCCGACGTGCTCGCGGAAGCCGATTTCACCGGCTCGACCGCCCACATGATCAACTGGGTGCGCAACAAGCATCCCAAGCGCGTGGTGATGATCACCGAATGCTCGATGGCCGACAACGTCATGGCCGAACTGCCCGACGTCGAGATCGTGCGGCCGTGCAATCTGTGCCCGCACATGAAGCGGATCACGCTGCCCAAGATTTTGGACAGTCTTGTCACCCTGCGCGAGGAAGTCACCATCGATCCCGCCATCGCCGAGAAAGCGCGGCGTTCCGTCGAGCGGATGATCAATCTGAGGAACTAACCCCGTCGTCCCTGCGAAAGCAAGGGACCCATAACCACCAGCGCCAATTGTTGCAAAAGGCAACTACCCCATCGCCCGATCGATGAGCCGCGGCGTATGGGTCCCTGCTTTCGCAGGGACGACGAGAGAGGAAAGAAGCCATGCCAAATTACAACGACCTCACCCGCGGCACCGACGACGTCGTCATCGTCGGCGGCGGCCTTGCCGGACTTTTCTGCGCATTGAAACTGGCGCCGCGCCCAGTCACCGTGATTTCCGCCGCACCGCTCGGCCAGGGCGCCTCGACGGCGTGGGCGCAAGGCGGCATCGCAGCCGCCGTCGCCGAAGGCGACAGCGCGGAAGCGCATGCCGCCGACACGATCGCCGCCGGCGCGGGCCTGGTCGACGCCGGAATCGCGCTTGGCCTCGCGCGCGAAGCGCCTTCGCGCATCCACGACCTCCTGGGTTACGGCGTTCCCTTCGATCGCGACCTCGAGGGCAGGCTCGCGGTCGGGCGGGAAGCGGCGCATTCCGCACGGCGCATCGTGCATGTTCGGGGCGACATGGCGGGCAAAGCGATCATATCGGCGCTGATCGAGGCGGTTCGCAAAACGCCCTCGATCCGCCTGATCGAAGGTTTTGCCGCTGAGGCACTTCTGACCGAAGATGGCGCGGTTTCGGGACTTCAGGTGCGCAAAGTCGCCGACGCCACCGCAAAACCCGTGACCATCGCCGCGCGCGCGGTAGTGCTGGCGACCGGCGGCATCGGGCATCTCTATGCCGTTACCACAAATCCGCCGGAGGCGAGCGGGCTCGGGCTTGCGATCGCCGCGCGCGCCGGCGCCATCATCGCCGATCCGGAATTCGTGCAGTTTCACCCGACCGCGATCATGGTTGGCCGCGATCCTGCGCCGCTTGCGACTGAAGCGCTGCGCGGCGAAGGGGCGACCCTGATCAGCGACAAGGGCGAACGTTTCATGCCCGCGCGGCATGAGCTGGCTGAACTCGCGCCGCGCGACATCGTCGCGCGGGGAGTGTTTTCGGAAATCGCCGCAGGCCGTGGCGCGTTCCTGGACGCGACAAAGGCACTCGGCGCGCACTTCGCCGAAAAATTCCCGACCGTTTATGCAAGCTGCATGGAAGCCGGTATCGATCCGGCAAAGCAGCCGATCCCGGTGGCGCCGGCCGCGCATTATCACATGGGCGGCATCGCCGTCGATGAGCGTGGCCGCGCATCGCTGCGGGGATTGTGGGCGGGCGGCGAAGTGTCGTCGACCGGCGCGCACGGCGCCAACAGGCTGGCGTCGAACTCACTGCTCGAGGCCGTTGTCTATGCAGCGCGCATCGCGGAAGACATCGAGGGCCACACCATCGCGCCGCCTGCGGGCTTGCTGACGATATCGGTAGACCCGCGAAATGCCGCGATGCCCGCGTCGGCCGAAAAAAAACTGCGGGCGATGATGGCCTCGCATGTCGGCGTGATCCGCGATGGCGAGGGGCTTGAGGAAGCCGTGCGATCGTTCGCGGCGATCGAGCGGGAGGCTAGCAATATCGCGCTGCGTAACATGGCGACCACCGCGCTGTTGGTCGCAGCTTCGGCCTGGGCACGGCGCGAAAGCCGCGGCGCGCATTTCCGGATCGATTTTCCGGCGGAGAATCCTGCGCTGGCGCATCGCACCATGACGACGCTCGTCGCGGCGCGAGAGATTGCCGCGTCACTATCACGCGCGCCCGCCCGGATCGCGCAACCGATGATCGCCTGAACGGAGACACGCATCATGACAACACCTGCCTCGCTGCTGAACGCCGAAGCCTTCCTGTCGCCGCCCACGATCGGCGAGGCCGTGCAGCGCGCACTCGATGAAGATCTCGGCCGCGCCGGCGACATCACCTCGATTGCGACCATTCCGGAGACGACGCCGGCGCATGCCATCATGGTGGCGCGGCAGGCGGGCGTGATCGCAGGCCTGCCGCTGGCCGTCGCGACGTTCCAAAAACTGTCGGCGGACATCAAGATACAGGCCAATGTTCGCGATGGCGCGGCGGTCGAGAAAGGCGCGCATCTGCTGACGATATCAGGCCCGGCGCGTGTGGTGCTGGCCGGCGAGCGCACGGCGCTGAATTTTGTCGGCCGGCTATCCGGCATCGCAACGCTGACATCAGATTATGTCCGCCACACCGCCGGCACCAAAATGCGGATCTGCTGCACCCGCAAGACCACGCCTGGGCTGCGCGCATTGGAAAAATACGCGGTGCGCTGCGGCGGCGGTTTTAATCACCGCTTCGGGCTCGATGACGCGATCCTGATCAAGGATAACCACATCGCCGTCGCGGGCGGGATCACCGCGGTGCTGCGGCGCGCCCGCGCGCATGCCGGGCATCTCGTCAGGATCGAGATCGAGGTCGACACGCTGGCGCAGTTGCGCGAAGTGCTTGATATTGGTTTGGCCGACGTGGTGCTGTTGGACAATATGGACATCGCGACGCTGACCGAAGCGGTAAAACTCGCAAACGGCCGCGTCGTGTTGGAGGCCTCCGGTGGCGTCACCCGGGATTCAATTGCAAAGATCGCCGCGACCGGTGTTGATTATGTTTCGGCGGGGGCGCTCACGCATTCGGCGCCAAATTTTGATGTGGCGCTGGACATCGACGCGTGAACGGAATTCCTAGCGCCCCTCCATAACCGTCGTCATACCCCGCGTATGCGACCGCCACATTTTCAAGTGTCGTCCCTGCGAAAGCAGGGACCCATACGCCGCGGCCTCGCGATTTAGCGCTGTGGGTAGACGACTTTGTAACAACAATAGTCGGTGGTTATGGGTCCCTGCTTTCGCAGGGACGACAAGCGGGTTACCACCCTCACGTTTCAAACAGCCTGCCGTGTTGCGACACAGCTTCGCGATTTCGCCGCGTGTTTTGCGCGAGGTTTGCCTGAAGTTCCCGCCCTCGGAGATGAGAGGGCGCAGGGAATGCCGGGCGCTCGATGCGCCCGCAACCGCGCGTGTAGTGTAGTAAACACGCGCGTTAGTCACCACGGTCACACCGGAACAACCCAGCATTCCCCGCGCAATGGTTTTAACGGTTTGCTTCGTGCTCTCCCCGGTGACCGGGCTCTTTTGCCACCGTCATCGGCGGAATGGCTCCCGCCAACTTGACACCAGCGTCGGGGTGTCAGGACCACACGACTTCGCCGTCCGCTTAAGCGCTGTTCGTCAAAAGCGCCGCTCGCGTCCACCGCATCCCGCCGCCCACGTTCGTGACGATCGCGAAACGCCCCTCGAGAGGTGGCGGGACGACAGGCATATACAACTGATTTGGGTCGGGCTGCAAGCGATATTTCGGATATTCAGAAATCGGCCAGATTGGCCGGGTGATGAGGGAGCGTTCTATCGCCGCACGGAATTCGGATTCAATTCCGCTTCGCTCTTCGCCTCTTCGGCAAGCTCCGCCGAAAGTGCGGCGGTTTGCGCAGGCGTTCCCCAGCTCGGCGCCTCGCTGCCGTCGCCCCAGGCTTTCGGCCGGTAGAAGGTGTGCACGCCGAACCGGTACATCTTCGTCATTTCGCTGACCCAGGATGGGCGCACATAATAGGCATGGTAGTGCGTCGACTTGGCGACTTCCGGCAACCATATCTGGCCGTCGAGCATCGCCTTGGCAATCTTCCTGGCGCGCTCCCACATATCGGGCTCGCGGATGACGTCGGGATTGTTGTCGCAGGCGAAGGTGAACTGGCAGGCATAATGGCGATGCTTGTTCTGGTAGACCACACCGCACACCGTGTTCGGATAGCGGCCGGAGAAGGTGCGGTTCATCACCACCTGGGCGACCGCGATCTGGCCGCGCACGGCCTCGCCGCGGGCTTCGAAATAGACCGCTTCGGCGAGGCATTTTTCCGATTTGGCGCGCGACTTCTCGTCGAACAGGCCGAGCCGCTCGGCTGGCGTCTTGGCATGCTGATTGTCGGAATTGACTTCGCCCTTGGCGGCGATGCTCTCGCCGCTCTCGGTGGCCTTGGACGGCTCGTCGCCGGCTGATGGCAGCGAGGCCGTCACCTTCATGTCGGGATCGGGCAGCACCTCGGGCATCACGATCAAAGGCTCTTCGCCGGGCTGCCAGCGTTCGATGCTCTCCACCGATCCGCCGAGCGAGGCGCTGCCAAAAAACAGGCTCGCGGTTTTGACGGAGAAGCCGTCATGCGACGGCGCGCCTTCGAGCGGAATCGGCGACGCATCCGGCGCATTCTTCAGGTCGTCGAGCGGCTGGGCTTCGAGCGACAACGAGACATCGTATTGCGGAAGCGGCGGCGCGCTCAGCGCAGCCTGAAGTTCCGGATCGAGCAGCGCGGGTTCCGGAGGCGGCGCGGCGGCGGTCTTTGCGCCCGCGACCGACGCATTGTTTGTCGATGGATTTTCGAGCGCAGGCGCGGCATTGTCAGGCGCGGGCGCTTCGGGCAACACAATGACGAGGCGATCGCCCTTCAGCGTGCGATCAACCTTGGGGAAATCGGACGGCTGATAGCGCGGCGGCACCTGGGCAATCGGATTACGAGTCACCGACCCGGTGATGTCGATGCCCTGGTTGTCGAGACTTGCAAGAACAAAGGTCGCGGTGGGCGGCAGCGAAGTTCCGATTGGACGGCCGAAGCTATAGGTCGCGACCTGGATGGTGGAGACAGCGGAGAACACGCGTTTTTGCCAGCGCTCGGCGACGCCAGGCTGCCGGGCCAGCAGGGAGGAAATATCCTGATATCCGATCTCTGTCGGCATCAATGCGAAGACGCAGAGACCAATTCCGAAGGACGCAAACCGTGCGCCCCTCGGCTGGTTACGCATGACTGACATCGCAAACTCACGCAACGCAACATTTACGGGATCGAGCGCAGTACATCCGTGCAATTCGATCTTTTTTGGTGGTATCTAATTTAGGTTGCGAGGGAGTTAATCGGCGTTGCCCTTGTGATACAGGCAAGCAAACGCTCAGGTTTGTGCGATCACATCGAAAACGTTGGTAAACAGCGGCTCGAATAAAGTGGTAAATATCGCGTCAACGAAAATGATGAAGAAATTTTGCCCGGAGTTCAGCCCCGCATCGTAACGGGTTCCCGCAGTTGCCCAGCGTGAGGACGAGCGCGCGCCCCCTCCCAGTCATTGCGAGCGGAGCGAAGCAATCCATAGCGCCGCAAGCGGGAAGCTGGATTGCTTCGCTTCGCTCGCAAAGACGGCAACTCCGTCGTCATGGCCGGGCCTGTCCCGGCCATCCACGTCTTCGCTTCTGCGTACACCGTAAGACGTGGATGCCCGGGACGAGCCCGGGCATGACGCTGTCTTCTATCAATAGTCAGTGCGAGTAGAACTCACGCCTGGCTGGCAACCGCCTTGCCCAGGGCGGCCTGCGCCGTAGCCAACCGCCCTATTCTTTCAGCGAAGCCTTGATGGCCAGCAACGCTTTCTTGAGTACCGGCAGATCGTCTTTCACGGCATTCCAAATGATCTGGCTGTCAACCCGCTGGTACTCGTGGCGCAGGATGTTGCCGATGCCTGCGATGTCCTTACAGCGGACATCCTTGTGCTGCGACTTGAGTTCACGGCCGAGGTGACGGCTGGCCTCGGAAATCACCTCGACACCTCGCTCCAGCGCTGAACGCAAGACCCAGGAGCGCTCGTAGTCGCGGAAGGTCTTGCCGGCGATGGCTTTTTCGATTCCCCGGATGCTTTCAAGCATGTCGTGGACGCGGAGCAGAGGAGATCGGGTCGGCATCAAAAAACCCGCTTAGCCTCGGCCTCAACTCGCTTGCGAATAAGGGGGTGCAGCCCCTTGCGCGTGGTCAGGTCCACGCCTACGCCCAAACCTTCCTCCAGCAAACGCTTGCTGGCCACCAGATCGAACGCGTTAAACTTGCCGCGGGGGTCATAGTCGATGAACAGGTCCAGATCGCTATTGGCGCCAGCCTTGTCCTTGGCTGTGGATCCAAACAGATAAAGCGATGTCGCGCCCCGCGCCCTGAGGGCACCAGCGAAGGTACGCAGCTTTTTCAGGGCTTCTGCTCGGTTCATGGGCTTCTCCTATCACAATGATATAGGAAGCCGCAAAAGCCAATCCTAACGCCGCCGTTGCTTCGCTCGCAAAGACGGCAACTCCGTCGTCATGGCCGGGCTTGTCCGGCCATCCACGTCTTCTCTCCACGCACACCGTAAGACGTGGATGCCCGGGACAAGCCCGGGCATGACGCTGTCTTCTATCAATGGTCAGTGCGAGTAGAACTCACGCCTGGCTGGCAACCGCCTTGCCAAGCGCCGCCTGCGCTGCGGCCAGGCGCGCGATCGGAACGCGGTAGGGTGAGCAGGAGACGTAGTCGAGGCCGATCTCGTGGCAGAATGCGACGGAAGCGGGATCGCCGCCGTGCTCGCCGCAAATGCCGACCTTGATGTTGGGGCGGGTTTTTCGCCCACGCGCGACACCGATCTTCACGAGCTCGCCGACGCCGTCGCGATCGACCGAGATGAAGGGATCGATCTCCAAGATTCCCTTGGCAATGTAAGTGCCGAGGAATCCGGCGGCGTCGTCACGGCTGATGCCGTAAGTGGTCTGGGTCAGGTCGTTGGTGCCGAACGAGAAGAATTCCGCGGTTTTCGCGATATCGCCGGCCATCAGGCACGCGCGCGGCAACTCGATCATGGTGCCGACCTGATAGGCGAGCTTGGTTCCGGTCTCGCGCATCACCGCCTGCGCGGTGGCGTCGATCCGCGCCTTGACCAGATCGAACTCGGCCCTCGTCGCGATCAGCGGCACCATCACCTCCAGCCCAACTGCCTTGCCGGTGCGTTTTCCGGCTTCGACCGCGGCCTCGAAGATGGCGCGCGCCTGCATCTCGGCGATTTCCGGATAGGCAACGGCGAGACGGCAGCCGCGGAAGCCGAGCATCGGGTTGAACTCGGCGAGATCGCGGGCGCGATCGGCGAGCCGGCGCGGATCGGTGTTCATCGCGCGCGCGACTTCCTCGATCTCGGCTTGCGTATGCGGCAGGAATTCATGCAGCGGCGGATCGAGCAGCCGAACCGTGACAGGAAGCCCCTTCATGATTTCAAACAGCTCGACGAAATCGGCGCGCTGCATCGGCAACAATTTTGAAAGCGCGGCGCGGCGGGTCTGCTCGTCCTCGGCCAAAATCATCTCGCGCACGGTGCGGATGCGGGTCTCCTCGAAGAACATGTGCTCGGTGCGGCAGAGCCCGATGCCCTCGGCGCCGAATTTGATCGCGGTCCGCGCGTCATCCGGCGTGTCGCCATTGACGCGGACGCCGAGCTTGCGGACCGAATCCGCCCAGCCCATCAGCGTGCCGAATTCACCCGATAGCTCCGGCTCGATCATCGGCATCCGCCCGGCGAGCACCTGGCCCAGCGAACCGTCGATGGTGATGACGTCGCCGGCCTTGAAGGTGCGCGATCCGATGCTCATGGTGCCGCGGCCGTAATCGACGCGGATCGAGCCGCAGCCGGAAACGCAGGGCTTGCCCATGCCGCGCGCGACCACCGCGGCGTGCGAGGTCATGCCGCCGCGGGTGGTCAAGATACCTTCGGCCGCATGCATGCCGTGAATGTCTTCCGGGCTGGTCTCGATCCGCACCAGAATGACGTTGCGGCCGTCGGCCTGCAGCTTTGCAGCCTCGTCTGACGAGAACACGATTTCGCCGGCGGCCGCGCCCGGCGAGGCCGGCAGGCCGGTGGCGATGACGTCGCGCTTGGCGGCCGGATCGATGGTCGGATGCAGCAACTGATCGAGCGAGGCCGGATCGATCCGCGAGACCGCGTCTTTCTTGGAGATCAGGCCTTCATTGGCGAGCTCGACCGCGATGCGCAGCGCCGCCTTGGCGGTGCGCTTGCCGCCGCGGGTCTGCAGCATCCACAATTTGCCCTGCTCGACCGTGAACTCCATGTCCTGCATATCGCGGTAATGCTTTTCGAGCAGCGTATAAATCCGCGTCAATTCCTTGAACGCCTCGGGCATCGCGGTTTCCATCGACGCTTTGTCCGAGCCGGATTCGTTGCGCGCGTCTTCGGTGATGTCCTGCGGCGTGCGGATGCCCGCCACCACGTCCTCGCCCTGCGCGTTGATCAGGAATTCGCCGTACAGCTTGCTCTCGCCGGTCGAGGGATTGCGCGTGAACGCAACACCGGTCGCCGAGGTCTCGCCCATATTGCCGAACACCATCGCCTGCACATTGACCGCGGTGCCCCACGACTCCGGAATATCGTGCAGCTTGCGGTAGGTCACCGCGCGCGCATTCATCCAGGATGAGAACACAGCCCCGATCGCGCCCCACAATTGGTCGTGCGGATCCTGCGGAAAATCCTTGCCGGTTTCGCGCGCCACCGCATCCTTGTAGCGGCCGACCACGTCGACCCAGTCGTCGCCGGTCAAATCAGTGTCGAGCGTGTAGCCCTGGCCGTCCTTGAAAGTATCGAGGATGTCCTCGAAATGATGATGCTCGAAGCCGAGCACGACGTCCGAATACATCGTGATGAAGCGGCGGTAGCTGTCATAGGCGAAACGGCGATCGCCGGACATTTCAGCCAGCGCTTCCACGGTGGTGTCGTTGAGACCGAGATTGAGCACGGTATCCATCATGCCCGGCATCGAGGCGCGGCCGCCGGAGCGCACCGAAACCAGCAACGGATTCCTGGAGTCGCCAAACGCCTTGCCGGTCAATTTGCCGACATGATCCAGCGCCTTTTCGACCTGCGCCTTCAATTCTGACGGATAGGATTTGTCGTGCGCGTAAAAATAAGTGCAGACCGATGTCGGAATGGTGAAGCCGGGAGGCACCGGCAACCCCAGATTGGCCATCTCGGCCAAATTCGCGCCCTTGCCGCCGAGCAAATCGCGCATCTGCGCTTTGCCCTCGGCTTTGCCGTCACCGAAGGTGAACACCCATTTGCCGGCTTTTGCGACGTCTGCGGCGGGCTTGGCTACGGCAACTTTGGCCGCCGGCTTCGGCGCCGGCTTGGCCGGGCTCTTCTTCAGCGCCTTGCGGGCGGTCGCCGGCGGCGCGGCCTTGGCCCGGGCGGGCGCGGATGGCTTTGATTTCGCTGCGGTTTTCTTAAGCTTCGAGACGGCTTTGGCCATGACTGCAGATCATCCGCGACAGGAGGAGGGACTTGCCGCCTTACACCATTTTGGGCGGTTCGGCGCAAGGTGCGAGCGGGTCAATTACGCAGGATATGACGCTACATATGAAACCATCTGAGCACCCCGAGACCAATCAATCCATTGAGAATGAGAAAGATCGCGACGATCAGATTCAACAGCCTTGGCATGATCAAGATCAGAACGCCTGCAATGAGCGACATGATTGGTGAAATGTGGGCCGTCGTGATGACCATTGAAATATCTCCGGATTGAAGCTTAAGGGGAAATCGAATCGAGGCTCGGATTTTATCCTGATGCGCGGTTCCACGATAGGAGACGCAATTCGCCGCGATCGGTTCCGTGCATATGAGAGATGCCGAAAATTGCAGCGATGACGCGGCCTTGTTCCCGGAACAATGCCGCGCGCGATGAATTGGCTCGGTTGCGTGCTGGCCAAAAACCCGGCGTGCATCATCGCGAAGGAGTTTTAGCATGCGGAACAGAATACTTGCCGTTGCGGCGATCGCGGGCGCACTCGGTGCACCGATCGCAGCGCAGGCGCAGAGCGAGATGACGACGGGCATGCGCGGCGGCAGCCCCGTGATCATCAACGAAGACGTCGATGGCATCGCCGTCGATCAGCGGCCTGCGTTCCATGAATACATCATTCGCGAGCGCGTGCCGAATTACACCATCCCGGATCGCGTGATCGTGGGCGGCGTGCTGCCGGAGACCGGCGTTACCTACTACGACGTGCCGCAGAGCTTTGGCGTGACGCCCTATCGCTACACCGTGGTGAACGGCCGCACCATATTGGTCGAACCGCGCACCCGCCGCATCGTTCAGGTGGTCGAGTAAGGGTACGTTCCCATCTGGACGAATTGTCCGGATGCCGCAGCGGCCACCGGACATCCAGGCCCCGCCCGGTCCCCCCGCCGGGCGGGGCTTCTGGTTTTCTGTGCTACGCGCCCTTCAGCATCGACATGATGCGGCTGGCGGACTGATAGTTCGCCACCGCATTGTCGCGAAAGGCCGGCGTCCAGTTGACCGCCTGGCGCTCTTCGGCGCTCATCGACGAATAGGTGTTGAGAATGCCGAGACTGAGCTGGGTCGGATCTCCGCTGGTCTGGCTCTGCTTCAGCGCGGCAAGGATGCTGGCGCGGTTGCGCGCTTCCAGGGCCTGCTTGGCGGCATAGCTCTCACGCGTCGAAAACAAGCTATCCTGATTGAGCGTGATCGCTGCCAGCGATCGATTGTCGATCGAGCTAAGGTCGGCTTGTTGGCTGGACTTGCCCGCGGCGGTGGCAGCTTTGGCCTGCGCGTCGAGCGTGGCGCGAACATTCTTGGCGACGGTCGAAATATCCTCGGTGGCCGTAGTGCCACCATTGGCATTCTGCGCGAGGTAGGCGGCGACCGGATCGTTCGCTATGCCGGTCGGCGCAGTGGTGGGGTTCTGCTGGGTGGCCTGAACCCCCTTCAGCACTGCGGCACGCTGCGCCGACCACGTGGCGGTCGCCTTCTCCTCGCTGCTGGCGCTATCGAGATAATCGAGTGCCGCCTTGTAGAGCGAACTGAAGTCGCCCGTCAGTTTCGAGGTCGCGGCGGCCGGGGCCAACGCATCATTGAAGCGATTGGCAAGCTCGGTGCTGGCGACTTTCTGTTCGTCGGGGGTGAACTTGCCGCCATTATTGGTCGCGATCGCAAACAGCGAGCGGCGATCGAATGAGGAAAGATCGATCGTCGTCTTGCCGTCGTCCCCGACCGGCCCCTTGACCTTGGCGGCGGCGTAGAGCCCGTCGAGCGCGCTGCGCGCGTCGGCGGTTACGGTGGTGAAATTCTTCGACGTGGAAGCGCTGGCGAGCTGGGCGCGGGCGGCGTCCGACAGCGTCAGATTGGTTGCCGCACTGCTGTCGGGCTGATTGCCGGAATCGGCGGCTGCCAGGACGCTGGCCAGCGTTGGCTGCGTCGCCTGTGCGCGGGCATAGGCGGAGCCCATTTGGGCGTAGGGATTGAGACCGGTGTTTACCGAGGTCATTTGCGACCCTGCCCGCGTTTTATGCGACGGTTAAGGAACCGTTACCGCAGCGGACCATTTCAAAATATGGTTAAGGAGTCGTAAATATTTCCGGATATGTCTGGATATTTCCGGGGAGGCTCGTGTCCCGGACGCGGCGCGGCGCCGCTTGGCTATGCGCCCGAGAGCCGTGATCTGTCGGCGCGCGGGCCCCGGATCAGCAGCGCACCACGCCGCAAGAGCGGCGCGCTGCGCAGTATCCGGGGCACGAGGCTAGTCCTGTATCTTCGAAAAATCCGCAACCGCGCGCGTCGCCGCGCGGATTTCATTGAGCAGCTTCAGGCGATTTTCGCGCACTTTTGGATCGTCGTCATTGACCTTGACCTTGTCGAAGAACGCATCCACCGCCGGCCGCAATTTTGCCAATACGCCCATCGCGCCGGCGAAATCTTCGTTGGCGATGGCGGCGCCGGCTTCCACCTTCACCTGCTCGATCGCTTTTGCGAGTGCCTTTTCTTCTGGGAGAGAATAGAGAGCGGGATCGGGCGCGCCATCATAGCTGCGCTTATCCTTCTTCTCCTCGATTGCGAGGATGTTGCTCGCGCGCTTGGTACCCGCAAGCAGGTTCTTGCCGTCGTCGGTATCGAGGAATTTTCCTAGCGCTTCGACGCGGCGGACCACCATCAGAAGGTCGTCTTGGCCTTCGAGCGCAAATACGGCATCGACGAGATCATGCCGCGCGCCCTGTTCGCGCAGCTGGACTTTTAGGCGGTCTGCGAAGAAGGCGAGAAGCTCTAAGATGGGCTTGGCCAGCTTTTCTTCAACAAGCCATTTGGGGTTCACCCCATAATCTAACAGCTTCGAGAGAATCGCCAGTGCAGCTTCATGAGACGCCGGTGCGTTCCAAAGCTGAGAGCGCATTGTCGAGTGGTGCTCAGCATTTGTGAGGAGCACATGTTTGTCGAGCACCCGCATGACAGGACTGACCAAAACACTCGACAGTTTCATTCTTAGATTATTGTCCAACACGGTCCGAATCACGCCAAGTGCCGCACGCCGCAACGCATACGGGTCCTTGCTCCCGGTCGGCTTCTCATCGATCGCCCAAAAACCGGCCAGTGTATCGATCTTGTCCGCCAGCGCCACCGCAATGCTCACCGGGTCGGTCGGCACGCGATCCGCGGGTCCCTGCGGCTTGTAATGCTCCTCGCTCGCGGCGGCGACGGATGCATCCTCGCCCTGCGCCAGCGCGTAATACTTCCCCATCAAGCCCTGCAGCTCCGGGAATTCGCCGACTACTTCGGTCAGCAAATCAGCCTTCGCCAGATGCGCCGCGCGTTTTGTCCTTTCGACATCAGCGCCGACCAGCGGCGCGATCTCGGCCGCCAGCCGCTCGATCCGCTTGATGCGCTCGCCCTGAGTCCCCAGCTTCTCGTGAAACACGATCCCGTCGAACTTCGGCAGCCGGTCTTCGAGCCTGATCTTCAAATCCGTCTCATAGAAAAACTTCGCATCGGAGAGTCGCGCGCGGATCACGCGCTCGTTGCCGCCGATGATGGTCTTGCCGCCGTCACTCGCCTCGATGTTGGCGGTGAGGATGAACTTGTTGGTCAACTTACCCGTCTTGGGATCGCTGACGACAAAGCATTTTTGGTTGTTGCGGATCGTGGCGCGGATCACCTCGCCGGGGATAGACAGAAACTCCTTGTCGAACGAACCCATCAGCACCACGGGCCATTCGACCAGGCCGGCGACTTCATCGAGCAGCGCCTGATCCTCGACCAGTTCAAGATTCTGCGCCTGCGCCAGGGTCTTTGCTTCGGCCAAAATGATGTCCTTGCGCGCCTGCGGATCGAGCACGACTTTTGCGGCCTGCAATTTCGTCTCGTAATCCTCGAAGCGGCGCACGGAAATCGCCGCCGGCGCCATGAAGCGGTGGCCAAAGGTGGTCTGGCCGGCTGTGATGCCGTCGACCGAAAAATTCACGACATCGGGTTCTTCAGTCTCCATGCCGAAGGTCGCGACGATCGAATGCAGCGGCCGCACCCATTGCAGCGAGCTTGGCCTGGCCGAGCGCTCGCCCCAGCGCATCGACTTCGGCCATGGAAAGGTCCTGATGATGACCGGCAGCATGTCGGCGAGCACGTCCAGCGTCGCGCGGCCGGGCTTCTCGATCAGCGCGACATAAAAATCGCCTTTCTTCGGATCGCGCTGGATTTTTGCCTCGTCGATCGAGGCAAGGCCGGTGGCTTTCAGAAATCCCTGGATCGCGGTTTCCGGCCCGCCGACGCGCGGGCCGCGGCGCTCTTCCTTCAAATCGGATTGCCGCGCCGGAATGCCGTGCACCGTCAGCGTCAGCCGCCGCGGTGTCGCGAACGCTTTGGCGCCTTCATAGACGAGGCCTTCGGCGACCAGTCTGTCGGTGACCATGCGGCGCAGATCGTCGGCCGCCTTCGCCTGCATGCGCGCGGGGATTTCTTCGGAGAAAAGCTCAAACAGAAGGTCAGGCATCGGTCCTACTCCCCTCCCCCCGCCTGCGGCGGGGAGGGGTCGGGGGTGGGGGGTCCATCCGCGTTGATCGCCGTATCAATCGTCACGAGAACGCCAGATATGTTTTCAAGGACCTCGTTATTCCAGAATCTCAAAACACGATAGCCGTTCGCCTCGAGATATCGGGTACGTGTCTCGTCGGAGGCACTAAGGGAATGCTGGCCGCCGTCGACCTCAAGGATAATTTTGGAGCGATGGCTGGCGAAGTCGGCGAAGTAAGGACCGATCGTTGCCTGTCGCCGAAAGTGGTGGTCCTTGAACGGAGGCTGCCGCAAATGTTGCCAGAGTTTCTTTTCGGCTTCGGTCGCGTCACGACGTAATGCGCGAGCGCGGGGAACGCGCTGGTCAACGGGACGCAGTGGTTTCTGTGGCATCCACCCCCCACCCCCGACCCCTCCCCGCCACACGCCTCGCGCGCGGCGGGAGGGGAGCAGGTACGCGCTCGCCATATTCCAACTTAAAACTGCAGTCACCGGGGGCCGTCCGCGGCCGCCCCGCCCGCCTCGGTATGCACCCAGGCTTCGCCGCAGGCCTTTGCCAGTTCACGCACGCGCATGATGTAGCTCTGACGTTCGGTCACCGAGATCACGCCGCGGGCGTCGAGCAGGTTGAAGACGTGGCTCGCCTTGATGCACTGGTCGTAGGCCGGCAGCGCCATCAAATGCCGCCTCTGATTGTGGCCGCCCACCCATCCCGCCTCGAGATATTTCTTGCAGGCTTCTTCGGCCATCTTGAACTGCTCGAACAGCATGCCGGTGTCGGCGTATTCGAAATTGTGCCGCGAATATTCCTGCTCGGCCTGCAGGAACACGTCGCCATAGGTCACCTTGTCGGCGCCCTCGCGGCCGTTGAAATTGAGATCGTAGACGCGGTCGACGCCCTGCACATACATCGCGAGCCGCTCGAGCCCGTAGGTGAGCTCGCCCGAAACCGGCGCGCATTCGACGCCTGCGACCTGCTGAAAGTATGTGAACTGCGAGACTTCCATGCCGTCACACCAGCATTCCCACCCCAAGCCCCAGGCGCCGAGCGTCGGGCTTTCCCAGTCGTCCTCGACGAACCGAATATCGTGCAGATGCGGATCGATGCCGATCGCTTCCAGCGATTTCAGATAAAGCTCCTGGATGTTCGGCGGCGACGGTTTCAGGATCACCTGGAACTGATAATAATGCTGCATGCGGTTTGGATTTTCGCCGTAGCGGCCATCCTTGGGACGGCGCGAGGGCTGCACATAGGCCGCGTTCCAGCGCTTCGGGCCGAGCGCGCGCAGCGTGGTTGCCGGGTGAAAAGTGCCCGCGCCCATTTCCATATCGTAAGGCTGCAGGATCACGCAGCCTTGATCGGCCCAGAACCGTTGCAGGGTCAGAATAAAACCCTGGAACGAGCGTTCCGGGCGCATATGGGCAGGCAGGGTGTCCATCGTCAGATCAGGTTTAAGGGGGTACGCGCGCGCGGGACCGTATCGGCGGTGCGCCGTGGAATCAAGGCGATGCGGGAACCTGAGGGGGTGTTCCTCATGGTGAGGAGCGCATCTTGCGCGTCTCGAACCATGAGGCCCGGACGGTGCCTGTGGCCATCCTTCGAGACGCAGGCTTGCGCCTGCTCCTCAGGATGAGGAGAATCAGCCCGGGCGATAAGCGCCGGTGGTGGGATCCCGCCGCAAGGTCGGAATTTCGCTCGACCTGGCAGCCTCGGCGAGGCGTGCGAGGCGGGCTTCTTCCAATTCCCTGTTGACCCGGAGGGCTGTCCGGTAGGCCCAGCGGACCACGGCCATCCCACCCAGGACGCCCGCGAATGCGATCAGCGGCGGCATCGGTCGATCCTTGTCGTTCATCGTCACGCCCCCTCACCATATTGTCGCCCAAGCCGGTCCTGGCCGCAATCGCCTTGTCCGGGACCAAATGGCGCGGGTAAATTCGCGTTTAGAACCCGAATTTGGCCCAAATTGCCCGGCTCTCCAGCGCCGAAATCAACTCATCCGGCAGCCCGCCGATGCCCTCCAGCGCCGTGAGGCTCCCCGCGCCCGCCGATTTGCGGCCGAACAGGCCCGACAGCAACCCGGTCGCCGGCGCGATCACCGGCGTCAGCACCTTCTCGCCATAGCGCGCGCGCAAGGTCGAGCGCAGATCGCCGATCGCATCCGCAAGGCCCAGCGAGATCGAGGTTTCGCCCGCCCAATATTCGCCGGTGAACAGCACGTCGTCGGCGCCTTTGAGCCGCGCGCCCCGGCTTTGCTTGACCAGCGCAATGAAGATCGCGTGGATCTCGCGCTGAAGCGCTTTGACGCGCGCGACGTCGTCGGGGTTTTCGGGCTGGAACGGATCGAGCATCGCCTTGCGTTCGCCGGCCGTATAGAGCCTGCGCTCGACGCCGATTTTCTTGATCAACTCCTGAAATCCGAAGGAGCCGCCGACCACGCCGATCGAGCCCAGGATCGAGGATGGATCGCAGAAAATCTCATCGCCCGCGCACGCCAGCATGTAGCCGCCGGATGCCGCGACGTCCTCGACGAACACCAATACCGGCAGTTTCTTCTCCGCGGCGAGCTGGCGAATGCGAAGATAGATCTGGCGCGACTGCACCGGCGAGCCGCCGGGCGAATTGATTACCAGCGCCACCGCCCTGGCATTCTTGGTCGCAAACGCACGCTCCAGCGTCCGGGCGACGCCGGCAAGCGACATGCCCGGCCGCAACGGCGTCACCTGACCGATCAAGCCCGACAGCCGGACCACCGGAACCACGGCCATGCCACGCCGCAGGCGGGCCGGGAGATATTCCATCAGCCTGTCGAGCAGGCCCGGCCATCCGCTGCGGTCGATCGTCTGTTCCGTCATCTCATTACCTCTAATTAACTATTTTTTATCACGTGACTGTCATTCAATCGAACCGGAACGTGTTTTGCTTTTGGGGCCGTTGTCAGGCTGCAATCGCGCGCCGGAGGATGACATGAAAATCTACCTGCTGCTGGCGCTGATCGGTACACTTTTGGCCGCGACCTACTTCACTTCAGCGCCAGAACAGCCGTCGAAGACGCTTCCGCAGTAATCGCCTTTGGCCGCCGCGAACCACTCTTCAGGCGAGCGCCAGCGGCAATACTCGCTTCCCCGCCAGAACGTCCTGCACCTCCTTATTAGGCAGCGCTGACTCATCATTGAGCAGCAGCCCTGCGTAGATTTGCGTGGGTGCCTTGCCGCCCTTGACGGCGCGAATCAGCACGCGAAGCGCAGGCTTCTTGGCGTCGGCATGAACCGGCAGGATCGCAAGACTGCCAAAGCCGCGATCGAGCGCCGCCAGAACTTCGGCCAGGCCGTCGGCGCGCCAGATCAGCGTGAGGACGCCACCGGATTTCAGAATCCGCCGGCTCGCGTGTATCCAGCTCTCGAGTGTCACTGACGTCGCCACATGGGCGATCTCGCGGCCCTTGTCGGGCGAGGCGCGGTGCCGCGCGGGATCGTTGAACGGTGGATTCATCAACACGACGTCACAACTGTCAGGGGATAGGCCGGCCGCGGCAAACGCGTCGGCGGCAGAGGTAACGTCGAGCACGACGACATCAGCGGGAATCGCATTCGAAGCCGCATTGCCGCGCGCGAGCGCCGCAAGCGCCTCGTCGATCTCGACCATCACGAGCTTGATTCCCCCAACCCGTCTGGCGACCGCAAGGCCGGCGGCGCCGACGCCGGCGCCGAATTCCACCACACGATCGCCGGAACGCGCCGGCGTGGCGGCGGCCAGCAGCACGGCATCGTGGCCGGCGCGGTGACCCGATTTCGGTTGCCGCAGCCGCAATTGCCCGCCGAGAAATGCATCCTCGGTGAATGCGCGCGCGTCGGCCGCGGGATCAGTCATCGGCCCGCAATTCGTGGCCAAGACCGGCATCGGCCAGAAGCTGGCGCGCCTGACGGTTGTCGTCCTCGTGGACCAAAATACGGCGCGGCAAGACGCCGAGCGATCCCTCGATGATGCTCATATTCTGATCGAGCACCAGATGATGGATGTTGGCGCCATCCAGCAGCGCGCCGATCGCCGAAACCAGCACGATATCGTTGGTCCGAACCAATTCCCGCAATTTTGGCTCCTTTGTCGGTCGACGCCCAGCGCAAGCCCGCGTCAAATCGCTTCATGCCCTTGCCGCGTTCCCCTGCGCTTTCTATTGTTATACCGTCAAGGATAGTGCGAATCCGACAAATGTGGAGACCAGCGTGGCGGTTATTGTACCCTTCGAGAGCCCCTCGGGCGCTTCGATAGATCAGCTGGTCGGCCTTGTCGCCGCCGATATGGCGCGTGTCAACGCTACCATATTGTCGCGGACCGGCTCGGAAGTCACCATGATCCCCGAGGTCGCCAACCACCTGATCTCCTCGGGGGGAAAACGGCTGCGCCCGATGCTGACGCTCGCCATGGCCGGCCTCGCCGGTTATTCCGGCGACGGCCACATCAAACTCGCGGCCTCCGTCGAGTTCATGCATACCGCGACGCTTTTGCACGACGACGTGGTCGACGAAAGCGAGCTCAGACGCGGCAAGCTGTCGGCGCGGATGCTGTGGGGCAATGAGGCGAGCGTCCTGGTCGGCGACTTCCTGCTTGGCCAGGCCTTTCGCATGATGGTCGAGGTCGGCTCGCTGCGCGCGCTCGACATTTTGTCGTCGGCCGCGGCGACCATTGCCGAAGGCGAAGTGATGCAACTGGCGGCGGCGAAGAACACCGCCACCACCGAAGACGAATATCTCGCCGTGATCCGCGGCAAGACCGCCGAATTGTTCGCAGCCGCCTGCGAGGTCGGCCCGGTGATCGCCAACCGTCCGAAAGCCGAGCAGACCGCGTGCCGCTCGGTCGGCATGAATCTCGGCATCGCGTTCCAGCTCGTCGACGACGTGCTGGACTACGGCGGCAAGGCCGCAAAACTCGGCAAGAACATCGGCGACGATTTCCGCGAGGGCAAGATCACGCTGCCGGTGGTGCTGGCATTCCGCCGCGGCAACGATTCCGAACGCGCGTTCTGGGTCAAGGCGCTGGAGCGCGGCGAGATCCGCGACGGCGATCTCGACCATGCCATCGGGCTCATGACAAAACATCGCGCGCTGGAAGACACCCTCAACCGCGCCCAGCATTACGGCGCCATGGCGGTCGACGCGCTGGCGCTGTTTCCGGCCTCGCCTATGAAAACCGCGCTCGAGCAGGTGGTGGCGTTCTGCCTGGCGCGGTCGCATTAGGTATGGGCGGCACCAATTTTTCGCTGTTCCTGCTGGCCGCACTCGTCATCGCCGCAATTCCCGGTCCCGGCATTTTCTACGTGGCCGCGAGGACGCTGTCGGGGGGCAGAAAGGCCGGGATCGCATCCACCTTTGGAACGGCGTTGGGCGGGCTTGTCCATGTCATCGCCGGCGCGCTTGGCGTCTCGGCCATCATTCTCGCCAGCGCGCAGCTGTTTACCGCGCTCAAATTCGCAGGCGCGCTCTATCTGGTCTGGCTCGGCATCAAGACTTTTCGCGAAGGAGGCCGGACGCCCCATGACCAAAGTGCGCCGACCGGAGCAAAGCGGGCGTTTCGGGAAGGTGTTCTGGTCGAGGCGCTCAATCCCAAGACCGCGGCGTTCTTTCTCGCATTCATTCCGCAATTTATCGAACCGGCGGCCGGCCATGCGGCGCTGCAGTTCATGGCGCTCGGCCTGATCTCGGTGGCGCTCAACACCTTCGCCGACGTCATCGTGGTCGCCATGGCGTCTACGGCCCGCGCAAACCTCGTTCGCCGGCCCCGGCTGGTTCAGCGTTTGCGACAAGGCTCCGGGCTTTTTATCGCTGGGCTTGGAATATCGCTGGCGCTGGCGCGGCGGCCGGCCACGGCCTAAGCGCTGGATGGGCTGACCTAGCTCAACACCCCCGCATGCACCCACCATTGCGGGTGGGCCTGCTGGATCTTCTGCGACGCGCGCTGCGCCTCGGCGGTGTTTTCATAGAGCGCAAAACAGGTCGCGCCCGATCCTGACATCCGCGCCAGCCAGGCGCCATCGGTGGCGCTGAGCGCCGCGAGCACCTCGCCGATCATGGGCTGAATGCGCATTGCCGGCGCTTCGAGGTCGTTGCTGCCGGCGCTGAGCGCTTCGACCCAGTCTTCCAGCGAGGCACCGTCGTCCGGCCAGCCTGGCGCGTCCATCACGTCGGCGGCGCCTACCAGAAGCTCGCCATTGCGCAAACCGAGCGCGTTGAACACGTCTTTGGTCGCGACGGGAACGCGCGGATTGACCATCACGCAGGGCATTTTCGGCAAATTCAGCGGCAGCAGCGTTTCGCCGATGCCGGTCATCACGCAGCCGCGCGAGCCAAGGCATACCGGTACGTCGGCGCCAGTCGAGCGCGCGACCTCGATTAACCGTGCATCGTCGATGGCAAGGCCGTTGAGCTGCGCCAACAGCCGCAGCGCCGCGGCAGCATCGGCCGAACCACCGCCGATGCCGGAGGCCACCGGCAGTATCTTCTCGAGGGTGAAATCGCCGAGCTTGAGATTGCCAACGTGCTCACCGAGCAATTGGGCGGCCTTGAACACCAGATTGTCGGCGGCCTCGCCGCAGGCCTGCGCTAAGGGCCCGGTGGTCGTGAGATGGAGCCGAGGTGCCGGCGTCAGGCTCAGGCGGTCGGCGCAATCGGCGAACGCAACCACGCTTTCGAGATCGTGATAGCCGTCGACCCGCCGTCCAACCACCCGCAGGGTCAGGTTGACCTTGGCACGCGCGTCGTCAATTAGCGCCATCATCGGCGAACCAACCCTTCGATCAACCGCCCTTGCCGTCTTCTTTCTTCTTGTCCGCGGAGGCGGCCGACGAGGGAGTCTCGTCGGGCAGCCCGTTTTCGATCTTGGCTTCGATCTTGGGCAGGTCTTCCGGCTCGGGCTTCAGGTCGCGGGCGTGCGCCCACTGGAATTTCGCTTCCAGCGTCCGGCCGACGCGCCAATAGGCGTCGCCGAGATGGTCGTTGATGGTCGGGTCTTCCGGCTTGAGATCGATCGCCCGCTCGAGATTCTTCACCGCGTCCTCGTAATTGCCGATGCGGAAATAGGCCCAGCCGAGCGAGTCGACGATGTAGCCGTCGTCCGGGCGCTGATCGACGGCGCGCTTGATCATCTTCATGCCTTCGTCGAGGTTGATGCCCTGATCGACCCATGAATAACCGAGATAGTTCAGCACATGGGGCTGCTCGGGCTGCAGATCGAGCGCCTTGCGCATATCGGCTTCCGCCTTGCTCCACTGCTTGGAGCGCTCCTCGCAGATGCCGCGGTAATAGTAATAGACCCAGTTGGTCTTATCGTTGGCATCCGGCAGCGCGTCGATGCCCTTTGAATAGGTATCGACGCAGTCGGCGAACTTCTTGCGGCCGCGCTCGATATTGCCGAGCGCCATGATGGCTTCGATATCCTTGGAATCTGCTGTAGTGACGCCTTTCAGGATCTTGATCGCGTCGTCGCTGCGGTCGGCGGCGTCGAGATTGGTCGCGAGCTGAATTTCCGCATTGCGCTTGAGCGGCGAACTCGCCGGCATCCGCTCATAGACCTTGATCGCCATCTGAGGCTTCTTCACCGACTCATAGAGATCGGCGAGCGACAGCAGCGCCAGCGGATGATTGGGCGCGAGATAAAGCGAGAGCTGCAGATAGACCAGCGCGAGGTCCTCGCCGCCCTTCCGCGTCAGCATCGCCCCGATGCCGTACAGCGCTTCGGCGGCGCCGGCCTGGGCCGAGTCGACCAAAGGCGGCAGCTTCTTGCCGGCCTTGGTTTCGCGCAGGCCTTCCAGCACCAGCGGATGCCGCGGCAGCTTCTTGTCGAATGCCTCGTAGATGCCGGTAGCCGTTGGGTCATCCTTGTAGCGCGACAGCCAGCGCGCATAGGCATCCGCGACCCGCAGCATGGAATCGTCGAGCTTGTAGGCGCGCTCGAACCGCGCGCCGGCGTCCTTTTCCTTGCCGGCAAGCTCGAGGATCAGGCCGGCATGCAGGTCCTTGAAGATCGGGTACCATTCCGGCCCGGTCAGCTTGTCGATACCGGCGACCGCCGCCTTGGTGTCGCCGGCGCCGTAACTGGCCCAGCCCGACAACAGCGTTGCCACCAGATCGGTGATCGGCCCGCGGATCGACTGATTGATGTTGAGCTGCGCGGCGGCATATTTCTTCGCCTTCAGATCGCGCACGCCGAGCACGAGACGGGCGACGCGATTGGACTTGTCCACCGTCAGGATTCGCTCGGCGAGCTTGACGGCCTCGTCGATGTCGCCGTCGGCGAGCGATGAGATGAAGGCGCGGTCCAGGAGTTCGTTGTTCTTGGGATCGGTGCGAAGCGCCGAGCGATAGAAGGTCGCCGCCGAATTGGAATCCCGCTCGACGCTTGCATGACGGGCGGCCAGATAGCTGCCCGACATCGTCAGCGATCTCAGATCATGGCTGGTCGGAAATTGCGCAGAATTGTCGGTGGGATGATCGGGCGTTTGCGCCGAAACCGAGCCCGGCATGGCGAGCGCCGCAAAGCCGAATGCGGTGAAGGCGAATGCGGCAATCGTCCAGCGATTGAAACGAATGGAAAACATCACGGTTCGCCCTAGCTCCAGGATTTTACGGATCAATCTCGAATGCGAACCAAACCGGCGGCATCAAGACCCACGACAATGCCGCGTTTGGCGTTCAACCGCAAGGATACGGCAAGAATACGAGAAGCCTATTCGATTGGCAGAAGGCGTCGCCTTTGGCCCCGGTTTCGCCAGCCCGCCCTGAAAACCCTTGCAGTGTGGCGGTATCGTGACCGGGCGTCCTGCTCAGAGCCACCTTTCCATGATCGGAACGGAGGTTCCGTCACTTATGCTGACGCGTTTTCAGTACGTATTCTGAGGCGTATTCCTGTCGCGAACTGGTACCCCTTCGCGCGATGGCTCACGCAATCGTGGTCACATCGCCTCGTAATTGGGTCCGCCACCGCCCTCCGGTGGAACCCAGGTGATATTACCGTTCGGATCCTTGACGTCGCAGGTTTTGCAGTGGACGCAGTTCTGGGCGTTGATGACGAAGCGCGGCCCCGACGCCTCCTCGACCCACTCATAGACGCCGGCCGGGCAATAGCGATTCGACGGCCCCGCATAGACATCATGCTCGGAGGTCTTCTGAAGGTTCATATCAGTGACCTTCAGATGTACCGGCTGGTCCTCCTCGTGATTGGTGTTGGAGAGGAACACCGACGACAGCCGGTCGAAGGTGAGCTTGCCGTCCGGCTTCGGCGGCGCGATCGGGGCATGCGCCTTCGCCGGATCGAGCGTCTTGCGGTCGGGCTTGGCATGCGACTGGGTTCCGAACAGCGAGAAGCCGAGCGTGTTGCACCACATGTCGATGCCGCCGAGCGCGACGCCGATGATGGTGCCGAATTTCGACCATAGCGGCTTGACGTTGCGGACCGGGTACAGGTCTTTGCCGACCGCCGAATCCCGCCACGCCTTTTCATATTCGACGAGTTCATCATTGGCGCGGCCGGCGCCGAGCGCGGCGTTGACATGCTCGGCCGCCAGCATGCCGCTGCCGAGCGCATTATGCACGCCCTTGATGCGCGGAACGTTGACAAAGCCCGCCGCGCAGCCGATCAGCGCGCCGCCGGCGAACGACAGCCGCGGCACGGATTGATAGCCGCCCTCGGTGATGGCGCGCGCGCCATAGGCGAGACGCTTGCCGCCTTCGAACAAGGTGCGGATCGCTGGATGGGTCTTGAAGCGCTGGAACTCATCGAACGGCGACAGGTAAGGATCGTCGTAATTGAGATGAACGACGAAGCCTATCGCCACCAGATTATCGTCGTAATGATAGAGGAACGAGCCGCCGCCGGTCGAATTGTTGAGCGGCCAGCCGAACGAATGCTGGATCAGGCCCTTCTGGTGTTTCGAAGCGTCGATCTGCCAGACTTCCTTCAGCCCGATGCCGAATTTCGGCGGCTCCGAGTTGGCGTCGAGCGAATATTTCGCGATCAGCTGTTTGGTCAGGCTGCCGCGGGCGCCTTCGGCGAACAGCGTATATTTGCCGACGAGTTCCATGCCGCGGGTGAACGAGGATTTGTGCGAGCCATCCTTGGCGATGCCCATATCGCCGGTGGCGATGCCGCGCACCGCGCCCTTTTCATCGCAGAGCACTTCGGTCGCGGCAAAACCCGGGTAAATCTCGACCCCGACCGCCTCGGCCTTGCGCGCCAGCCAACGGCAGACATTGCCGAGCGAGCCGATATAGCAGTGATGATTGCTCATCAGCGGCGGCATCATGATGTTCGGCAGCCGGATCGCGGTGCCTTCGGTCATCCAGTAGAACCGGTCATCCCTGACTTGGGTCTTCAGCGGGCAGTCGGCGTCCTCGCGCCAGTCCGGGATGAGCTTGTCGAGCGCCACCGGATCGATCACCGCACCCGACAGGATGTGCGCGCCGACCTCGGATCCCTTCTCCACCACGACGATGCCAAGATCGGGATTGAGCTCCTTCAGCCGGATCGCAGCCGCCAGGCCCGACGGCCCGGCGCCGACGATCACGACGTCGAATTCCATGGATTCGCGCGGCGGCAATTCTTCGGCACTCATGATGATCTGGTCTCCGCCCGGTCAAAAACGGCTTTGTGTTCTCTGGGCTTTGTTTCCGATTTTTCGCTCCAGAACAACATGGAAATGCCGCTTGAGGCGTTTCGTTGCGGCGCGATCCGGCGAGAGCCTGATTCAACTGAGTTGAATCAGGCTCTCGCGCTATCCTTTTGCCGGAGCATGATCTTTTCGGAAAACCGGTTTCCACTTTTCCGGATCATGCTCTAGATAGGGAGGATGCCGTTCGACGCCATGCCATGACCCCTGATCCTGCCCCTACCGTCCAGCAATTGCTGGCCTTTTATCTGGAGGCCGGGGTCGACTGCGCGCTCACGGAAACGCCGGTCAATCGCCTCGCCGATCCAGACATCATCGTCTCCAGCCCAGGGGAAGCGCCGCCGCCCGGCCCGGTCAGGACAATCATCCCCGCAGCCCCTGCTGCGATCGCGCCTGCCCGCGGCGAGGCGGCGGTCGCGCCGGAAGCGGCGATCACCTCCGCGCGCGAGGCGGCGCGGACCGCGCCGACGCTTCAAGCGTTGCGGTCGCTGTTGGAACAATTCGATGGCTGCGCGCTCAAACATACCGCCACCCGCCTGGTGTTCGCCGACGGCAACCCGCTGGCGCGGGTCATGTTCGTCGGCGAGGCGCCCGGGCGCGAGGAAGACATCGAGGGCCTGCCGTTTGTCGGCCGCTCCGGCAAATTGCTCGACCGGATGATCGCAGCGATCGGGCTCGACCGCACCAGCGCCTATATCGCCAACGTCATTCCTTGGCGGCCGCCCGGCAACCGCACGCCGACGCCGCAGGAAACGCAAGTTTGCCTGCCGTTCATCCAGCGCCAGATCGAACTGGTGAACCCGGATGTGCTGGTCACGCTCGGCAATCCTTCGACGCAAACGCTATTGTCGACACGCGAGGGCATCATGAAGACCCGCGGCAAATGGTTCGACTACGACACCGGCACACGGGTGATCCGGGCGATTGCCACTTTCCATCCGGCCTATCTGTTGCGCTCGCCGTCCTACAAGCGGATGGCGTGGCAGGATTTGCGCGCCATCGCGAAAGCGCTCGCACAGGGAGCTTCGCCCTCATCCCTGAGCGCCGAGCAAATGCCCTCATCCTGAGGAGCCCGCTCTTGCGGGCGTCTCGAAGGATGGCCGCATCGGGGCCTTCATGGTTCGAGACGCGCGAAGACGCGCTCCTCACCATGAGGGGCAAGCTACGGCACCTTCGGCCGCACGATGGCCCAGCCGATCCGCAATAGCGGCTGCCGTCCCGTCACGAGCTGCTCGAACGCGCGCGGCACTTCGGGCACGAGGCCCGGAAATCGCTGTGCGATTTCGGGCGGCGGCGTGCCGACCGTATCCGATGCGCGCCACACCACGATGCCGCCGGTTTCGTTGAATTTTGCGAAGTCAAGCCATGGCGTCCGCTCCGGCGCGGTGGCGAAAAGCAGATGCGGACGGGCGGTGTCCAGCGAAATCAGGGCCGCAAGCTGGGCATCGCCGGTCACGGCTTTGAGCGGGCGATTAGTGCGCCGCTCAAAACTGTCGCCGAAGAAATTGGCAATCGCTTTCGCCGGCAGCGACGTCGCCACCTCGCCATTGCCGGTCCAGGGCAAAAAGACCGTCGCCGCAAGCGCTGCGAGCGCGGGCGCGAGAATGGCGGCCGCCCAGACCGAGCGCAGCAGGCGCTGACGCCGCAGCTGAACGAGATCGCCGGTCGCGACGATCGCGGCGAGCCCCGACATCAACAGCGCGACCCCGGCCCCGCCGGCGACACCGTCGAAATTGAAAACACCCGCGATCAGGCTTCCGGCCAGCGCCGGCGCGATTGCGAAGAAATACACGAATTCGCGCGCCAGCGGATCGACCGGCGGCCGATAGATGATCGGCGCCTCTTCCGGATTGCGCGCGAACCAGCCGGAGTTGAGCAGCATCAGCAGCACGATGCCGGAAATTGCGAGCACGAGGCCGCCGAGCAAAATTCCCCAGTGCAACGCCCTGCCGCTCAAATCCGAAAGCGCCGGCCATGGCGGCAACGCGAGCGCGTCGGCGCGGATCACCCAGATCAGATAGGGCAGCGCCAGCACGGCGACCACCAAAAGCGCGAACAGCGGATCGAACGACTGCAGCGTGCGCCGCCCGCGCGCGGTCGTGACCGCAAAGCCTGCGACCAGCAGCAACAGAACGGGTGCGGCAGAAATCGTCAAAAGCAGAAGCCCGGCGTCGATCGACCACGCGAACCAGGCGTTGCGCCGGTTCTGGCCGATCAATTGCCAGGAGTGCAGCAGCAACAGCGCCCACAGCGGACGCGCCAGCACCGCGGGACCGAACTCGAGGCTGGGCCAGCTGAAGGCTGCGACCGTCATGGTCAGGAGCACCGCGAGCACCGCCTGCTGGCCGCCGACGATGGCGCGCGCCAGCTGATACAGCGTCCAGAACATCGCGACCCCGCAAAGCTGCGCCAACAGATAGACGCCGAACACGTGATTGCCGGCGAGACGAAACGCGATATCGGCAAGCCAGAACGCCAGCGGCGGGCCGAGGTCGGTGCCGACCTGGTATTCCCGGCCGTAAGCGAGCACGGTCGCCAAGTCGCCGGGAGGGCTGCGATAGAGCATTAGCGGGATGATCAGCCACAGCGCGGCCTGAAACAGCACCACGAGCCACACCACCAGCCGCGGCCGGGCGCGGATCAGTTCGACGATCAGGGAGGTGAAACGCATGAAACGGCTGGATCGCTTTCGAAACGAGCTGACCGGCAGGAATGTCCCTCAGGGCCGAAGACGCGCACCGGACAGCGCAAATGTGCCGCCTTGGAGTGCGCGCCTCACGATTGAGGCCTAACGCTTCGAGCTGGTCAATGAGAGGGTATTAAAGCCCGCCGCCGACCGAGGCAACCGGCATCAAAGGCCGGCGGAAATCTCCGCGCTTGCCTCGGCACCCGTCAGCGTTTCCGCAAACAGGTCGGGTTCGCGTTTGACCGTCCATGGCTGATGTTTTTCCCGCGCCGCCACAACGGGTGCGAAGAAGCTTCTGTGATGCACCGACGGGCCCAGCCGGTCCAGCGCCTCGAGATGCTCCGGCACGCTGTAACCCTTGTGGGATTCGAAGCCATACCCCGGGCAATCCTGCGCCAGGGCGCGCATCAGGCGGTCGCGCGTCACCTTGGCGATGATCGAGGCCGCCGCGATCGAGACCACAATTCCGTCGCCGCCGATCACCGCGTCGCAGTCGCACGCGGTATCGAGCTTGTCGCGGCCATCGACGAAGACATGTTTGGGCATTTCCGGCAGCGCACCGACCGCGCGCGCAAGCGCCCATAGCGAGGCGCGCAGGATATTGTCGCGGTCGATCCGCGCCGGCGAGGCGAAGGCGACCGCGAAGGATGCGGTCTTGCAGATTTCCTCGAACAGTTCCTCGCGGCGCTCCGGTGTCAGCCGCTTCGAATCGTCGATGCCTTTGGGGATCCGTTTGGGATCGAGCACCACGGCTGCGGCCACCACCGGGCCCGCCAGCGGCCCGCGCCCGGCCTCATCGCAGCCGGCCACCGGCCAGACCCCGCGCTTGATCAGCGCGCGCTCGCGGCGAAAGCTCGGCGGCGCGACCGCGATCACGCCTTTTGTCGGCTTTGCGGGGTCTTTGGCGGATTTTTCCCGAATCATGCCGGGATCGTGCGCAAGCGGCGGCCGGCGCGCAACCGGGAACCCGGCGCAATTCCCGCTATTCAGTGGTGACGTTGACGCCATTCGTCGGCACCAATGCAATAAACCCGGCGTAGGCTGCGGCCGACCGGGGTCTCATCCGAATGGTAATGCATTCCAAGCTTTTGCAGCGTACCGATCGAGGCCGCGTTCTGTGCAGAGGCCAGCGCAAGCAGCCGTGGCCGCCCAAGTTGCTCGAATCCAAGAGCGAGTTGTGCCTGCCCGATTTCGGTCGCAAGACCCTTCCCCCAGGCTTCGCGCGCCAATACGAACCCGAATTCCAGATCATCATCCGCCAAAGCCTGACACGGGCTTAGCCCTGCAAACCCGATCAGCTCGCCGCTTGCCTTGTCGACCAGCGCGCACAGGCCGGTCGGCGCGGCTTTGAAATTGAAGTTTTCGCGAATGAAACTGTCCGATTCTGATCGCGATAACGCCGTGCCCGCGAACACCCAGTTCATTACTTCCGGAACGCTGAAGATTTTCTGATGCAGCCAAGGAATGTCGGCCTCGCCAACTGCGCGCAGCACCATGCGCGGAGTTGTGAGCACAACGCCGTCACTGACTGCGGATGATGGCTGCGAGTCGGGGTTCATCCGCCCATCGTAGCGCCATCCGCGGAGTTTCAGAAGGTAGGGTCACGCGCCAACCACTAAAAAAGACTCAACTGCTGTCCGCTGCGTTTCGGCCGCGCGAAATGTTCGGTGGTCAGTTTCGAACGCCGCTTGTTGAGCCCTAATTTTTCGCAGGCGATTTCGAAGCGGCGTCCGATCATCCAGGCCATCGGTCCGGTGCCCTTCATCCGCGTTCCCCATTGCGAGTCGTAATCGCGCCCGCCGCGCATGTCTCGGATCAGGGTGAAGACGTGGCGATAGCGGTCGGGATAATTGGCCATCAGCCATTCGCGGAAGAGGTCGCGCACTTCCAGCGGCAGCCGCAGCAGCACATAGCTCGCTTCCTTGACGCCGGCATGCGCGGCGGCGTCGAGAATGCGCTCGATCTCGGCATCGTTGAGCGCGGGGATCACCGGCGCCACCATCACCGTGGTCGGAATTCCGGCTTCCGAGAGTTGCCGCAGCGCCTCTAGCCGCTTCGGCGGCGTCGAGGCCCGCGGCTCCATGGTGCGCGCCAGTTTGGCGTCGAGCGTCGTCACCGAGATCGCCACTTTTGCCAGATTGCGCTTCGCCATCCGTGACAGAATATCGATGTCGCGGGTCACCAGCGCCGATTTGGTCACGATGCCGACCGGATGCGAGGCCCGATCCAGCACCTCCAGAATGCCGCGCATGATCTTGCGCTCGCGGTCGATCGGCTGATACGGATCGGTGTTGGTACCGATCGCGATCATGCGTGGTTCGTAATCCTGCGCCGCCAGTTCCTTTTCCAGAAGCTGCGGCGCATCGGGTTTTGCAAAGAGTTTGGTTTCGAAGTCGAGCCCCGGCGACAGGCCGAGAAAAGCGTGGGTCGGCCGCGCGAAGCAATAGACGCAGCCATGCTCGCAACCCCGGTAAGGATTGATCGAACGGTCGAAGCCGATATCGGGGGAATCGTTGCGGGTGATGACCTTTCGCGCCGTATCGAGCGCGACGCTGGTCTTGAACGGCGGCAACTCATCTAGGCTCTGCCAGCCGTCGTCGAAGGCTACGCGGGCTTCGGCCTCGAAACGGCCGCTGTCGTTGGATTGCGCGCCGCGGCCACGCCGCCGCTCGCGTTCGATGGCGACCGCCAGCTCGGGAAAAGGCGAAGTCGCACCCGCCGGTTCGGAGGGCGCCGTGACCGGCGGGTGCTTGAGGGCATGAGAGGATGCTCGACTCATGGGCTCTAGATAGCACGCCCTGAGAACAAATCAAGAACATCAGATTATCTTTTGCTGCCAAGCTGGGGCTGGGCAAGCGGCGGCCGCATTGCCGTAAAAAGCTGCAGCCGGCATGCTGTCTTGAATGTGACAAGATGATAATTGTGCGACGTTTTTTTAAAGCCGCTTGAGGGGATCGAAGAACTTATCAATGCTGAGCGTCATTATTCCCACCGAAGGCGTCGAGCAGCCTGCGGTAGCTACCCTCGCAGCTCTGGTGCCCGGCGCCGCCGCCGGCGTGATACGGGAGGTGCTGTTGGTCGACCGTTCGGACACCGGCGTGATTGAGCGGGTCGCCGATGTCGCGGGCTGTCGTTTCCTGCGCTTCGAGGGATCGCATGCCGCGGCGCTGGCAGCCGGCGCGCGCCAGGCCCGCTCGCCGTGGCTGATGTTCCTGCATGCGGGTGCGGTGCTGGATACGGGCTGGATCGATGAAACCACGCAATTCATCCAGCGCGTCTCCTTAAGCGACCGGCCGCGCGCCGCCATCTTCCGTTATGCCCGCTCGCCCTATGCCGAGCCAGGGCTGTGGGATGGTTTCAAATTCGTGGCAAGGATGATCAGCGGGCCGTCGGCGGATCAGGGACTGTTGATCGCACGCGAGCATTACGACCGGCTCGGCGGCTACGCGCCCGACGCCCGCCGCTCCGAGAAAAGGCTGCTCCGGCAGCTCGGCCGCGCGCGCACCGTATTGCGCAGCCGGATCATGGTTGCGTGACAGTCCCCGTCATTCCGGGGCGACGCGAAGCGGCGAACCTCAGATGTGCAATTGCACATCGGGGAATCTCGAGATTCCGGGTTCGCGCTATCGCGCGCCCCGGAATGACAAGGTTAAGCCGACGCCCCCTGCGCTTTCGGGCGGCGCAGATGTTCGTCGAGCCGCGGCATGATCTCGACGAAATTGCAGGGCCGTGTCCGGTAATCGAGCTGGGCCAACAGGATTCCGTCCCAGGCATCGCGGCAGGCGCCGGGCGATCCCGGCAGGCAGAAGATGAAGGTGGCGCCGGCAACGCCTGCGGTGGCGCGGCTTTGGACGGTCGAGGTGCCGATCTTGGCGTAGCTCAGCATATGAAACGCGATGGAAAAGCCGTCCATCCGCTTTTCGAACAGGGGCTCGACCGCCTCCGGCGTCACATCGCGGCCGGTAAAACCGGTGCCGCCGGTGGTGATGACGACGTCGACACCGGGATCGGCAATCCATCGCTTGATGATGATGCGGATCGCCTCGACGTCGTCGACGATGATCTCGCGCGCCGCGAGATGATGGCCGGCCGCGATGAGCCGCTCCGCCAGAGTGGTTCCGGATTTGTCATCCGCAAGCGAGCGCGTATCGGAAATCGTCAGCACCGCGATATTGAGCGGAATGAATTGTTTGGTCTCGTCGATCGAGGACATAGACTGCCTCCCTCTCGTCATGCCCGGCCTTGTGCCGGGCATCCACGTCTTCACTTTCTCGCGGCTGGCAAAGACGTGGATGGCCGGGACGAGCCCGACCATGACGATTAATGTCGTTATGGACTGCCCCCGCCAAACGTGTTGCAGGCCTGCACGGTGCCCTGCTGATAGCCGGTCATGAACCATTGCTTGCGCTGCGCGGCGGAGCCGTGGGTGAAGGAGTCAGGCACCACCCGCCCGGTCGCCTGCCGCTGCAGCGTATCGTCGCCGATCGCGGACGCCGTGGTCAGCGCCGCATCGATGTCGCCGGCTTCGAGGAAGCCCGGCCGCTTTTTCTCCTCGCGGTTGACCCAGACGCCCGACAGGCAATCCGCCTGCAGCTCGACCCTGACCTGCAGCGCGTTGGATTCGGCCTTGCTGCCGGCCTGCTGCTGCAGCCGCGTCACCCGCGGCAGGATGCCGAGCAGGTTTTGCACGTGATGGCCGGCCTCATGGGCGATGATATAGGCCGCGGTGAACTTGCAGGCATTGCCGGAGCAGCCGCGAAACCGCGTCTCGACCTCGCGGAAGAAGCCAGTATCGAGGAAAATCGTCTTGTCCGGCGGACAATAAAACGGTCCCATCGCCGACTGCGCCATGCCGCAGCGCCCGCCATTGGTGGCGTTGCGAAACAGCACGATTTTCGGACCGGTATAGGATTGCCCCGAGGCCTGGAAAATCTCGCTCCAGCGATCGTCGATCTCACCCAGTATGCCGGCGATCATGCTGCCCATCTCGTCGGTCGGCGCGCCGGTCTTGACCGTGCCGGACCTGCGATCGGTCTGGTAGGTCGGCGCCTGGCCGCCGCCGGTGAGAATTTGCGCGCCGCCGATCAGGATCCGCGGGTCGATGCCGAAGGCGTAACCGACCAGGCCAAGCACGATGATGGTGCCGATGCCGAGCCCGCCGCCGCCCATCGGCAGGCCGAGGCCGCCACCGCCCCCGCCACCATCATCGCCGCGACGGTCTTCGATGTCGTCGCTGCGGCGGAAGTCATCGTAACGCATGGCGGTGTTTCCTTAATCCCGGCTGCTACCAACGCGACAGTCACGTAAAATTTCCATTCCGTTAATCAATAACCCGCCCGGCAAAAATTGCCTAGTGCGGCGGCGCAGAGAACTTCCGCGCAAAACACACCGGAAACATCGATTTCCAGTGTCGTTTCGAATCGAAGTTCGCCGGGCGCGATGCTGCATGGCGGTGCGAAGCTCTCCGTCGCAGCGAACCGAAGAACCATCGCAATTTCGTTCGATAATATTTTCGATTAAGTCGATTTTTACTTTGGCCGGTCAATGTATCGCCAGTCGGTTGTTTGGTCCCGCGTCGCCGACAGCGTCGCCTGAGTCAGAGTATTTGAGTCATGGTTGTGTCGCGTCGCGGGGCGTCTGCAAGGGCGCCCCGCACTAAATTTGAGTCCGCCTCGAGTACCCGTATCGTCGTAGGCGATTGCGTCGCCGAGATGTCGAAATTGCCGGCCGCCTCCGTCGACCTGGTATTCGCCGATCCGCCCTATAATCTGCAGCTCAAGGGCGACCTCAAGCGTCCCGACGAATCCCATGTCGACGCCGTCAACAATGACTGGGACAAGTTTTCATCCTTTGCCGCCTATGACGATTTCACCCGCGCCTGGCTGCTCGCCTGCCGCCGCGTCATGAAGCCGTCGGCGACCTTGTGGGTGATCGGCTCGTATCACAATATTTTCCGCGTCGGCGCCATCATGCAGGATCTGGGATTCTGGGTGCTCAACGACATCGTCTGGCGCAAGACCAATCCGATGCCGAATTTCCGCGGCCGCCGTTTTACCAATGCCCACGAAACCATGATCTGGGCCGCGCGCGACGAAAACGCCAAGGGCTATACGTTCAACTACGAAGCCCTGAAGGCCGCCAACGAGGACGTGCAGGCGCGTTCCGACTGGCTGATCCCGCTCTGCACCGGCGAGGAGCGCCTCAAGGGCACCGACGGCAAGAAGGTCCATCCGACCCAAAAACCCGAAGGCCTGCTGGCGCGGGTGCTGCTGTCGTCATCAAAGCCCGGCGATCTCGTGATCGATCCGTTCAACGGCACCGGCACCACGGGCGCGGTGGCAAAGCGTCTCGGCCGCCGCTATATCGGCTTCGAGCGCGACAAGGCCTATGCGGCGGCTGCCGTTGACCGCATCGCCGCGGTCGCACCGCTGCCGGAAGCAACGCTAGCGCCCTTCATGACCGCGCGCGACGCGCCCCGTGTCGCGTTCTCCGAATTGATCGAGCGCGGCATGATTCCGCCCGGCACTAAACTCGTCGATTCCAAGAAGCGCCACGGCGCGCTGGTCCGCGCCGACGGCGCCATCATGCTTGGCGACAAGGTCGGCTCGATCCACCGCATCGGCGCGGTGGCGCAGGGCGCCGAAGCCTGCAACGGCTGGACCTTCTGGCACATCGAGACCAACAAGGGCCTCAAGCTGATCGACGAGCTGCGCGCCGAAATCCGCTCCGAGATGGCGGCGGGCTGACGCCTATCGGCCATGCAGCCCTTGCATCTTGCTTCGGCGCGAGGACAGGGACTACAATCGACGAGCATCACTTGCTATCTTGATTGGTCGTCCGATGCGAAGACAAGCCGAGACACCGCTCCTGCTAGCGCTATTGCCGATCTTTTTTGTCGGCATATTTCCGATGCTGCTTTTGGCGTTCCTCGGCTTTGCCGGTCTCATCCTTCTCGGCATTCTCCTGATTTGCGCCGGCTTGGCCGACGGGTTGGACGCCAATCGCGATTACAATCAACAGGTCATCGTCCACGGTTATGCGAGCCGATCGGAACGCGGCGTTCAAGCTTCGAATTTGCATTCGGCAGTTCGTTTCGCGGCCATCATTGACGTGATCGGCGCTGGATTGATCGTCGCGGGATTATTCGGCGTTTTCTACGTCAAATGATCGACGAGTTGCGCGCCGAAATCCGTTCCGAGATGGCGGCGGGCTGAATCTTCAAACCACGCATCTTGCCTTCGTCGTTCCAGGGCATCGCTAACGGGTCGCGCGAGTGGCGCACAGTGCCTGCTTCATAAGAAGTCGTCGTCCCCCGGCTTGACCGGGGGATCCAGTACGCCGCGGCCCCTCGGCTTAATCGCAGCTGCCTCTGGAATACTGGGTCGCCCGGTCATAGGCGAGCGGAAGCGACGCCGTCCTTCGGACGGCTATGCCGGGCGATGACAGATGGGATTCAATTTTCAAACAGCAGACATAACTTCGCGATCTCGCAGCGCGTTTTGCTCGAGGTTTGCCATCAACTTCCCGCCCTCTCCAGTCAGAGGGCGCAGGGAATGCCGGGCGCCCGATGCGCCCGATAGCCGCGTGTGCAATGATAGTGTGAGAGCGCACACGCGTTAGTCAGGTCACACCGGAATCACCCAGCACTCCCCGCGCAATGGTTTACGGCTTACTTCGCGCTCTCCCCGGCGACCGGGCTTTCTTGCCACCGTCGCCCCTGAGAAGCTTGCTTCTCAAGAACTTGACGCCAGCGTCGGGGCGTCAGGACCACACGACTTCGCCGTCCGCCTCAGCGCCGTTCGTTATCGGCGCATCCGCGTCCACCGCATCCCGCCCCGCGTCCGTGACGATCGCGAACCGCCCCTCAGTGGGACGGGACGGCAAATCATATAGCCTGATTTGCATTTCGGAAAAACAGAAACATTTTTGCAAAGGGGGCTGGACAGGCCTGTCACCAGCCAAGCTAACTGATTTGCCCGTCAGGCAAATTAGACAGCCCGTCAGGCAACAGATCGCAGGCTGGGTTGAGCTTCGCGAAACCCGTCGCGGTCGTCTAGAACACGATGGGTATCGCTTCCGCCTTCCTCCTTCGCTCTGCGAGCTTCGGCGGACGCAGTCGCCCTGCGAGCTTCGGCGAACACGTCGCTACCAATGAAGTCCGTTCATGGAGGAAAAGCGGACTCTGCAACCGCCGGAACCTATTTCCGAAAATGACCCAACTCGGACATTGGCCCTAGCCCAAGGGCAACGCCATATGCTTTGATATGTCCGACGGATCTACCGATCTCGGGAGGCCGTTTTGACCGACAATCGCGTTGAGCGGCGGCTTGCAGCTATCCTTGCGGCTGATGTGGCTGGATATAGTCGCCTGACCGGCTTGGACGAGGAAGGGACACACGTCCGGCTGAGGGAGCGTTTGCGTGGGCTCGCTGATCCCAAGATCAGCGAACATCGTGGCAAGGTCGTCAAGCACACGGGCGATGGCGTGCTCGCTGAGTTCGGCAGTGTCGTAGATGCGGTGCGCTGCGCCATTGAGGTCCAGCGCGGTATGGCTGAGCAAAATGCTACGATGCCGCAGGTCAAGCGGATCGAATTTCGCATCGGCATCCACGTCGGTGACATCATCGTCGATGACAACGATATCTTTGGCGACGGCGTCAACATCGCCGCTCGCCTTGAAGGGATTGCGGAGCCGGGTGGCGTTTGCATCTCTGACGACGCACAACGTCAGGTCCGCGGGAAGGTCGATTTCGCCTTTGAGGATATGGGTCCGCAGAACCTGAAGAATATTGTTGAACCGATGCGAGCGTGGCGGTTGAGGATGAATGCGAGCGGTTCTGCGGCAGCGCCGATAGAGCCGCCTGTCGAGAGCACGCAAGCTCTGGCACTCCCCGACAAGCCGTCTATCGCCGTGCTTCCGTTCCAGAACATGTCCGGCGATCCCGAGCAGGAGTATTTTGCAGATGGGATGGTTGAGGAGATTATTACCGCGCTGTCGCGTTTCAAATGGTTGTTCGTGATCGCTCGCAATTCGAGCTTTACGTTCAAAGGCCAAGCCGTCGATGTGAAGGAGGTCGGACGCAGGCTTGGCGTGCGCTATGTCCTTGAGGGGTCTGTGCGCAAGGCTTCGGGGAAGGTTCGCATTAGCGGGCAATTGATTGATGCGGTGACGGGCACGCACATATGGGCGGATAGGTTCGAGCGTGACCTAACAGACATTTTCGCGCTTCAGGACGAAGTCACGGTCGCCGTCGTCTCGGCCATTCAGCCAAAGTTGCTTCAAACAGAAATTGCACTGGCGGCGCGGCGGCGACCGGAGAACCTCACCGCCTATGATTTGTATCTTCGAGCAATGCCGCAGTTTTACCTAGCGACTCGCGAAGGTTTGGCTGAGGCGATCAAACTGGCTCATCGCGCTTTGGAGCTGGACCCTCGGTTCGGCTTGGTCGCGGCTTTGGCAGGTGTCTGTCACATGCAAAGCGTCCTTTGGGGCTACGCCATCGATCCCAAATTCGAACGCAACGAAGCAGTTCGGCTTCTTCGCTTGGCATTGAGCCTCGACGACAATGATCCAGACATCTTAGCATTGGCGGCCGTAATCTCGTCCTTCATGGTCGGCGATTGCGAGAGTGAGATCGAATGGGCTGACCGGGCGGTCGCGCTCAACCCAAATTCATTTCTGGCATGGGGCTGCAGAGGCCAGGTCTATCGAATTGCGGGGCTGCCAGAGGAAGCGGTCAGGAGTTTTGAACACGCCATTCGCATGAGCCCGGTAGACCCGCGGCTACACCTGACGTTTGCTGGGATGGGCACGGCCTTTATTGAGCTTCGTCGCTTTAATGAGGCCATCGTCGCAGGGAAGAAAGCCCTGCGTCAGAACCCCTCTTTTTCGGCAGCTTACCGCTGTCTCGCGTCCGCCTTCGCCCATCTCGGACGTGATGCTGAGGCCCGTGAGGCGGCGGCGCGTCTGCTTGAGGTCGATCGCGCGTTCACAATTTCCGAGTGGACCGCTCGGGGCGGGCAATCAAACTCGAAGCTGCTGATTGAGGGTCTGCGTAAAGCGGGATTGCCCGAATGAACCCGGGTACGCTACCGAAGACGGGATAACCGGAATGACCGCTTCTGGCACGTTTGAGACATGCCGGCGCACCTTGCGAATGTCCGTTGATCGGGGCAGACCGGAAGTGACCGACCGGCGGTCAAAACGGCGCTTTTGACCCAAAGCGGTCACCGAGCGCCGCCGGCGGACAATCCGACGCCGTTGCTGGTGTAGGCTGCAAGACGTCAGATCAATTCACCGCTTGAAGCGCGGCCGTGAAGGCGGCGAGATCGATTCGCGCCCCCTCATCCGGCACCCGCTTGGGAAGGTCGGCGAGCAGTTCGATCACACGGGCCCGATCCTGCGGCAGGAAATAGCTCGCCCAGACCTCGCGCGTGTCGCGGATGGCGGCCGCCACCAAGCGGGCGTTGGCGGGCTTGCCGCCGCTCTCGATCACCGAGCAGATGGCGGCCAGGATGAACTCGGCGGTGGACCTGCGGGCGCCCGCGAGCCCCTCCTCGCGCACGCGCGTGCGCTGCTCCGGCGCGAGGCCCGCCATGAACAGTTTGCTCGAAACCGCCTCGCGCGCCTGGCCGCGGATCAGGAAGTTCATCGCCGCCGCGTACTGGTCCTCGTACTCGGTCATGTTGCGCTGGATCGCCGCCAAATCGGGCTGCGGCCCCGGCTTCGAGCCGTAGCGGGTGAACAATTTGTTGGTCGCGTTTGCGGCCTCCATCCAGTCGAGCAGCCAGGCAATATCGCTCGCCTGCGCGGGCGGCAGCGCGTTCAAGGCGTCAAGATCGAAGACGCGGCCGAGCAGCGCGGCGACCTCCGGCCGGGTCAGGTCAGGCCGCCCGCCCGTTTTCGTCACCCCTTCGACGTAGACCCGGAAGGCCTGCGCGGCCTCGCGCGCGGCGGCCGCATCGCGCGCGCCGTCCTGCGCGAGCGCCGGCGAAGCGAGCGCGAGAAGGACCAGGAGGATTCTGACGATCGGCATGGGCAACCTCAATCGGCGTCGCGCGATCGGCGCGGCACGCGCCGCCGTTCGCGACGATCGCGGTTGTTTGTCGCGGGCCGCGCCGCAAGGGTTCACTGCCGACGGCCCGTTTGCGCGGGCACAAGCGAACGAACATTGTGCTTTCCATGCGTAGCCCGGATGGAGCCCCCGGGCCTTGCCTTCGGCAAGCCGGAGGACAGGCTCCGCGCTGCCGTTGCGTCCGTGCCTTCAAGCATGTCGCCTTTTGGCACCTTTCGGACCTGACTGGGCGGGCTGACGATGTCGGTTCTTGGGGGTAAAGCGGACCTCGCTGATGACTGGAATCGATAATGACAATCGGGAGTGTGGATTCCGGGCTCGCCGCTTCGCGTCGCCCCGGAATGACGTTCCTCACGAACTCGTCGGTTGCGCATCTTGCGAATTTTGAGCATTCACATGCCGTCTGCGGCATTATCGCTGCGTTCGGCGGTCTTCTCGGCAACAACGAAAAGGGAGAATCTTGATGCTCAAATTCTATTTCAACGGTGCGCCCAATCCCACCAAGGTCGCGCTGTTTCTGGAAGAATCCGGCCTGCCTTACGAGCTGGTGCCGGTCGACACCCGCAAGGGCGATCAGTTCAAGCCGGAATTCCTGAAAGTGAATCCGAACGGCAAGGTGCCGGCGATCGACGATGACGGCGTGTTCGTGTTCGATAGCAACGCGATCCTCTTGTACCTCGGCGAGAAGACCGGAAAATTCCTGCCGCCCAATACGCCGAAGACCCGCGCGCAATTGCTGTCGTGGCTGATGTTCGTCGCGACCGGCGTCGGTCCCTATTCGGGCCAGGCGGTGCATTTCAAGACCGTCGCACCGAAGGAGCTGGAATATGCGCGGACCCGCTACCAGTTCGAAGCGGAGCGTCATTACACCATCCTCAACGACCATCTCGCAGGCCACCGCTACATGGTCGGTGACACCTATACCATCGTCGATATGGCGTTCTGGGGCTGGGCGCGGCTGGCGCCCTTCGTGCTCGGCGAAGAGGTCTACGCCAAATATCCCAACGTGAAGCGCCTGGTCGATGAGATTTCGGCGAGGCCCGCTGCGGCGCGGGCGGTCGCGCTGAAGGACAAGTTCACCTTCAAGGCCGAGATGGACGACGAGGCCCGCGGCTTCATGTTCCGCCATCTCAAGACCAAGGCGGCCTAACTTACCGCGTCATTCCGGGATGGTGCGTAAGCACCAGACCGCAGATGCGCAATTGCGCATCGGGGAATCTCGAGATTCCGGGTTCGCGCTCACGCGCGCCCCGGAATGACGTCTAAAACAACCTCAACCCTCTAACGCCGCGATAGCTTCGATCTCGACCAACCAGCCCGGCTGAGCCAGCCGCGTGACGACCACGAGCGTGCTGGCCGGCGGTTTCTCGGCATTGACGTAGCGATCGCGGATCGCGCGCAGCTTCGGCACGCTGGCCTGATCCACCTCGGCGACGAGATAGATGTTCAGCTTGACGATATCCGCCATGGTGCCGCCGGCCGCTTCGACCGCGATCTTGAGATTGCGGAACACCTGTTCGACCTGCGCTTCGAAATCACCCTCGCCGACGAGCTTGCCTGACGCATCGCTCGATACCTGGCCAGCCAGATAGACGGTGGTACCTCCCTGGACCTTCGCAATATGCGAATAGCCGCGCGGCGGCGGCAGCGACGCCGGGCTGAAGAATTCCTTCGATGCTTTGCTCATATACCGATCTCCCTGTCAGGGCACGGCCGAAATCGCTTCCGCCGGATCGCCTAATACCGCATTGACCAGCGCGGAATCGGCATATTCCGTCCACTCCTTCAGCCGTCCGGCCTCGAGCTTTAACACATTGCAATAGACGTTGTTATACGCGTTGCCTTCCTTGGTCGTGTTGCGGCCGCAGGCTTCGACCACGACAAGGTCGCCCTCGGCGATAAAGCGGACGGGAACGCTCCTGATCGGCCCCTCGATCTTCGCCCGCAGGGGTGCGAACAGTTCGGCGAGCACGGCCGCCTTGCCGTCATAGCTCCGCGCCCATTTGCTGGTCCCGGTGACGACGAAACGGAAGTCGTCGGCAAGGCTTGCGAGCAATGGAGCCGAGTTGCCATTGCCCAATTCGTTGAAGATGTGCTCGACGATCTTTTTGTTCTCAGCGGCGCTCATGGTCCGAATTCTCCATCGATCGATCCGGCCGCATCATCGCCGCGCAGACGATATTCTTCCAATCGATAGTCGATATGATATATATTCAGTCCATGAATTTAGCCGCGCTCGATCTGAACCTGCTGGTGGCGCTGGACGCGCTGCTGCTCGAAGCCAATGTCAGCCGCGCCGCGATGCGGATCCACTTGTCGCAGCCGGCGACGAGCCATGCGCTGCAGCGGCTGCGCGATCTCATCGGCGATCCTCTCCTGGTGCGCGTCGGCGCGCGGATGGAACTGACGCCGCGGGCGCAAGCGCTGCGCGGGCCGTTGGCGCATGCGCTCGAGCAGGTGCGCGGGCTGTTCGTTCCCGACGATTTCGACGCCGCACGGAGCGAGCGGCAGTTTCGCCTGATGATGCCGGATCTCGCGGTCGAGCTCCTGATGCCGCCGCTGATGGAAAAGATCACCCAAGTCGCGCCGAACGCGCGGATCGATGTCGTGCCGTGGCGCGGACCGGCGATCTTCACTGCCGAGTTCGCGCGCACCATCGACATGGTGATCTCGATCGGCAATGCGTTCAAGGGATTCCATCGCCAGCTGCTCTACACCGACCGCGACGCACTCGCGGTGCGGCACGGTCACCCGATCGGGGCAAAGCTTGGCCGGCGCGCGGCATTCCTCGAAGCGCGGCATGTCGCAATCATCATCCGCGGCCAGAACGAGGACCTGATCGACGGCTGGCTTCGCGGCAAGGGCATAGAGCGGCGGATCGCGCTGGTGGTGCCGGGCTATATCGAGGCACTGCACGTCGCCGCGCGCACCGATCTCGTCGCCTTCGTACCGCGCCGCCTGATCGGCGCGCTCTCGAAGCAATTGTCGCTGATGACCGTCACGCCGCCGCTCGATCCCGGCATCGACGAGCAATTCATGTTCTATCCGACCCGCGCCCAGATGGACCCCGGTTCGATCTGGCTGCGCAAGCTGATGCTGGAGACCGGGCGGGAGCTCGAGCGCGACAAGCGGCGGGCCGCCTGACGCCTGCCAATGCTGCCCGCTCAAACCTGCTGTTCGGCAAGGGCCTTGCGGACGGCCGGCCGCTCGGACATGCGCTTGCGATGATCGGCCACCTTCGGCAGCGCTGCCAGATCGACGCTGTCGCCCTCGAGCCACTGCGCGATCGTGAACAGATAGGGGTCGCAGATGGTGTAGGTCTCGCCCATCACCCACGGGCCCCTGAGCATCTTGCGTTCGATCAACGCAAAACTGGCGCCGACGCTTTTCGGCACCATCCGTTTCATGTCGGCGAACGAAGCCTCATCGGTCGCCCAGCGATAGCCGCGCCCCTTATGCGCATGCGCGACATGCACGGTGGAGCACAGATAGCTGTTGAAGGCCTGCGCTTGGGCGAAGGCGAAAGCGTCGTCCAGCGGTGCCAGTTTGGCCTGCGGAAAGCTCTGCGCGATGAAGGCAAGCATCGCCGGCGTCTCGGTCAGGATACCGCGATCGGTCACCAGCGACGGGACGCGCCCCTTCGGGTTGATCCCAAGATATTCCGGGCTGTTCTGCTGGTTGGTTTTGAAATCGACCTTCTCGGTCGTATAGGGCGCGCCGGCCTCCGCAAGCGCAATATGCGAAGCGAGCGCGCAGGTACCGGGGGCGTAATAGAGCTTGAACATGGAGGATCCTCACGGGGGATGCCGGAGGTTAACGGGGTACCGTTTCGCCGTCCATCCCTGGTGTGCCCTTGAACGGCCCGGTTTCGCGGTTGCCCACGACGTCGCTCCCGTGCCATCACCATGCCGGTTACCTGAGGGCGTACCATGACCGTACTCATCGCCGGCGGCGGCATCGGCGGGTTGACGCTGGCGCTCAGCCTGCATCAGATCGGCGTTCCCGCCAAAGTGTTCGAGAGCGTCGCGGCGCTGAAGCCGCTCGGCGTCGGCATCAATGTGTTGCCGCACGCGGTGCGCGAATTGATCGAACTCGGCCTGCTCGACAAACTCGACGCGTCCGGCGTACGCACAAAAGAGCTCGCGTATTTCTCCAAGCACGGCAAGCCGATCTGGAGCGAACCGCGCGGCATCGAGGCAGGCTACAAATGGCCGCAATTCTCGATCCATCGCGGTACACTGCAGCAGATCCTGCTGGATGCCGCGACCGAACGATTGGGCGCGGAGAATATTTTGACCAGCCACCATCTCAGTGGCTGGGCCGAAACGCCGCACGGCGTCCGCGCCGAATTCATCGACAAGGCGACCGGAAAGTCCGCCGGCCACCATGACGGCGCGCTCTTGATCGCGGCCGACGGCATCCATTCCGCGATCCGCGAAAAACTTTATCCAAAGGAAGGCCCGCCGATCTGGAACGGGCGCATCCTCTGGCGCGGCATTACCACATCCGACGCGTTTCTCTCCGACCGTACCATGATCATGGCCGGCCACGAAATGCTGAAATTCGTCTGCTATCCGATTTCGAAGGAGCCGGATGCCGACGGCAAGCATCAGATCAACTGGGTCGCCGAGCGGCACATGCCGCCGACCTATCAATGGCGCCGCGAGGATTACAACCGCACCGCAAAACTCGAAGAATTCCTGCCGTGGTTTAAGGACTGGAAGTTCGACTGGCTCGACGTGCCCGGCCTGATTCGCAACTGCCCGAACGCCTACGAATATCCGCTGGTCGATCGCGATCCCGTTCCGCAATGGACTTTTGACCGCGTCACCCTGATGGGCGACGCCGCGCATCCGATGTATCCGGTTGGCTCTAACGGCGCCTCCCAGGCGATCCTCGACGCCCGCGTCATTACCCGCGAGATTTTGGCGCATGGGCCGACCCATGCGGCGCTCGCAGCCTTCGAGGTGGAGCGCCGGCCAGCCACGTCAGACCTTGTCATGCTCAACCGCCGCAACGGGCCCGAGCAGGTGATGCAGCTGGTCGAGGAACGCGCGCCGGACGGATACAACGCCGTCACCGACGTGCTGTCGCTCAGGGAACTCGAAGACATCGCCGCCAACTACAAGCGCGTCGCCGGCTTCCAGGTCGAAGCCCTCAACGCCAGACCGCCGATCGTGACGATGCCGGCAAAGGCAGCGCAAGCCAGCGCGCGGTGAACCTCTCCCCGCGCTTTTGCGGGGAGAGGTCGAAATTCGCGCTAGCGAATTTCGGGTGAGGGGCGAGGCACGCTGCTCAACTCGACTTCGGTGTCCGCGGACGCAGCCCCTCACCCCACCCTCTCCCCGTGAAGAACGGGGAGAGGGAGAAGAGGGCTCGCCTGACTATCGTATCGCCTTCGCGGTCTCGACCAGTCGCGCGCTCGTTGTCGCCGTCGCGAGCACGGTGCCGTCTTCGCTCATCAGCCTTCCCTCGACGAAAGCGATGGTCTTGCCGAGTTGCGTGACCTTCGCCTCGCCGACGATCGGTCCCGGCTTCGCCGGCGCTAGGAAGTTGGTCGTCATCGTAATGGTCGCCGTGTAGAGCCGCCCCTCGGTCATCACGAACACGGCCGGGCCCATGGTGTCATCGAGCATGGCGGACAGCATGCCGCCCTGGACGAAGCCGGCAGGGTTCGAAAACTCCGCCTTGCCGTCGAAGCCGATCCGGACCCAACCCTCCTTGGGCCGTGCGTCGAGCAGATGCCAGCCGAGCAATTTCGAAGATGGCGGGGCGGCAAGATGGTCGAGGGCGGTGCTGATCATGGAGGCCTCCGTTTCGCGATTGCCTTAGCGCCTCGCTGCTGCCAGCGTGGTGTCAGGAGGATGCGCTTGGCAATCGGAGTTTAAACGCGGAGCCCGTGCGCAATGACCTTGCGCATGAGATTCGGGAATGCCTCGCCGGCGAGCGTCGCAATCGGCACCCAGCGCATCCCCTCTGGGGCCCGCGTCCGTGCGGGTACGTTTGCCGTGCAGACAACCAGCTCCAGCGGAAAATGCGTGAACACGTGGGTGACGACACCTGCCTTGCGATGCCAGCGCGCGATACCTTTCACTGTAGGCGCCTGTTGCAGCGCCGCCTTATCGTCCTGCGCGGCGATCCAGTCGGAGGTCGGCACCTCGGTCATGCCGCCGAGCAGGCCTTTTTCGGGGCGGGTCCGCACCAACAGCTCATTACCGCGCGTGACGACGAACGCCGCCCCGCGCCGCAGCGTCCCGGTCTTCTTCGGCGCCTTGCGCGGAAAAATCTCCTGATCGCCGCGCCCGCGTGCCGCACACTCGTCGTTCAGCGGGCAGAGCGCGCAGGCAGGTTTTTTAGGCGTGCAGATCGAGGAGCCGAGATCCATCAGCGCCTGTGCGCTGTCACCGGCGCGAGACGCACCCAGCAGTGTAGTCGCCAATTGCTGAATCAGCGGTTTCGCCTGCGGCAGCGGCTCTTCGACGGCGAACAGCCGCGACACCACGCGCTCGATATTGCCGTCGACCGGCATGGTGCGGCGGCCGAACGCGATCGCGGCGATCGCGGCCGCGGTGTACGGCCCGATTCCCGGCAACGCCCGCAAGCCTTCCTCGCTATCCGGAAACACCCCACGATGATCGCGCCGCACCGCCACCGCGCAGGCATGAAGATTGCGCGCGCGCGAATAATAGCCGAGCCCGGCCCACATCCGTAGCACATCGTCGAGCGAGGCGCGCGCCATCGCCTCGACATCGGGCCAGCGCGCGACGAATTTTTCGAAATAGGGCCCGACGGTCTTGACCCCGGTCTGTTGCAGCATGATTTCCGACAGCCATACCCGATAGGGATCGGCGGCTTCGCCCGGCGGCGGCCGCCACGGCAGCCGCCGGCGATGCCGGTCGTACCAGGCGAGCAGCAACGCGGGGCGAGCGGCTGCCGCATCGATAGCGACACCGCGACGCTTTGTTTTGGCAATTGCCGGAGAATTCATGACGCCACTGTAATGCCCGCGCGCCGATCTCTCCAACGTCATGCCCGCGCTTGTCGCGGGCATCCACGTCTTTCTTCTCTTCGCGGCGGCCTAAGGCGTGGATGGCCGGGACAAACCCGGCCATGACGGCAGAGTAGGTTCCGTCCGTACGCCGCGAGGTGATATAATGATCCATGGCAAAACCCGGCCCGATCTCGGCAAAACCGCTTTCCGTCCTGCTCAGCGACGTGTTTTCCGACGCCTACGCCAAACAGGGATTTGCGGCGCGGGAACTGGTGACGCGCTGGTCTGATATCGCCGGCCCCGAGGTGGCGGCCCATTCCGAGCCGTTGAAAATCCAGTGGCCGCGGCCGGTGGAGGGGCAGCCGCAGGAGCCGGCGACCCTGGTGTTGCGGGTCGAGGGCCCGATGGCCCTGGAGATCCAGCATTCCTCCGATGTCATCCTGGAACGGGTCAACCGCTTCTTCGGCTGGAGCGCGGTGGGCCGGCTGGCGCTGCGGCAGGCGCCGCTCTCGCGACGGGAGCGCAAGGTGGCTTCCCGCGCGCCGGATGCGGCCTCGGTCGCCAAAGTCGCCGAAACCCTGTCCTCGGTCGAAGACGAGGAATTGCGGACGGCGCTGGCGCGGTTGGGGGCCTTGATCAAGCGAAATTGAGGCTGCCTTGGCTCGCGGCAATCGCGGCGTGCCATTGCCACAATTGCGGTTTCAAGCTAGCGAACACACCTCTTCTTTGGGTCCTTTGGGCGTGAACGCGCCAATCCGGGAGTACACCGTTGATCATCACGCGCCGCGCCTTCACCGCCGCCCTGTCGCTGACCGGGCTTGCCGCCCTCGCCGGCTTTTCGCCGCTATCGCTGATCGCAGAGGCGATGGCGCAAAGCGCCTCCGATGTCGCCAAACCGGTATCGCTGCCGGACATGGCGCTCGGTCCCGCCAATGCCCCGGTGACGATCACCGAATACGCGTCGATGACCTGCCCGCATTGCGCGGCCTTCGACAAGGCCGTATTCCCGAAGATCAAGTCGGAATATATCGACACCGGCAAGATACGTTACGTGTTCCGCGAATTCCCGCTCGACATCAAGGCGGCGGCCGGCTCGATGCTGGCGCGCTGCATCGCCAAGGACGATGCGAGCAAATATTTCACCGTCGTCGACCTCTTGTTCAAGCAGCAGGACGAGTGGGTGATGAAGAACACCACCGAGACGCTGACCCGCATCGGCAAGCAGGCCGGCCTCAGCCAGCAGGCGGTCGAGGATTGCCTGAAGGACCAGGCGCTGCTCGACAAGATCGCCGCCGACCAGAAATACGCCAGCGAGGTGTTGAAGGTCGATTCGACGCCAACGTTTTTCGTCAACGGCGAGAAGATCAAGGGCGAGACCTCGTTTGAGGAATTCGACAAGAAGATCAAATCGCTGCAAAAGAGCTGAGGGCGGCGTCCCGGCGCCCCGGGATTCATACGGGGCCGATGACCAGGCAAAAGCCTCTGGAAAAGCCAAGGCCAGAGGTTGCTCTCCGGCCCCAGCCTCGCCATTGTCGCCGCCATGAGCCGCAGGGAGCGACTCGCCCACACACCGACATTGCCTTCTATGGTATTGTCCCGGCAGGGAGATTCGCGCCCTGCCAACAGAGCATCGTGCCCATGAAACTCACACGCCTTCGCCTCCATGGTTTCAAGTCGTTCGTCGAACCCACTGACTTCGTGATCGAACCCGGCCTGACCGGGGTGGTCGGACCGAACGGCTGCGGCAAATCCAACCTGGTCGAGGCGTTGCGCTGGGCGATGGGCGAGACCTCGCACAAATCGCTGCGCGCCGCCGACATGGACGCGGTGATCTTCGCCGGTTCCGGCAATCGTCCGTCGCGCAACCACGCCGAAGTGGTGATGACGATCGACAATTCCGACCGCTCCGCGCCGGCCGCCGTGAATGATCGGGAGATCCTCGAAATTTCCCGACGGATCGAGCGTGATGCCGGTTCAGTCTATCGGATCAATGGCCGCGACGTGCGCGCGCGCGACGTGCAGATCCTGTTCGCGGATGCCGCCACCGGCGCGCGTTCGCCGGCTTTGGTGCACCAGGGCAAGATCGGCGAGATCATCCAGGCAAAACCCGAGCAGCGCCGCCGCGTGCTGGAAGACGCCGCCGGCGTCGCCGGGCTCCACGCTCGCCGCCACGAGGCCGAATTGCGGCTGAAGGCGGCCGAGACCAACCTCACCCGCGTCGAGGACGTGATCGGGCAGCTGGCCGGACAGATCGACGGGTTGAAGAAGCAGGCGCGGCAGGCGATCCGCTACCGCGAGGTCGCGGCCAAAGTGCGCAAGGCCGAGGCCATGCTGTTCCATCTGCGCTGGCTGGAGGCCCATGCCGGCGTCGCGGAAGCAACCCAAACCCACGACCTCAGCGTCCGCGAGATGGCGGAACGCACCCGTGAACAGGCCGAAGCCGCCCGCATCCAGGCGGTGCGCGCTTCCGAGCTGCCGGCGCTGCGCGAGGCCGAGGCCCGCGCCGCGGCCGGGCTGCAGCGGCTGACCAATGCGCGTGAGACGCTCGACCGCGAGGAACAGCGTGCCCAGGAGCGCGTCGCCGAGCTCGACCGCCGCCTGACGCAATTTTCCGCTGACATCGCGCGCGAGCAGCAGCAGACGTCAGATGCCGAGGTGGCGCTGGCGCGGCTCGATGCCGAAGACACCGAATTGAAAGACGAGATCAAGTCGCGCGTCGAAAAGCGCAGCGGCGTCGACGAACGCGTGTCGGAAGCCGAGGCGACGCTGGCTGCCGCCGAACGCCTGTTCGCTGAACTCACCACCGCGCTCGCCGACCTCAGCGCCAAGCGCAACCAGCTCGAAGGAAGCGTGCGGAGCCATCGCGACCGGCTGGCGCGGCTCGATCAGGAAATCGCCAATGTCGCAAGCGACGAGCAGAAGCTCGCGCAGGAGACCAGCGGTCTCGGCGACCTTGCGGCGCTGGCTCAGGCGATGGAGACCGCGCAGCACGGTCTCGCGCAGTCCGAGGCCGCCGCGCAAGAGTCGGAAGCCAGCCATGCCGCCGCGCGGCAAAGGCTCGAAGCCGCCCGCAGCCCGCTCAACGAGGCCGACAAGCGCGTACAACGGCTCGAAACCGAAGCGCGCACCATTTCAAAACTCGTCAATGGCGAGACCAAGAATCTGTGGCCGCCGATCATCGACGGCGTCACCGTGGCCAAGGGATATGAGAAGGCGCTCGGCGCAGCACTTGGCGACGATCTCGATGCGCCGGTCGACCCGTCGGCGCCGATGCGCTGGACTAATGCCGGGGTGATCGAGGGCGATCCGGCGCTGCCGGAGGGCGTCGAAGCGCTCGCCGCGCATGTGCAGGCGCCGTCCGAGCTTAAGCGCCGCCTCGCCCAGATCGGCGTCGTCGCCAAAGAGCGCGGCGCGGAGCTGGTGTCGCAGTTAAAGACCGGCCAGCGGCTGGTATCGCGCGAAGGCGACGTCTGGCGCTGGGACGGCTTTGTCGCCGCCGCCCATGCCCCGACCGGCGCGGCGCGGCGTCTCGCCGAACGCGCGCGGCTGGTCGATATCGAAAACGAGCTCGAACAGGCCCGCCTTGATGCGAGCGCCAAGCGGCAGGCGCTGGAAACCGCCGAGGCCGAGCTGAAGGCCGCTTCTGGTGCCGAGGCCGCCGCGCGCGACGCGTGGCGCACCGCCCAGCGCGAGGCCGATGCGGCGCGCGAGCGTCACGCCGCGACCGAACGCGAGATCAACCGCCACGCCGCGCGCAAATCGGCGCTGACCGAAGCCCACAGCCGCCTCAACGCCGACCGCAGCGAAGCCGAGGCCGCGCATGAAAGCGCGGTGGCGGCGCTGGCCGAATTGCCGCCGAGCCTCGAGACCGAGACGAAACTCGCCGCGGTGCGCAGCGATATCGAGGGCCATCGCCGTCTCGCAGCCCAAGTGCGCGCCGAAGCGCAGGCGCTGGCGCGCGAAGCAGAACTCGCGGATCGCCGCGTGCAGGCGATCACCGCCGAGCGCAACGAATGGCAAAACCGCAGGCAAAGCGCGGCCTCGCAGATCGCCACTATCGAAGCCCGCGTCACCGAGGTCAAAGCCGAGCGCGCCGAACTCGAGAACGCGCCGGCGATTTTCGCGGAAAAGCGCCGCGCTTTGATCAGCGAGATCGAGGCCGCCGAAAGCGCCCGCCAGATTGCCGCGGACGCGCTTGCCGCAGCCGAAAACGTGATGGCGGAGACCGACCGCGCCGCGAAGATTTCGCTCGAGGCGCTCGGAAGCGCGCGCGAGGCTTGCGCCCGCGCCGAAGAGCGGATGGACGGCTCAAAACGCCGCCTCGCCGACGTCGAGCGCGAAATCCACGACATGCTGGAAATCGAGCCGCAGGCGGTCGCGGGTCTCGCCGAAATCGAGCCGGGCGCGGAACTGCCGCCGCTTAACGAGATCGAGGAAAACCTCGAAAAGCTGCGCCGCGACCGCGAGCGGCTGGGCGCGGTCAATTTGCGCGCCGAGGAAGAACTGCGCGAGGTCGAGGCCCAGCACACTTCACTCACCACCGAACGCGACGACCTGGTGGAGGCGATCAAGCGGTTGCGCCAGGGTATCCAGAGCCTCAACCGCGAGGCGCGCGAGCGGCTATTGACCTCGTTTGAGACCGTCAATGAGCATTTCAAGCGGCTGTTCGTCGAACTATTCGGCGGCGGCGAGGCGGCATTGCATCTGATCGAAAGCGACGATCCGCTCGAGGCGGGCCTTGAGATCATTGCAAAGCCACCCGGCAAGAAGCCGCAGACGCTGTCGCTATTGTCCGGCGGCGAGCAGGCGCTGACCGCGCTGGCGCTGATTTTTGCGGTGTTCCTCACCAACCCGTCGCCGATCTGCGTGTTGGACGAAGTCGACGCGCCGCTCGACGACCATAACGTGGAGCGGTTCTGCACCCTGTTGCACGAGATGACGGCTTCGACCGAGACGCGCTTCATCATCATCACGCATAATCCGATCACGATGGCGCGGATGAACCGGCTGTTCGGCGTCACCATGGCCGAACGCGGCGTGTCGCAACTGGTCTCGGTCGACCTCGAAGACGCGGTGAAGATCCTCGACCAAAACGTGGCGTGAGCGCTTGCGTCCCTCTCGCCTCATCTATTGACGTCATCATCCGCCACCGGGTCGGCGCAGGGGCGCCGCCCGATGACAGGCTCCAGCGGATGATCCAGTACGCCGCGCCGTTGACGTACCTCACAGCCGTCTCGGACTACTGGATGCCCCGGTGGAGCCTGTCATCGGGCTCGCCGAAGGCGAGACCCGGTGGCGGGGCATGACAATTGATAGATGATCACTCCCGACCTTCCCGCTGAATTGAAAGCCGCGCTCGACGCGAAGCTGCAAGGCTTGTCGCGCGCTGAGGCCGCGACCCGCGCCGCGGTGATCTCAAAGACCTACCGTGACGGAGGGAACTCCGGCGCGATCGCTACCGAAACCGATGCGCTCGCCTACGCGCTGGCGCGGATGCCCGCGACCTATGCCGCGGTGACGGCGAGCCTGAACGCGCTAACCGAGATCGCGCCCGACTTCGCGCCACAAAGCCTGCTCGATGTCGGCGCCGGGCCGGGGACGGCGACATGGGCCGCGGGCGAAGCGTTTTCCTCGTTGACGGGCTTTACGCTGGTCGATGCCAACAGCGCGTTGCGCGCGCTGGCGCTCGATCTCCTCACAGGCAGCGCGCGCCTGCGCGATTGCCAGTACCAACGCGGCGAAGCCCGCGTCGCGCTCGCAGATCGGCAGGCGGCCGATCTGGTGATGGCGAGCTATGTGATCGGCGAGCTGAATGAGACAGAACGCGAGGCGCTTACAGACGCGATGTGGGCAAAAACCCGCGACACGCTCTTGGTCGTCGAGCCCGGCACGCCGGCCGGTTACTCGCGGATCATCGCGCTGCGCGAGCAACTGATCGCTTCAGGCGCGCATGTCGCAGCGCCCTGCCCGCATAATGACAAGTGTCCGCTTCGCCCGCCTGACTGGTGTCATTTCATCCAACGCCTGCCGCGGTCGCGGGCGCACAAGCAGGTCAAGGGAGCCGAACTGCCGTTCGAGGACGAGAAGTTCAGCTATGTCGCGCTGACACGCGCGCCGATCAGTTCACCTCACGCCCGCGTGCTGGCGCAGCCGGATGTCAACAAGGTCGAAGTGGTTGCAAAACTCTGCACGCCCACAGGCCTCGCCATCGCAAAAGTGCCGCGCCGCAACAAAGCGGACTACGCCCGCGCCCGGCGCTGGCGATGGGGCGATGCGGTAGAGGAATCAACCCGTTAACCCTTGAACTTATTTCACCTTGCGCCAGACCAAGGGGATAACCACCTCGTGGCGGCCTGCCCTGCGAGGTCTTTTTTCGAGGTTTTTGCTTTGCGCGAGTTCTCGTCGCAAAACCGGTATCCACTTTTGCGGAACACGCGCTACCCTGTTCTTGTTCTTCCTGCCCTTAATCGTCTTCCCATCAGGAGTTGTTCGTCATGTCGACCGGCTGGATCGTTATCGGCGTCATCGTTGTTCTCGTTCTCTTCGCATTCGCTGCCTATAACCGCCTGGTCGCGCTCAGCCAGCGCGTCGGCCAGGCCTTTGCCGACATCGACGTTCAGCTCAAGCAGCGCCACGATCTGATCCCCAATCTGGTCGAGACCGTGAAGGGCTACGCCGCGCATGAGCGCGGCACGCTGGACGACGTGATCAAGGCGCGCAACTCAGCGATGTCGGCGCAGGGCCCGGGACAGGTCGCGGCCGCCGAGAACCAGTTGAGCGGCGCACTCGGCAGGCTGATCGCGCTGTCGGAAGCCTATCCGGATCTCAAGGCCAACGCCAACTTCCAGCAACTGGCGAGCGAATTGTCCGATCTCGAAAACAAGATCGCCGCCAGCCGCCGCTTCTTCAACAACGCGGTCCAGGAATACAACACCGGCATCCAGCAGATGCCCGCCGCGTTGTTCGCCGGCATGTTCGGCTTCACCCACAAGGACTTTTTCGATCTCGGCGCCTCCAGGACCGAAGTCGAGGCGGCGCCGCAGGTGAAGTTCTGAGGTGATGATTATCCACTCCCGTCATTCCGGGGCGATGCGAAGCATCGAACTACGATGTGCAATTGCACATCGGAGAATCTCGAGATTCCGGGTTCGCGCCACCCGAACTCGGGTTTACCCGAGTTCGGCAATATCAATGTCCAAGTCGGCAACAGCCGACTTGGATGGCGCGCCCCGGAATGACGGGGCTTAACGGAAGCGCATCATGGCCGCCTACGGTCTTTACACGCACATCGCATCGAACAAATTTCGTTCGATGGTGCTGCTCGCCGGGCTGTTCGCCCTGGTCTATGTCGTCGTCTATGCCGGCGCGCTGATCATCGAAGTCCTCGGCAACGGTGGCGCGAGCGTCGACTATTATATGGCGGCGGCGCTGCGCGACCTGATCTGGTCGCTGCCCTATTCGACCGGGACAGCGCTGCTGTGGATCGTGATCGCTTATTTTTTCCATCAATCGATCGTCGATGCCGTGACCGGCGGCGAGGATGTGACGCGGCAGCAGCAGCCCCGGCTCTATAATCTCCTCGAAAATCTCTGCATCTCCCGCGGCATCCCGATGCCGAAACTGAAGGTGATGCAAAGCGACGCGCTCAACGCGTTCGCGACCGGGCTCAACCAGCGGCAATATGCCGTCACCGTCACGACCGGCCTGTTGAACGCGCTCAACGACCAGGAGATCGAGGCGGTGCTCGGCCATGAGCTCACCCACATCCGCAACGGCGACGTGCAGATGATGGTGATCGCGGTGATCATCGCCGGCGTGGTCGGCTTCTTCGCCGAGCTGTTCTTTCGCAGTTTTACCAATTTTGGCTGGAGGTCGCGTCGCGGCTGGGGTTCCGGTGGCGGCTCGTCCTGGTCGTCGTCTTCATCTGAATCGTCCTCATCTTCTTCTTCCAGCAGCGACCGCAAGAGCTCCGGCGGCGGCGCCGCGGTCCTCGTCATCATCCTGGCGGTGGCGCTGATCGCGCTGGCCTGGCTGTTGTCACAACTGGTGCGGCTGGCGCTGTCGCGCTCGCGCGAGCTTTTGGCCGACGCCGGATCGGTCGAATTGACAAAGAACCCGGACGCCATGATCTCGGCGCTGCGCAAGATCGAGGGCCGTGGCGAGCTTCCCGGCGCCACCTCGGCGGTGATGGAATTATGCGTCGACAACCCGCGCGAGGGGTTTGCCGACCTGTTTGCGACCCACCCGTCGGTGGATTCCCGGGTCCAGGCGCTGGTGACATTCGCCGGCGGACACGATCCGGGACCGCTGGCGCTGCCGTCAGAGGATCAGGAACAGCAGCCCACAGACGACAAAACCCCGCCGCCCCTGCCCCATGGTCCATGGGGCGACGCCAAGGAGCCGGCCGAGGCCTCGCGGAACGGCCCCTGGGGCAATCCCGCCGGTCCGTGGGGGAAATCGAGCTAGCCGTCGCCTACGGCCTGTTAACAACACCGGCAGGATTGACGCGAACGGTTGTCTAATGAATTGAATTCCCCCTTGTTTCTGCCATGTTCGCGCCCAAAGCAGGGATGGGGACGCCCCGATCGCGTAAGGTGGGCTCAAGCGGCGGGGGATTCGAGGGGCATGATCCGGGGGCCGGAGGCGGTTTTTCGGCAAAACAAACGGCTTCGTTTGTTCTAGGATCGTGTTTCCATCGAACAAAGGCTGCGTAAGGGAAGTTCATGGCGAAGCCAGTAGTGATTGTGGTAGGCGCTGATAAGGGCGGGGTCGGCAAGACCACGGTCTCGCGCACTTTGCTTGATTATTTCAGCGCCAATAACGTGCCCACCCGGGCGTTCGATACGGAATCCCCGCGCGGCACGCTAAAGCGCTTTCATCCCGATCTGACCGAGATCGTCGATATGACGACGACTTCGGACCAGATGAAAATCTTCGATACGCTGAATTCGGGAACCCCTTCCGTCACCGTGATCGACGTCCGCGCCGGACTGCTGTCGCCATCGCTGGCTTCGTTGCGCGACATCGGCTTTCTCGACGCCGCCAAATCCGGGCAGATCACCTTTGCCGTGTTCCACATCCTGGGCCCGTCGATCGCTTCCCTCGACGAAATCGCCGAGACCGCGAATTTCATGGTGGGCGCGAAATATTTCCTGGTGAAGAATTTTATCAACAACACCAGCTTCTTCGAATGGGACCAGGCGACCTATAATTCCTATTTCCACCGCATCAAGGACGCCACCGAGCTGACTATCCCAAAGCTCAACGAAATGGCCTACGAGCAGGTCGAGGTCGCCTCGGTGCCGTTCCTGAAATTCGTCGCCAACAAGGGCACCCATGACGAGGCCGCGAATTATTCGTTCGTGCTGCGCGGCTATGTCCGCCACTGGCTGGCCAATGTCTGGAGCGAATTCGACCGCATCAAGCTGACCGACCTGGTCGGCTCCGGCAAACCGGGCGGGCGCGGCGGCGAAAAATAATTGAAAAATAAATTGCCCTGGCGAATATGAATTGGCTGGATTAGGCGCCGAATTGCCCTGATATAGCGCGTGATGCCCGCCACACCCGTCTACATCATCTGCTCGCCCCGCCCGCTGGTCGGCAAGACGCTGACCGCGCGGCTGCTCTGCGAGTTCCTGCTGTTGAAGAACGGCACGGTCAACGCCTTCGACATCAACCTGAAAGAGCCCTCGCTGCTCGAATATCTGCCTGCCGTCACCGAGACCGCCGAGGTCGACAACACCTTCGGCAAGATGCAGTTGATGGACCGCCTGATCGTCAATGACGCGGTCGCCAAGGTGATCGATCTCGGGTTTCACGCCTTCGACGAGTTCTTCACGATGTCGGAGGAAATCGGCTTCATGAAGGAGGCAGAGCGGCGCGGCGTCTCCCCGGTGATCCTGTTCGTCGCCGATACCGACCGCGCCTCGGCGCGCGGCTATGCCATGCTGGCGCAGCAGATCCCCGCAACCGCGCTCGTCACCATCGACAATGAATTTGTGGTGCGCGGCGAACTGCCCCCTGCCATGTCCCATGGCCGGATCATCCGCATCCCCGCGCTGCCGGTGTTCCTGAAGACCTATATCGACCGGCTGACGTTTTCGTTCACCACATATTTGCGCAAGGAGAAGGATTCATCGACCGAGCTGCATCAATGGATCCGCAAGAATTATTTTAGCCTCCGCGAGCTGGAGCTGAGTCTGATTTTGCAGCGGTCGTAGCTCTTCTCCCTCGCCCCGCTCTTCGCGGGGAGAGGGTTGGGGTGAGGGGCTGCATCCGCAAATTCGGAAGATAAAGAGTGCGCGGTGAGTCCCCCTCACCCGGCGCTTCGCGATAGCCGAAGCTTCGCTTCGGCGTTCTTTTCTGAGAACGGCCGCCGAAGGCGGCCTATGCTCTCCCCGCAAGCGGGGCGAGGTTGAAGAAGATCAATGCCCCTCGAAGGACATCAGCGTGCGTACCGGCACGTCCATCGCCCGCAATTTTGCGGCACCGCCGAGGTCCGGCAGGTCGATGATAAAACAGGCCGCGACCACATTGGCGCCGATCTGGCGCATCAGTTTGACGGCGCCCTCGGCGGTGCCGCCGGTAGCGATCAGATCGTCGACCAGGATCACGCGCTCGCCGGGATGAATGGCGTCGGCGTGCATCTCCATTTCATCGATGCCGTATTCCAGCGAGTAGGCGATGCGGACCGTGGTATGCGGCAGCTTGCCCCTTTTCCGGATCGGCACGAAGCCGGCGGAGACCTGATGGGCCACCGCGCCGCCGATAATGAAGCCGCGCGCCTCGATGCCGGCAACCTTGTCGATCTTGTTGCCCGCCCATGGCTGTACCAATTCATCGACCGCGCGGCGGAAGGCGCGCGCATCGCCGAGCAGCGTGGTGATGTCACGAAACAGGATTCCCGGCTTCGGATAATCCGGAATGGTGCGGACGGCGGCCTTCAGGTCGTTGTCAAACGTCATTTCATCCTCGTATCGTCAATCCGGCGCGCGCGCCAGCTCAATTGAGCGGCAGGCCAAGCCGGAACGCGTTTTCCACGATGCGCAGGCCCACCTCGCCGCCGAGCGACATCAGCGATTCCGGGTGAAACTGCACGCCGCCGACCGGCAAGGTCTTGTGTTCGATCGCCATGGCGACGCCGTCCTCGGTACTGGCCGTTACCGATAGCACGTCCGGCATGCTGTCGCGCTCGACAAAAAGCGAGTGATAGCGGCCGATCACGATTTCATCGGGCAGGTTCTGCATCAGCCGCCCGCCCCGCACCTCGACCGGCGAGGGCCGGCCATGCGCCGGCTGGCCCAACTGGCCCAACTGGCCGCCGAAATATTCCCCGATCGCCTGCACCCCGAGGCAGACGCCGAAGATCGGCAGCTTTTGCTCCAGCGCAGCCCTGATGGTTTTTGAAATCCCAAAATCCTCCGGCCGGCCGGGGCCCGGCGACAGCACCAGCAGGTCCCAGCGCTTCTGTTTGAGCATTTCAAGCGCGTGAACGTGCCTGACCACCGTGACGTTGGCGCCGACCTGCCGGAAATAATCCGCCAGCATATGGACAAAGCTGTCGTCATGGTCGATCAGCAGCACCTGCTTGCCGGAGCCTGTGGCATCCGGTGCGAACGCCGACAGCGGCTTTGGCGGATCGCCGCGCAGCGCCTGAAACAGCGCCGCCGCCTTGACCTGGCATTCCCTGTCCTCGGCGGCGGGGTCCGAGTCAAAGAGGCAGGTGGCGCCGACCCGCACCTCGGCGAGGCCGTCCTTCATCCGGATAGTGCGGATGGTCAGCCCGGTATTGATGCTGCCGTCGAAATTGACGGCGCCGATCGCGCCGGCATACCAGCGCCGCGGCGAACGCTCATGGTCCTCGACGAACTGCATCGCCCATAATTTCGGCGCACCGGTCACCGTCACCGCCCAGGCGTGGGTGAGGAACGCGTCGAGCGAATCGAACCCCGGCCGCAGCATGCCTTCGACGTGATCGACGGTGTGGAACAGTTTTGAATAAGTCTCGATCTGCCGCCGCGCCAGAACTTTAATCGTTCCGGGCACGCAGACCCGCGCCTTGTCGTTGCGGTCGACGTCGGTGCACATGTTGAGTTCGAATTCGTCTTTTTGCGAATTCAACAATTGCCGGATCTGCTCGGCGTCGCCGATCGCATCGACGCCGCGGGCGATCGTGCCCGAGATCGGACAAGTCTCGACCCGCCTTCCGTCGGAGCGGACGAACATCTCCGGCGAAGCCGACACCAGAAACTCGCCATCGCCGAGGTTCATCAGCGCGCCATAGGGCGAGGGATTGATCCGGCACAGCCGCTGGAACACTTCGGCGGGCGAGCGCTCGCAGGGTTCGGCGAATAATTGCCCCGGCACCGCCTCGAACAGGTCGCCGCGCGCGAATGCCGCACGCGCGGTCTCGACGGTTGCCTGATATTCGCCGGGCGCGTGATCGGAAAATCCCTGCCGCGGCGCTTTTGCGTAGACGCTTTCCGGGGTGTCGCGCGGAAAACCTTCGGTCGACTGGCCCTTCCAGGCAAAATCGTAGCTCAAAACCACGCCGCGGCCCGTGGCGCGGTCGTATGCCAAGAGGCGGTCCGGCACGTAGAGCACGATGTCGCGCTGATCCTTTTCGCGCGCGCGCTTCTGCACGAGATCTTCGATCTGGAACACCAGATCATAGGCGAAGGCGCCGAACAGGCCGAGCAACGGATCGTCATGGGCGCCGAACGCCGCCACCAGCTCGCGCACCAGCGACATCACGCTGGTGCGGCGGGTGCGCTGATCCTCGTCGACCGGCGCCGGGCCACGAACGATATGGCCGCTCAGCCTGGACGCAGTCTTCTCCGTGACGACGACACAGGGCTCGCGCAAGACCTCGCCGAGGAATGCGATCAGCACTTCTCCGCGCGTGTTCAGCGCGGCAAGCGAAAAGTCGACACCTGTGGTTTGCAGCTGCAGCGGCGGATCGGAAAAGCCGAGGTCAAAACTCTCGTAGCGTCCCGGCACCGTGGTGCCCGACGACAGCACCACGCCGCGGCGGCGGTCGAGCAGCTCGATCAAATCGTCGAGCCGGCTGGCGCCACCGGAGAATTGCTCCACCGACCGCGTGACCGCGAGCCCGCCATGGGTACGATATTCGCTGCGGGCGGGGAGTGAAAAAACCGTCCTGTTCATGTGATCCTCTTACGAAACTTGCCGAGGGAACGCCACACAGGACAAACGAAACGGCCGTCGCACTGCGATGACGGCCTCGAACGATTGGTTAAAATGAAATCGCACCGGCCACCTCTTAGGAGGTGCGCCACCAGAGTTGGGCTAGGCGGACGGCGGTGCTCATGGCTCCTAAACACCACCCGGCACCACCGATGTCAAGGGACCGCCATGGCGTGGCCGGCGCGATGTCCAACTGATGACTGACTATGGCTCGTGCGGTTCGGGCAGCCAGTCAAATTTGCGCTTCTTCCGGTCCCATTTCAGGACTGAGAAGCCATCACACTCCATGCAACTCCAGGTGACGATGGTGTTGTCCTCCCCCTTGTTCAGCGCACCGAACTGACGATCTGTCTGCACGGCACTGACGAACCGGATTTTGGCCTTTCCCCCAGCCAGCTGGTCAAGAACCAAGATGAACCTACCTTTTTGACCAGAGCATTCCTGATAGACACCAACCAGTGCGACCTGGTTGGTGGCCGAGCCGTCGAAATGACCTTCCACCGCGAAGGACAGCCCACTTACCGCCTTCGCATCGACATTGCCTTCGAAAAGTAGCTCCCTTGGAATGAGGTCTTTGCGGAATTCCGTCGCCTTGCACCAATTCTGCCGGATCTGATTGGCGGGAATGCCGCGAACCTCCGTCGTAAACGGATGGAAATCGGCAAGCACCCACCAAGCGGCTTTCTTCAGATCACCCTCAATCGTCACAAATGATTGTTGTGCCGACGGCTTCGCCAGAGACGGCGTCGCAAAGAGGACGGTGACGATCAACGTTGCAATCGGGAAGGCTTTCATACGGAATACTCACACTTATCTGTGGGACCGCACACAGCAGATTTCTGCAAGCCGACCGATCCAGGGCGGCTTGTGCTTGTGTCGCATGAGTGCGCCGGGGCGTTCACCCCAAATGCTTCCGGAAATACTGCGTGGCGCGTTCCCATGCGAGTTCGGCGGCGTGGCGATCGTGCACCGATTGCCGCTGTTCGTTGACGAAGGCGTGCTCGGCGTCATAGCGATAGAGTTCGAGCGACTTGCCGGCGGCCTTCATGGCCTTCTCGAACTTATCAACCAGTTCCGGCGTGCACCAATCGTCCTTGTTGGCGAAATGAGCCTGCAGCGGAATCCGGATGTCCGCGGGCTTTGCCGCCTGCTCCGGCGGGATGCCATAAAACACCACGCCCGCGCTCAGCTCCGGAATCTTGGCGGCGCCGATGATGGTCACCGCGCCGCCGAGGCAGAAACCGGTCAGGCCGACCTTGGCGCCGTTCCGGCTGAGATACTGCGCGGCGCCGCGCACGGTCTGGGTGGTGGCGTCGATGAAATCCAGCGAGTTCATCTCTTTGGTGGCGGCGTCGGTGTCGTGATACGGCACCACCTTGCCCTTGTAGAGGTCGGGTGCCAGCGCATCGAAGCCGGCCAGCGCGAAGCGGTCGCATAGTCCCTTGATCTGCTCCGAAAGCCCCCACCATTCCTGGATCACGACCACGCCGGGCGCATGGCCGCTCTCGGCGTTGACGAGATAGCCGCTAGCGTCCTTGCCATCCGGGCGCTTGTAAGAAATGCTGGTACCCATGGGGTCCTCCGGTGATTTTTTCTGGGGGCCGATTGGCGGCCATTTTGGCTGCTGTGCGGTCCGGATGCAATCGCCCCTGCCCGTCATTGCGAGGAGCGAAGCGACGAAGCAATCCAGCTTGCGGCGTTTGGATTGCTTCGCTTCGCTCGCAATGACGGCATTCTAACCAACAAAAAAGCCCCCCGAGGGGCTTCTTCAAATTTTCATGATCGCTAGCGGAGACGGCCCCTCACCCCAACCCTCTCCCCGCGAAGAGCGGGGCGAGGGAGAAGAAAGGCTCAGTGCGCGTCGGCCCAGACCTTTTTCTTGGTGAAATACATCAACCCCGCGAAAATGATCAGGAACACGAACACCTGCAGGCCAAGCCGCTTGCGGTCCTCCATGTGCGGCTCGGCGGCCCACATCAGGAACGTGGTCACGTCTTGCGCGTATTGCGCAACGGTGGCGGGCGAGCCGTCGTCGAACGTCACCTGGCCGTCGCTCAAGGGCGGCGGCATCTTGATGGCGTGGCCGGGGAAATATTTGTTGTAGTAGGAGCCGTCCGGCAGCGTGACGCCGGCCGGCGGGTTCGTCTCAAAGCCCTGCAGTAGCGCGCTGACGTAGTTCGGGCCCTGTTCCTGGAACTGGGTGAAGAAGTCGAAGATGAATTTCGGGAAGCCGCGCTCGTAGGAGCGCGCCTTGGTGATCAGCGACAGGTCGGGCGGCAAGCCGCCGCCATTGGCCGCGCGCGCCGCCTGGTCGTTGGGGAACGGCGCGGGGAAGTAGTCGGCGGGCCGGCCGGGTCGCTCGAACATTTCGCCCTGATCATTCGGGCCGTCCTTGATCTTGTATTCGGCGGCCAGCGCCGCGGCTTGGGCTACCGAAAAGCCGGGGCCACCGGGATCGGCGATATTGCGGAACGCGATATAGTTCAGCGAGTGACAGGCGGAACAGACTTCCTTGTAGACCTTCAGGCCCCGCTGCAGCGCCCCGCGATCATACTTACCGAAGGGGCCTGCAAACGACCATTTCTGCGAGGGCGGCACGGCCTCCTCCTCGGCGCGGGCGTTCTGCACGCTACCGGCAAACAGCGCGCCGGCAACGACGAGCGCGATCACGGTCGACACCATTGCCTTGCCGCTTTTCGCCAGCACGTCTTCGGCGATCGAATTCGGCGCCGGCCGCGGCTTTTCAACCCGGCTCAACAGCGGCAACACGACCAGGAAATAGGCGAAGTAGCAGAAGGTCAGGACGCGGCCTGCGATCACGTAAATGCCTTCCGGCGGCTGCGCGCCGAGATAGCCGAGCAGCACCGCGACGATGACGAACATCCAGAAGAACTGTTTTGCCAATGGACGGTACTTGGACGATCTGGTTTTCGCGGTGTCGAGCCAGGGCAGGAACGCCAGGATCAGGATCGAGGAGAACATCACGATCACGCCGGCGAGCTTGTTCGGAATCGAGCGAAGCATCGCGTAGAACGGCAAATAGTACCACTCCGGCACGATATGGGCGGGCGTCACGCCGGGATTGGCGGGAATGTAATTGTCGGCGTCGCCGAGGTAGTTCGGCATGTAGAAGATGAACCAGGCGAAGAAGATCAGGAAGCAGCTTGTGCCGAACAGATCCTTGATGGTGGCGTAGGGCGTGAACGCCACGGTGTCCTTTTCGGTCTTCGGCTCGACGCCGGCCGGATTGTTCTGGCCCGCGACATGCAGCGCCCAGATGTGCAGCACCACGACGCCGGCGATCACGAACGGCAACAGATAGTGCAGCGAGAAGAAGCGGTTCAAGGTCGGATTGCCGACCGAATAGCCGCCCCACAGCAGGGTCACGATGCTGTCGCCGACATAGGGAAAGGCGGAGAACAGATTGGTGATGACGGTGGCGCCCCAAAAACTCATCTGGCCCCACGGCAGCACATAGCCCATGAAGCCGGTCGCCATCATCAACAGGTAAATGATGACGCCGAGGATCCAAAGGATTTCGCGCGGCTCCTTGTAGGAGCCGTAATAGAGGCCGCGCAGCATGTGGACGTAGACGGCGAAGAAGAACATCGAGGCGCCACTGGCGTGCATGTTGCGCAACAGCCAGCCGTAATTCACGTCGCGCACGATGCTTTCGACCGAGTGGAAGGCCATAGTGGCCTCCGGCGTGTAGTGCATCGCCAGGATCACGCCGGTGAGGATCTGCAAGCCCAGCATCAAGGAAAGAATGGCGCCGAAGGTCCACCAGTAGTTCAGGTTGCGCGGCGTCGGATAGGCCACGAACGAGGAATGCATCAATCCTATCAGAGGGAGGCGGCGTTCAATCCACTGCAAGGCGGGATTGGTCGGCTGGTATTCGGATGGTCCGCTCATGATGCGATCCCTAGGGAAGTAAGACGACGCGACGGGCTCAAGGCCTCGGATGCCAGATCCGAAGTCTTAGCCAATCTGGATTTTGCTATCGGAAACGAATTGATAGGGCGGCACGGCCAGATTGGCCGGCGCGGGTCCCTGGCGAATGCGACCGGAGGAGTCGTATTGCGAGCCGTGGCAGGGGCAGAAGAAGCCGTCGTAATTGCCCTCGTGCGCAATCGGGATGCAGCCGAGATGGGTGCAGATGCCGATCACGACCAGCCACTGGTCATGGCCCTCTTTGACCCGGGCCTGATCGGCCTGCGGATCGGGCAGGCTCGCGACCGGCACGCTGCGGGCCTCGTCGATCTGCTTCTTGGTGCGGTTCATGATGTAGATCGGTTTTCCCCGCCAGAACACCTTGATGTCCTGGCCTGAGGCGATCGGCGTCAGATCGACTTCGATCGGCGCGCCGGCCGCAATCGTCGATGCGTCCGGATTCATTTGGGAAACGAACGGCCAGAGCGAGACCACCCCGCCGACCGCGGCGGCGCATCCCGTTGCAACAAAGAGGAAATCACGGCGTGTCGGATGATCCGCCGAAGACGCTATCGTCACGATTCCAAACCCTTTCCAAGCTGCAGCCGGTGGAACCGCCCCAGGCAACGCACAAACGAAGCAAGGGAGGCTGCCGGCGCCCGCGACCCCCGCGGCGGCAGAAAGACCGCTTTTCCTTCCCCAATCCGGCGGAACAGCAGTCCAGAATCGTTCTATTGGCACCCTTGCCGGACGAGCGCAAGCCCGCTATCGGCTGCCTAGCGTGCAATGCACTCATTCCGCCGCGAGCGATGAATTATTCAGATATTTCATGAACACCCCGCAGGATACTCACAGGTTCAATCACAGGGGGAATCAGGGGCGATCACGGTATGCAGATTGCGCTTTTCCAGCCCGACATTCCCCAGAACACCGGGACCATCCTTCGTCTCTGCGCCTGCCTCGGCGTCGCGGCCCATATCATCGAGCCCGCGGGCTTTCCGGTATCCGACCGGCATTTCCGCCGCGCCGGCATGGATTATCTCGACCAGGTGACCATCATGCGTCACGACTCCTGGTCAAAATTCGAGCAATGGCGGAACATCGGTGGTTACCGGCTGATCCTGTTCACGACCAAGGGTGTCAGCTCCTATCTTGATTACCGCTATAGCGCGGCCGACATCCTGCTGTTCGGGCGCGAATCCGCTGGCGTCCCCGACGAGGTGGTGGCCAAGGCCGACGCGCGGCTGGTGATTCCGATCAAGCCAGGTCTGCGCTCGCTCAATGTTGCGATGGCGGCGGCCATGGCGTTAGGTGAAGCGCTGCGGCAAACCGGGTCAACAGGCTCGCAAGGTTAGGCACAAAGCGATGGACATGTCCGTGATCGAAGATCGCAAAACGCGGGCCCGGACCTGGTTCGAGCGCTTGCGCGACGAGGTTTGCGCAGCCTTCGAGAAGCTCGAAGATGACGCGCCGGCATCGCTTTATCCGGGCGAAACCGCGCGCTTCGTGCGCACGCCCTGGAATCGCACCGACCATACCGGCCAGCCCGGCGGCGGCGGCGTGATGAGTGTGATGCGCGGACGGCTGTTTGAGAAGGTCGGCGTGCATTGTTCGACCGTGCACGGCGAATTCGCGCCCGAATTCCGCGCCCAGATACCGGGCGCCGCCGAGGATCCGGCCTTCTGGGCCTCGGGCATTTCGCTGATCGCGCATCTGCGCAATCCGAACGTGCCGGCGGTGCATATGAACACCCGCTTCGTCGTCACCACCAAGGCCTGGTTCGGCGGCGGCGCCGATCTGACGCCGGTCTTGGACCGGCGGCGGACCCAGCAAGACCCCGACACGGTTGCGTTTCATGCCGCGATGAAGGCGGCCTGCGGCGGGCACAATGGCGTTGCCGACTATGACAAATACAAGAAGTGGTGCGACGAATATTTTTATTTGCCGCACCGGAAGGAAGCACGCGGCGTCGGCGGCATTTTCTACGATTGGCACGATTCAGGCGACTGGGACGCCGACCTTGCCTTCACCCAGGAAGTCGGCCGCGCCTTCCTGAAAATCTATCCCGAGCTGGTCCGGCGCAATTTTGCCACCCCGTGGAACGCTGCAGATCGCGAGGAGCAACTGATCCGGCGCGGACGCTATGTCGAATTCAACCTGCTCTACGACCGCGGCACCATCTTCGGGCTGAAAACCGGCGGCAATGTTGATTCAATACTGTCGTCAATGCCACCGGAAGTGAAGTGGCCGTAGACTGCTATCTGTGGTATCGTTGCCGATCCGAAAATCGGGGGCTCGTCCATGGCCGAGGATGGCGCGCAAGAGCCGCCACCGAACCGCAACGGCGCTTCGGAGAACCGCAACGGCGCTTCGGAAGCCGATGCTTCGGAAGCGAAGCCTTCGGAAACCAAGCCTTCCGAACCTAAGGGTTGGTGGGCCGGGGTCGGTAGATTTTTCCGCGCCACCAACAGCGTATTGTCCTATGCCAAGGGACTGCCGGTCATCACGCTCGTGGGCAGCCTGCTGGTCGGCTATTTTCAATATCTCAACGCCTACCAGGACAAGGTCAGCGCCCAGGCCAAGGACGATATGACCGCGGCAACCAGCACCTTCACCGAAATCGCCGATGCGTTCTCGCAGGCGCAAACGCTGCAGCAAATTCTTTTTTTCGATTATTCGGCGGCGCTCGATGAAAATGCCGACAGCAACGATTCTGCCCTGACCACCAAGGACGCCCGCCTGATTTTCCCGAACTATGAAAAGGCGCGCAACAGCTTGCGGCAAAACAGCGACCTGCTCGCGCGCAAGGCGGAAATCTATATCGATTGGGCCAGCGATTTCGGTCGCGACCCGGCGGAAGCGCACGCCCCGAGCAATGACCCGCTGACGCAATCACTGCTCGGCCTCTATAATTTCGATTGCGACGATGCCGCCAACTTTCCGCAATTCGACACCGGCAGCGGCGCGAATGCAAAAGCCGCTGCCGCCAGCGCAAAACAGGACCCGTGCCGCGTCGAGGATCAAGCCAATCGCGATCCGGACAAATCCTATGTCAACCTTTGCGCCAGGGAGAACGGCAAGATCGTCCCGGACAAGCCCGCCATCACGCTCCACTGGTTCAGCACCAAACACCAGGTGCTGACCATGCACTATTGTTTCCAGGCCTTGCATGCGCGGCTTCTGGCGGCACGGGACTGGGCCTCGCAAAGCGATCTCAGCGCGCCATTAAGAGCAAAATTCCTCGCCGAGCGGGCGCAGACCAGGAGCGAGCTCGGCAATCAGGTAATCCGGCTCAATGCGTTCATGAGTCTGGCAATGTTTCAGATGGAGAATATCCGGGTCAAATATCGCCCGCTCGGCTTCGCCTGTCATATCCCCTTCGTCACCCCGATCGTCGGCCTGTTCTCTAGATACTGCACGCCGATCAGAACAGCGCCGATCCGTTCCGGCTGATCGCGTCAGTGCCGTCAGAGCAACTGCCGCAGCGCGGCTGAAATCATCACCACCCCGCCCGCGATCACAGCGATATCGAGGATCGCGGTGTGGATATGCACCGGCATGCGCTCGACGAAGGCTTTGGCGAAAAAGGTTCCGGGCAGCGCGACCGCGCCGATCAGGAGCGCAAAGGCGAGCACCTGCGCGGTGACGACGCCGGCGAGGCCAAACACCGAGATTTTGATCACGGAGGTGACGACCGAGATCACCGCGTCGGTCGCGATCACGGCCGCGCCTTCGAGACCCGCCGCCATCAACAGCGACAACAGGATGACGCCCGAGCCCGAGGTGCCGCCGACCACGACGCCGTAGCCGATGGCGCCAGCGGCCAATCCAGTGTCGCCGATCTTGACGTCGTGACGCCTGGCCAGCCGGCGCAGCGGCACGCTCGATATCAGCATGGCGCCAATCACGAGCGCCGCGCCGGCATTGGTCAGCCGCGTATAGCCGTAGGCGCCGAGCGCGGTCGTGAGCGCCGCGGCCAGTATCACGATCAGCGCGCGGCGGCGGTCGGCATAGCGCAGATAGGCGGCGGTGCGGCTGAGATTGGTGAAGATGGCGGAGATGGCGATGATCGGCACCACCGGCTCGGCGCCGACCATGGGCACCAGCACCAATGGCATCAGCGCGCCGGTGCCGTAACCGGCGAGGCCGCCGATCACGGCGGCAAACAGCGCGACGCCGGCAACCAGCAGGAGTTGGGCGAGCGAAATGTCGGCAAAGCCGGAAAGGATACTCACAGCCGGTGGTCGCGCCTGAAACGGGTGACGGTCTCATCGGCGACGGTTTTCAGCGCTGTTTCATCCAGCGGGAAATCCGCCGCAAGCCAGGCGTCCTCGGCGAGCGTCAGCACATGCCCGAGCGCGGGTCCCTCGGCAATTCCGCGCGCGATGAAATCGGCCGCCTTCAGCGGAAACTTCGGCGCGCTCCAGCGCTCCGGCAGCGTGGCAAGCTCGCGCCAGTGCGCGGGATCGGTGTTGCCGCCCGCCCGCGCCCAGGCCAAAAGCAGCCGGTCGCGGTAGCGCTCCGCGCCGAGCCGATAGATCAGCCGCCGCGAGCGAGCCTCGTCCATGCCGGCAAGCCGCCACCAGCGATGGCCCATGGAATCGAGCGCCTTGGTCTCGGCATTGGAAAGCCGCAGCCGCATCGCCACCCGCCTTGCGTCCTCGGTGACGGCAACCGCGAGCGCGCCGAGCCGGCGCACCGCGTCCGGCTTCAGGTTGAGCTCGCGCTCGGCCGCAATCATCGCCGCAAACGGCCCGGTATAGGCGACGCCGCCTAAAATCGGCAGCAGCAATCCGCCATCGGCCATCGCCAGAACTGCGCCCGCGGCGCCTTCGGCGACCATCAGCTTGAGCATTTCCATGCGCACGCGTTCGGCGGACAGCGTCGCAAGGCCCGCGCGCGCGGCGATGCAGGCGAGATATCCGGCACGATCGGGCTCGCCCGCGCCATAGGCGGCGTGAATGCGGAAGAACCTGAGGATGCGCAGATAGTCTTCCACGATCCGTTGATTTGGATCGCCGATGAAGCGCACCCGCCGTGCCGCAATATCCTCCAGGCCGCCGACGTGATCGTGCACCACGCCATCGGCGTCGACCGACAGGCCGTTGATGGTGAAGTCGCGCCGCTTGGCATCGGTCGCCCAGTCGCGGCCGAACGCGACCTTGGCCTTGCGGCCGAAGGTTTCGGTGTCCTCGCGCAAGGTCGTGACCTCGAAGGGGTGCGCGTCGACCACCAGCGTCACGGTGCCGTGGTCGATGCCGGTCGGCACGCTCTTGATGCCGGCCGCCTTGGCGCGGCGAACCACTTCATCGGGCAGCGCCGTGGTTGCGATATCGATATCGCCGAGCGGAATTTTCAGCAGCGCATTGCGGACCGCGCCGCCCACCACGCGCGCTTCCTCGCCATCGCGGTTCAGGAGTCCGAGCACGCGGGCGGCTGGGCCGGATTTGAGCCAGGGCGCGTCGCCGAGCACGCGCTGCTTGCTCATTTTTCAACTCCGGGAACGAACTTGCCGTTATCGAGATGCGCCGGGACATAGGTCGAATTCGGCGCCCCGCCGGAAAAACGCGCGAGCAGGATGAAGCTGATGACCACCAGCAACAGCGAACCGAGCGCCAGCCGGGCGACGATATGAAGCGGCCATGACGTCTGCAGCAAAAGCCCGGAGCGCGTCGCGAACAGAAACAGGGCATAGACCGCGAACGGGATCAGGAAAATTCCGATCTCCGTGAAAGCGGGACGGATCATGGCAGAACGATCCGCTCGTACAGCACCCGCAAAATCCCGGCGGTGGCGCCCCAGATATAGCGTTCCGCGAACGGCATCGCGTAGTAGAAGCGCTCGATGCCGCGGAATTCCTTGCTGTGGATTTGATGGTTGGCAGGATTCATCAAAAACGCCAGCGGCACCTCGAACGCGTCGTCGACTTCGGCCTGATTGATGCGGAGCCTGAAGCCCGGCTTGACCCGCGCCACCGTCGGCAGGATGCGAAACCCGAAACCGGTCGCGTAGAGATCGAGATAGCCGATCGGATCGATGAATTGACGCTGCAGCCCGATCTCCTCGTCGGCCTCGCGCAGCGCCGCGTCGAGCGGGGACGCATCGGTCGCATCGATCTTGCCGCCGGGAAAGGAAATCTGCCCGGCGTGATCGTTGAGATGCGCCGAGCGCTGCGTCAACAGCACGGTCGGCTCCGGATGCTCCACCACCGGGATCAAGACCGCCGCCGGGCGAACCGGCTGTTCGCGCGCGACGATCTCCAGCATGCGGTCGGTGCCCTGATCGCCACTCTTCGGAATGATCGTGGGATCGTTGAGGCCCGGCGGTACGTCGAAACGCAGCCGTGCGCGGGCCCGATCGAAAAAATCCGCCGAGCTGATCGCAGCGGGATCCTTCCTCAGCATCGGCTCGTTCAAAGCCCGGCCCTCATTTGATCCGCATCCGCCATCGCGAAAAATTCGCCACCCGATGCGATCCCGAACATAGGCCGACCATCGACCACCCGCTCCTCGCCCATGTCAACCAGATCGTAATAGAGTGCGCGGGTGACCTTGGCCCACAGATCAGCGCGGACATGAAGATAGGGGGTCAACCCGCCGCCGGCGGCGGCCTTGAAGCGGAGCCGATGCGAAGAATCGCAATCGACCCAGTCATCGACATTGGTCCGGAAGCGCAACAGTCGCCCACGATTGTCGCTTTCCCTTAGCATCTCGACCGCGAGAAACGGCGCATCGTCGACGCGGATACCGACCTTCTCCACCGGTGTCACAAGAAAGTGCTTGCCGTCCTCGCGTTTGAGGATCGTCGAAAACAGCCGCACCAAAGCGGGACGCCCGATCGGCGTTCCCATGTAGAACCACGTTCCGTCGCTTGCGATCCGCATGTCGAGATCGCCGCAGAATGGCGGATTCCACAAATGCACGGGGGGCAGGCCTTTTCCGGCGCCGCTGGCGCTCGCATCCCTGGCAGCAACCGTCAGCCCGTCGAGCCCCTGATTCGTGGTCTGCCCTTGCTTCGCCATGGTTTGACCTGAGTCTGACCGCCTCGATTTGGCACGATTGGTGCAGGCATTTTTCCGATGTGTGTCCCTGACGAGTTCCACCCGTAGAATCACGGACCAAGTCGCCACATCGTGATGCCGTTAATACCCCGAAATACCGATATTGTGGGGATAGTTTAATTCAACGAATACATCGCGTTCGCATAAGTTTAGCATGGGGATTGACGGATGACGACGCAATCGGCGGCGTTTCGGACGAGGACTTTAGCTGCAAGAACTGGGCAGCAAGATCTTAAGGCTAACCGGGGCTAAGGAGAAGAAATGGCAGGCGCAGATAGTGTCGAAAAACTCGAGGACGTGATCGTCCGCTCCGCTGAACAGGTCGCCGGTCAAATCCGCGCGGCAAAGGATGCGATCTCGACCGTCATCTTCGGCCAGGACCGGGTGGTTGAAAATACCCTGGTGACAATCCTCTCGGGCGGACACGCGCTTCTGATCGGCGTGCCTGGCCTTGCGAAGACGAAGCTGGTCGAAACCTTGGGCATCACGCTCGGGCTCGATGCCAAGCGCATCCAGTTCACGCCGGACCTGATGCCGTCGGATATTCTCGGCGCCGAGGTGCTGGACGAGAGCAATACCGGAAAGCGGTCGTTCCGCTTCATCTCCGGTCCGGTTTTCGCGCAGCTGCTGATGGCCGACGAGATCAACCGCGCCAGCCCCCGTACCCAATCGGCTTTGCTGCAGGCGATGCAGGAACAGCACATCACGGTTGCGGGCGCGCGCCATGATTTGCCAAAACCGTTTCACGTGCTGGCGACGCAGAATCCGCTGGAGCAGGAAGGCACCTATCCGCTGCCGGAAGCCCAGCTCGATCGTTTCCTGATGGAGATCGACGTCGATTATCCCGATCGCGACGCCGAGCGGCGTATCCTGTTTGAGACCACCGGCGCCGAAGAGACGCTGGCCAAGGCCGCGATGAACGCGGACATTCTTATCACGGCGCAACGGCTGGTGCGGCGGCTGCCGGTCGGCGACAGCGTCGTCGAAGCGATCCTCTCGCTGGTGCGCTCGGCGCGCCCGGGCCCTGAAGGCGGCGAAGCCGGCAAGCTGATCGCCTGGGGACCGGGTCCCCGCGCCAGCCAATCGCTGATGCTCGCGGTTCGTGCCCGCGCCTTGCTCGACGGCCGTCTGGCACCCTCGATCGACGACGTGCTCGACCTTGCCGAACCCGTGCTCAAGCATCGCATGGCGCTGACGTTCTCCGCGCGCGCCGAAGGCCGCACCATTCCCGACGTGATCAGGCAATTGAAGGCGCGGATCGGTTAATGGCCGCAGAGAATAAGGACTTCAGCAAGGAGATCATAGCAATCCGACGTGCCGATGGCGAAAGCCGAACGCTCGCCGCGACCCTGCCGCGTCTCGTGCTCGAAGCCCGCCGTATCGCCGCCAACGTCATCCACGGCCTGCATGGACGGCGCCGTGCCGGCGCCGGCGAAAGTTTCTGGCAATACCGCCGTTTCGTTTCCGGCGAACCATCGCAAAACGTCGACTGGCGGCGCTCGGCGCGCGACGATCATCTCTATGTCCGCGAGCAGGAATGGGAGGCCGCGCACACCGTATGGCTGTGGCCGGACCGTTCACCGTCGATGGCGTTTGCATCGAAACAATCGCGCGACAGCAAGCTCGAACGCGGGCTTATCGTGACCTTTGCGCTGGCCGAACTTCTGGTCGCCGGCGGCGAGCGCGTCGGCATACCGGGGCTGATGATGCCGACCGCAAGCCGCAGTGTGATCGACAAGATGGCGCAGGCGATGCTGCACGATGATGCCGCCCGCTTGAGCCTGCCGCCGTCGTTTGTGCCCTCGGCGCTCGCCGAAATCGTGGTGTTGTCGGATTTCTGGTCGCCGATATCAGAGATCAGAACCATGCTCGCGGGATTGTCGGCTTCCGGCGCGCACGGCACGCTGGTCCAGATCGTCGATCCCGCCGAAGAGACCTTCCCTTATTCCGGCCGTGTCGAGTTCGTCGAACCGGAAGGCGGCGAGGTCATCACCGCGGGCCGCGCGGAAAAATGGGTCGACGACTACGTCGCACGCGTTGCGTTGCACCGCGACCAGATCCGCGGCGAGACCAACAAGCTCGACTGGCTGTTCTCGAGCCACACCACCAGCCGCTCGGCCGCTGAACTGTTGCTGTTCCTGCACTCGGGCATGATGGTCGCCAAGGGCAGCGCCCGCGGCTCGACCGTCAAAGTGGGACGAAGCGCATGATCGCAGGCCTGCCGCTCTCGTTTGCCGAACCATTCCTGCTGCTGGGTCTGTTGAGCCTGCCGGTGCTGTGGTGGGTGTTGCGGGTAATGCCGCCGCGGCCGCGGCGCATCGAATTCCCGCCGACGCGGCTGTTGTTCGACATCGCGCCGAAGGAAGAGACCCCCTCGCGCACGCCATGGTGGCTGACCGCGCTCCGCCTGATGGCAGCCGCCCTCGTCATCCTCGCGGCCGCGGGACCGATCTGGAATCCGCAAACCGGACTTGCCGGCTCGCGCGCGCCGCTCGTGATCCTGCTCGACGACGGCTGGAGCGCGGCCTCGAGCTGGGACGCCAGGATCAAGGCCGCCGACGAGTTGATCGCCAATGCCGACAGCGACCGCCGCGGCGTTGCGCTGGTTCCGCTGTCGGAGCCTTCGCGTGACATTACGCTGATGCCCGGCGGCACCGCGCGGGTGGCGTTGCGCCAGCTTTCGCCAAAACCCTATTCGATCGAACGGGTCGAAACCCTGCCCGCGATCGAGCGTTTCCTGAAGGCGACCGGCGATTGCGAGATCGCCTGGCTGTCGGACGGCGTCGATACCGGACGCGGACCCGAGTTCCTCGAAGGCTTGAGCAAAACCATCGGCGATCGCACCTTGACGGTGTTCGACGGCGGGACGCCCGCGCCGCTGGCGCTGGCGGCGGCCGAAAACGCCGCGGCGAAGATGACGGTGAAGGTGCTGCGCGCAGATGGCGGTATCGCCTCCGGAATCGTGCGCGCGATCGACCAGAAGGGCTCGCCGATCGGCGAAGCCCGTTACAATTTCGCCCCGAACGATCGCGAGACCGAAGCCGCGTTCGATCTACCGGTCGAGTTGCGCAACGACATCGCCCGCCTTGAGATCGCCGGCGAGCGATCGGCGGGCGCGGTACAATTGCTCGACAAGCGATGGCGGCGCCGCGCCATCGGCATCGTAAGCGGATCGACCAGCGACACCGCGCAGCCGCTGCTGGCGCCGGCGTTCTATCTAACCCGCGCGCTCGCGCCCTTCGCCGATGTGCGGCTGGGTGATCGCGGCGCGCCGCAACAGGCGATCACGCAGTTTCTCGACCAGAAGCTGCCGATGCTGGTGCTTGCCGATGTCGGCACGCTGTCGCCCGAAATCCGCGAACGTCTTAACGCATGGATCGAGCAAGGCGGCGTGCTGGTGCGTTTTGCCGGTCCGCGATTGGCGCAAGCCGATGACGATCTGGTGCCGGTAAAACTGCGTCGCGGCGGCCGCACCCTCGGCGGCAGCCTCACCTGGGAAAAGCCGCAGCACATGGCCTCGTTCGCCGCCGACGGACCGTTCGCAGGTCTGGCGGTGCCAAAGGACATCACCGTCAGCCGGCAGGTGCTCGCCGAACCGGACGCGGTGCTCGCGACCAAGAGCTGGGCCTCGCTGGAGGACGGAACGCCATTGGTGACCGGCGAACGCCGCGGCAAGGGCATGGTGAGCCTGTTCCATGTCTCAGCCGATATGCGCTGGTCTGATTTGCCGATGTCCGGCACCTTCGTCGAGATGTTGCGGCGGATCGTCGACCTGTCCGGCTACACATCCAATCCGGGCGCGGGCGTTGCCGGAGAAACCGGCTCTGAGACGGTGGCGCCGCTGCGCACGCTTGACGGTTTCGGCGCGTTCGGACCGCCGCCCTCGACCGCAAAGCCGATGTCGGCGGACTTCCGCGATCGGGCGACACCGGACCACCCGCCCGGATTCTACGGCCCCGCCGACGGTCCGCTCGCGGTCAACGCGCTGGCCGCCGCCGATCGCATCGCGCCGCTCGACACTTTGAGTCTGCGGGCGCGGCATGCGACCTACACCAACGCGGAACCGCGCGACCTGCGCGGCATCCTGCTGTCGGGCGCGCTCGCTTTGTTCCTGCTCGACGCCATCGTCGTGGCGATGCTGGGCGCCGGGATCGCCGGGCTGTTGCGGCGGCGGACGGTATCGGCCGCATTAGCGCTCGCGCTTGCGATGTCTGCGATCCTGGCCGTACCGTCGCCGACGCGCGCCGACAGCGACGACGATTTCGCCATGAAGGCCGTCTCGCAAACCAGGCTGGCTTATGTCGTCACCGGCAATGCCGACATCGATTCCATCGTCAAGGCCGGCCTGTCCGGACTGACCTTGTTTCTCGCGCAGCGCACGGCGCTGGAGGCCGGCGATCCCGTCGGCGTCGATCCCGCGCATGACGAACTGGCTTTCTTCCCGCTGATCTACTGGCCGGTGGTGCCGGGCGCGCCGAAGCCGCCGCAAGACGCCATCAACCGCATCGACGCCTACATGAAACAGGGCGGCACCGTATTGTTCGATACCCGCGACGCCATCGAGGCCCCGCCGGGAGAAGGCGGCGCATCGCAGACGCCGGGAATGCAGGCCTTGCGCGACATTCTTTCCTCGCTCGACGTTCCCGAGCTCGAGCCGGTGCCGCGCGAACACGTGCTGACCAAGACGTTCTATCTGCTGCGCGATTTTCCCGGACGATTCAACACCGGCCAGACCTGGGTCGAGGCGTTGCCGCGCGGCGAGGATGACGAGGATGCGTCGCGGCCGGCCAAGGGCGGCGACGGCGTCTCGCCCATCATCATCACTTCCAACGACCTTGCCGGCGCATGGGCGATACGCCCGGACGGCCAGCCGATGCTGCCGCTGACGCCGGGCGAGCCGCGGCAGCGCGAATTCGCGTTCCGCTCCGGCGTCAACATCGTGATGTATACGCTGACCGGCAACTACAAAGCCGATCAGGTGCACGCGCCGGCGCTCATCGAGCGGCTGGGACAATAGGAGCGCGATATGCAGTACGGCATCGCGTTCACCCCGCTGGTCCCCTCGATCGTGCTTTGGATCGCGATCACCGCCATCATCGTGATCGCGGGATTGCTGTTGCTCAGTCGCGCCCGCGGGGCCGCGGTGCGGGTGACGGCATTGGCGCTGATCGTGCTGGCGCTGGCCAATCCGTCCTTTACCCGCGAGGACCGCGAGCCGCTGTCATCGGTCGCAGCGGTCGTGATCGACAAGAGCCCCAGCCAGAATTTCGGCACGCGCGCCGCCGAAACCGAGAAGGCCAGGCAGGCGCTGGTCGACAGCCTCAAGAAGATCCCGGGGCTCGAGGTGCGGGTGGTCGAAGCCGGCCAGGCCGACGGCGAAACCGATGGCACCAAACTGTTCGGCGCGCTGGCGTCGGCGGTGTCAGACGTTCCGGTCGATCGCGTCGCCGGCGCCTTCCTGATCACCGACGGGCGGGTGCATGATATCCCGGCCAACGCCACGGCGCTCGGGTTCCAGGCCCCGGTGCACGCCCTGATCACCGGGCGCAAGGACGAGCGCGACCGGCGCATCGCGATTTCCGCCGCCCCCCGGTTCGGCATCGTCGGACAGACCCAGACCATCACCTACCGGTTGGACGATCAGGGCGTCAGCGGCGAGCGCGCCAGGGTCGTGGTGCGCCGCGACGGCGAAGTCATCAGCGAACGCACCTTGCAAAGCGGCCAGACCGTCAACGTAGACATCGATATCAAGCACGCCGGGCCGAACATCGTCGAGATCGAGGCCTCGCCGCTGGAGAATGAACTGACGCCGGTCAATAACCGCGCGGTGGTCGCGATCGACGGCGTGCGCGACAAATTGCGGGTGCTCTTGGTCTCCGGCGAGCCGCATTCGGGAGAACGCACCTGGCGCAACCTGCTCAAGTCGGACGCCAGCGTCGATCTCGTGCATTTCACGATTTTGCGCCCGCCGGAAAAGCAGGATGGCACCCCGATCAACGAATTGTCGCTGATCGCGTTTCCGACGCGTGAATTGTTTCAGCAGAAGATCAACGAATTCCAGTTGATCATCTTCGACCGCTACGCCCGCCAGGGCGTGCTGCCGATCGCCTATTTCGACAACATCGCGCGCTATGTGCGCTCCGGCGGCGCGGTGCTGGTCTCGGCGGGTCCCGACTACGCGTCGACCACGAGCATCTGGCGCACGCCGCTCGATTCGGTACTGCCGGCAGAACCCGTGGGCGTGACCGAGAAGCCTTATTACGCGCATCTGAGCGATGCCGGCAAACGCCATCCGGTGACGCGCGGGCTCGATGGCTCCACCACCGAGCCGCCGCATTGGAGCCGGTTCTTCCGCACCGTCGAGACACGCAATGCAACGACGCCTCCTGTCATGACCGGCGCCGACGGCAAGCCGCTATTGCTGTTGTCGCGATTTGGCGAGGGCCGCGTCGCGCTGCTGTTGTCCGACCATATCTGGCTGTGGGCGCGCGGCTATGAGGGCGGCGGGCCGCATCTCGACCTGCTGCGGCGGATGTCGCATTGGTTGATGAAGCAGCCGGATCTCGACGAAGAGGCGCTGCGGCTGCAGGTTCACGGCCATGATCTCGTGGTCCAGCGGCAGACCATGGCTGACAGCGTCGCGCCGGTGACGGTGACTTCGCCGTCAGGTGCGACGCGCGAGCTGACATTGAGTGCCAGCGAGCCGGGGACGTGGACGTCGACAATCCCCGCCAACGAACTCGGCCTGTGGCAGGCGACCGACGGCACGTTGAAAGCCCTGATCAATGTCGGCCCGACCAATCCGAAGGAGTTTTCGGAAGTCACCTCCACGACCGACCTGCTTAAGCCGCTGGCGCAAGCGACCGGCGGCGATGCAAGGCGCCTCGTCGAGGGATCGAGCTTTGAGCTGCCGCGCATCGTGCCGGTGCGCGCCTCCAGCGTGTTCCGCGGCGACGGCTGGATGGGCGTGAAGATGCGCGATGCCAGCGTCGTCAAAGGCGTCGGCGTGCTGCCGCTGTTCGCCGGCCTGATCGGGCTGTTGCTGCTGCTCGGCGGGTTTGCGGCTACCTGGTTGCGCGAAGGGCGCTGAATTTTGGCTTCCTTGTTTTGACGCGTTTTCTTCACGCGAACCGAAAGCCACTTCGCTCGAAAACGCTTTATCGCGCCATGCTCCAGTCCGGCCGGATCGCGCCGGAGACATCCGTGAACGCGCCATCGGCGAGTTCGGCCACCAGCAGACGGCCATAGTCGACCGGCCCCGGCATGGTCGCCCGTCCCTTTGGCACGGCCTTGAAGCCGACCCGGCTGTAATAGGCCTCGTCGCCGACCAGCAGCACGAGGCGATGGCCTTTTGCCTTCGCATCCCCCAGCGCGCGATCCAATAGCGCCCGGCCGACGCCGCGGCCGCGGAACGGCGGCTCGACCGTCAGCGGGCCCAGCAGCAACGCCTTGGTGTCGCCGATGCAAACCGGCAATTGGCGCACCGAGCCCACCAGCAGCGTGCCGATCCGGGCGGTGAACGACAGCTCGAGCACATGATCGACATGCTCGCGGAGCCGGTAGGCGCTCAGCACAAAGCGGCCGGGACCGAAGGTACGTTCGTGCAGCCGTTCGATCGGCTGCGCGTCGCCGACGGTTTCGGGCAAGATGGTGAGAGAGAGATCGCTCATGGTCAGGCGCGGGATAGCATCTGGCGGAGGCGCGGTCCATCGTCCGCGTTGAGCTGGATTTTGGGCCTCATCAGGTCTTGCCGACGGGGGCTTGCGACAAATAGGCCAACAGCTTCATCTCGCGGCGCCCGCGCGTCACCGTGTCGAGCACCAGCCCGGATGACACCGACAGGACAGCCAGAATCATCAGGCCCATCGACAGCACCGCGGTCGGCAGACGAGGAACGATTCCTTCCTCGAGATAGGTGATAACGATGGGGATGGCGAGGCCGATCGACAGCAGTATCAGCGAAATCCCAATCGCCGTGAAAAATCGCAACGGCCGTTCCGACCGGTAAAGTCTCAAGATCGTGCCGAGAATGCGAAAACCGTCGCTCCACGTATTCAGCTTGCTGAAGGATCCTTCCGGCCGCGCGTAATACGGCGTCTCGATCTCGGCGACCGGCAACGCCAGTTCGAGTGCGTGGACGCTCAGCTCGGTTTCGATCTCGAAGCCGTCCGACAATACCGGAAAGGATTTTACAAAACGCCGCGAGAACACGCGATAGCCGGACAGCATATCCTTGAACTCCCGGCCGAACACCGAGGCGAGAAAGCTGGTCAGCATCAGGTTGCCGGTGCGGTGACCGGGCCGATAGGCGGCCGCGGCCTGATCGACGCGAAAGCCGACCACCATGTCGAGATGATCCGACAACAGCGCCTCGATCATGCGCGGCGCGCTGGCGGCATCATAGGTCGCATCGCCATCGACCAGCACATAGATGTCGGCGTCGATATCGGCAAACATCCGCCGGACCACGTGGCCCTTGCCCTGGCGGCGCTCGCTGCGCACCTCGGCGCCCGCCTCGCGCGCCGCCGCGATGGTGCGATCGGAGGAATTGTTGTCGTAGACGAAGATTTCGGCTGACGGCAGCGCCTTGCGGAAGCCGGCCACCACGGTTGCGACCGCGGCTTCCTCGTTGAAGCACGGCACCAGAACGGCGATCCGCATCGATGATGACGTCATTGCTGAGTTGTTCGCCCGACCATGCCCTGTTCACCCTCCCATAACATGATCAAGCTTTTGCCGCCTGCCCAACAAGCCCCTCGTCCACTGCTTCCGCCGGCTGCAGCAGCGAGCCAAACAGCAGACTCCACAGCGAAAGCATGCCGATCGGAATCGTATAATATGGCGTGAAGAGGGGATGGCTCAGGAAGAAGGCCAGATTAACCAGCAGATTTGCGGCGGTAACCAGGGCTATTTGCCCGGTGCCGCTGCCGCGACGCATTCGCAACATCCACGCGGTCCACACCCCGGCGAGCACGAGCAGCACGAATTGCATGTCCGCGACATAGCTCCAGATGACGCCGAGGCTGAACTCGGGCGGCGTCACGTCGACGCCCCCGTAAGTGGTGGCGAAAGGGTTGCCGGCATTGATCGCGTTCGCAACCAGCGTCGGCACCATCCCCGCCAGGAATGCCGCGCCGAACAATACTCCCTGGAGAACGGTCTCGAATTTCCGGGACATCACGAATGATACAAAGAAGAACACAAAATATCCGGACGCGAGAAACAGGTTAGGCAATCGGAAATTGACGGAAAGGCCAATCAGGAGGCCGACGATGCCGGCCAGCACCAAGCGCTGCCGCTGGTGCTCGCTCAGGAACAATTTTGCGGTGAGGAAACCCGCCAGCGCGCACACCACCATGGTCGGCGCCACCGAATAACTCGCCTTGGCCGGGTTGATCATCAGATAGATCGCGAGACACCCGAAGGCAGCGGCCGATAAAATGGAAGCCTTGGAGCGCGCGTAGAAAATTCCGAGCAAGGCAAAGCCGAAGACGATGACCGTCGCCAGAACATAGAGCGGGATCACCTGAAAGCCTTCCGGAAACAGCGCCAGCACAAAGCCCGTGCCGGGCGGATATTGCAGCACCATCTTGTTCGCCGCCGGCATCGGGGTGTGACAGGGCGCTTTCGTCGGGTCGCCCCAGCCCGGGAAGCCGATCTCCTTCAGTTTTGCGGATAGATAGTGATCGTCATCCCGGGCGGCGTTCGTGTCCAGGCCGGAAAGCCCGAATCTCTTGAATAGATGCGCCTGCCGCAGATAGCAGACGTCGTCATAAACGCCGCGGGCTTCGTTCCAGCGCGACATCGACCAGACATTGCTGGCGAGGATCAGAAAACACAGGAAGCCGCAGGCAGCTTTCAAATAATGCATCGCGTTGTCCGGGCGCGGGGGCGCTTACAGGCTTGTCGCGAAATCCGGCGAGGCCCGCAAGGGCCTAGCGCCAGGTCTTCCTAGCGCCAGGTCTTCCTAACGCCACGTCGCGATCGGCGGCTTGCCCTCAAGCACTTCCGATATCCGCAACCGCGTACCCGTGGTCGTCTCTGCCGGCAGCGCCTTCGGGTCGAAGAAGCCGCAGGCGATGATCTCGCGGTTCGGCTCGGGCAGCCGATCCTGGCGAAACTCCCGTACCAGGTAGACCGCGACGTGGTCCCTGGGCGACACGTGATTGTTGAAGAACAGGCCATGCAGCACCGGCTCGCCCGAAAGTTCGATACGTCCCTCCTCGACCAACTCGCGTTGCAGGGCGTCGCGGAGACTTTCGCCGACCTCAACGCCGCCGCCCGGCAAGTACCAGCCGGAAACATAGCTGTGCTTGACCAGAAACACCCGGTTGTCGCCGTCCAATACCACGGCGCGGACCCCGAGCGTCATGCCGCGGGCAAAGCGCCAGTAGAGATGGAAGACCCGCCGCAACTGCGGCTCAAACCTCTTTCGAAAGCCTTGCAGGTTCATCGCCGCCACAATCTCGAAACCGCGTCCATGCCGATTGATCCTTGCCTCGCGGCGGCGAGCTTGCCATTACATGCGAAGCATTCACAGGGTATCACGAGATGATCGTGCAGCGCCTCACCCCCACGGGCAACGTTAGCGGATGCATGTGATGGCGAAATTCACGCTGGCGCATTTGTCCGATCCGCATCTTCCGCCGCTGCCGAGGCCAAAACTTCGCGATCTCGCGGGCAAACGTGCGCTCGGCTATCTCAACTGGACGCGCAATCGCCACAAGTACCATCGGCGCGAGGTGCTCGACGCCCTGGTGTCGGACATGCAGGCGCAAGACCCGGACCACATCGCCGTGACCGGCGATCTCGTCAATCTCGCGCTGGAGGCGGAATTCGCGCCGGCGCGGGCCTGGCTCGAAAGCGTCGGCGCGCCGGATCGCGTCACCGTGATCCCGGGCAATCACGATGCTTACGTGCGCGTGACGGCGCATCGCTTTGGCGAAGTTTTGCGACATTATCTCGATGGCGACGATGCGACCCGTGCCGGCGCCGCATTTCCGTATCTGCGGCGGCGCGGTCCGCTGGCGCTGATCAGCGTCTCCTCCGCGGTGCCGACGCCGCCTTTGATGGCGACGGGACGGCTCGGCCGCGGGCAAATGGACGCGCTCGGACGCATCCTGGCGCAGCTGTCGGAGGAGCAGGCATTTCGCGTGCTCCTGATCCATCACCCGCTGCGCTCGAATGCGCGCGCCAAGCGGCTGACCGATTCGTCGCAACTGCGGGCCCTTCTGAAGCAGCACGGCGTGGAATTGATCCTGCACGGCCATGATCACGTTCATTCAACGATTTGGATCGAGGGGCCGAACGGCACAATACCTGCGATTGGCGTGCCTTCGGCGTCGGCGTTGGCGCATGGGCGCTATCCGGCCGCCGCCTATAATCTGTTTTCGATCGAGCGCGACGGCGAGGCGTGGCGGTGCGAGCAGATCGTCCGCGGCATGGGCGATGATCTGCAGGTTCAGCAACTGCAGCAGACGCGGCTGATCTAGAGGTTGCGCAAGGTCGCAAACAGCGCGAAGCCGAACAGCGCCAGCGCGCCGAAGATAAAGCCGAGCGCGAACATCCAGAACCTGCCACGGCGGCGCGGCTTTTCGATCACGACCGGCGCCGGCGCAGGCGTAGCGACCAGCGCATGCTCACGCTCGATCATGCGGCGGGCGACATAATCGGTGACGGCATCGACCATCGGGGCGACGTCATGCGACTCGGCGATCACGATGCGGCCAAAACGGGTATCCTGCACGAAGCGGTAGATGCGCTTGTCGCGCCCCATCAGGATGTGGGCAACCACGTCGATCCAAAGCCGCGGCGTATCGCCCTGGCTGATGCCGCGATCGAACAGGTCGACCTGCTCGGGGACTTGCGCGAACAGCGGATCCAGCGCCTCGTTGAGAATTTCGAGCCGCGCCACCTCGGCATCGCGCAGATCGACGACGACGCCGGTGCGGTCGGCAGCCTCGATCCGCGCCTGCCGCAGCGCGTCGCGCAGGCGGATGGGGCGGCTAGCGCTGACGGCATTGCTCCCGGTGTTTTGCGCGTCTGACATCCCAAAGCGGCCTTTGTCCTCGAGGGGTTTTTGACCGCCTTAACCTATCAGTAACCGTGCCGAGCGCAAAGGCTGTTTGTTCCCAATAGCTTACGCCTTTGGTTTCTTACCTCGCCCCGCTCTTTTGCGGGGAGAGGTCGAAATTCGCGATAGCGAATTTCGGGTGTGGGGCAAGGCACGGCGCGGACCACAACTCGAAGTCCCGACGGGGTGACAGCCCCTCACCATAGCCGATGCTTCGCATCGGCGTTCTTCCATAAAAGGACGGCGGCCGTAGGCCGCCTACGCCTCTCCCCGCAAGGGCGGGGCGAGGGGGAAGAAAGTGCCGCAAGCAAGAGGCCTCAGACAAAAGCGGCCCCAGCCGGAAAACCGGATGGGACCGCTTCGTCCTTGGACGTCTTCTAACCGACAGGCCGATCAGGCCGGAACGCGCGAGGGCTCTTCGACGATCGAAAAGCGCACGCCGGCCTTGTGGCGGTTCTCTTCGGAGACCACGCGCCAGGCGTCCTCGGCCTCCTTGCGGGTCTTGAACGGACCCTGCACCTGGGCCGAGCCTTCCACGAGCTTGTGGAAGTTCATCGAACCGAACTCGCCGCCGATCACCCAGAAATTGCTGCCTGTTGTCATGATCTCCTCCTGTTATTCGGCTGCCTGAATCTTGATTTTCGAATCGTGCGACTTGAACTGCGCGGCCTCGGTCGAGTCGTGCAGCGCCGTCGTCGACGAGGTGCCGCCGGTGATGGTGGTGGACACCAGATCGAAATAGCCGGTGCCGACTTCGCGCTGGTGGCGCGTCGCCGAATAGCCGTGCTTCTCGGAAGCGAATTCGGCCTGCTGCAGGCGGGAATAGGCCGCCATGCCCTCGGCCTTGTAGCCGCGCGCCAGTTCGAACATGCCGTGGTTGAGCGAGTGGAAGCCCGCGAGCGTGACAAACTGGAACTTGTAGCCCATCGCGCCGATCTCGCGCTGGAATTTTGCAATCGTCGCCTTGTCGATATTGGCTTCCCAGTTGAACGACGGCGAACAGTTATAGGCCAGCATCTTGTTCGGATAGACCTTGTGCACGGCCTCGGCGAATTCCTTTGCCTCTTCGAGATTCGGCGTCGAGGTCTCCCACCACAAGAGATCGGCATATTTTGCAAATGCGATGCCGCGCTTGATGCAGTGCGCGAGACCCGTGCCGGGCTTCAGGCGGAAAAAACCTTCCGCCGTGCGCTCGCCGGTAATGAACTCGCGATCGCGCTCATCGACATCGGCCGTGATCAGTTTTGCGCTTTCCGCATCCGTACGCGCGAGCACAAAGGTCGGCGTGCCGCAGACGTCGGCCGCAAGCCGCGCCGCGATCAGGTTGCGCTCGTGCGCCGCAGTCGGGATCAAGACCTTGCCGCCCATGTGGCCGCACTTCTTTTCAGACGCAAGCTGGTCCTCGAAGTGAACGCCGGCCGCGCCCGCCTCGATATAGGCCTTCATGATCTCGAACGAATTCAAGGGGCCACCGAAGCCCGCTTCCGCGTCGGCCACGATCGGCACGAACCAGTCGATCTTGGCGCCGCCTTCGGAGTGCTCGATCTGGTCGGCACGCTGGAAAGTGCGGTTGATGCGGCGGCACAGCTCCGGGCCGGCATTGGCCGGATAGAGGCTCTGGTCGGGGTACATCGCGCCCGCGGTGTTGGCGTCAGCCGCAACCTGCCAGCCCGACAGATAGATCGCAGGCAGACCGGCCCGCGCCTGCTGCATCGCCTGGTTGCCGGTGACGGCGCCGAGCGAATTGACGTAGGGCTCCTTCTTCAGCGATTCCCACAGCCGATTGGCGCCTTTGGTGGCGAGCGTGTAGGCGATCGGCACGGAGCCGCGCAGGTTCTCCACTTCAGCCGGGCTATAGGGACGGCCGATGCCATCGAAACGCCCTGCGGGCGCGGGAACCAGCTGTTCAAAGGTCTTCGCCATCTTCATTCTCCAATCGACATTCGTGACAGTGCATTGCGAAATGCGTGGCGAGAGCTAAACGCGAAACTTCTTAGTTCGTATAGACAGCTTGCATCCTAATGATGATGTCATGTAACATATGAACTTGTCATAGTTGTCAGTTTGTAATTTTTGTCACAAATTAGGTCAGTAGGACTGCCATGGCGACCGATGCTGGAAAGAAGCTGTTTGTCGGCCCGAGATTCCGGCGCATCCGCCAGCAATTGGGCCTGTCGCAGACCCAGATCGCCGAGGGGCTTGGGATTTCCCCGAGCTATATCAACCTGATCGAGCGCAACCAGCGCCCGGTGACGGCGCAAATATTGCTCCGCCTGGCGGAAACCTATGACCTCGATCTGCGCGATCTCGCCACCGCCGACGAGGATCGCTTCTTCGCCGAACTGAATGAGATCTTTTCCGATCCGCTGTTCCGGCAGATCGACCTGCCGAAACAGGAATTGCGCGATCTGGCCGAGCTCTGCCCCGGCGTAACGCATTCGCTGCAACGGCTCTACGCCGCCTATACCGAGGCCCGCCGCGGCGAGACCATGGCGGCGGCGCAATTCGCCGATCGCGAGGAAGGCGCGCGCTTCGAGGCCAATCCGATCGAGCGCGTGCGCGAATTGATCGAGGCCAACCGCAATTATTTCCCCGAACTCGAACAGGCCGCGGAAACTTTGCGCGACGAGTTGAACGTACCGGCCGAGGGGCTGTTCGCCGCGCTCGGCACACGCTTGCGCGAAAAACATTCGATCGTCACCCGCATCATGCCGGTCGATGTCATGCGCGAGACCTTGCGGCGGTTCGACCGTCACCGCCGGCAATTGCTGATCTCGGAATTGATCGACGGGCCCGGCCGCGCGTTCCAGCTCGCCTTCCAGACCGGCATCGCCGAATGCGGCGGCGCGTTCGAGACCATCATCGGGCGCGCCGGACCGCTCGACGACACCCCTCGCCGGCTCTACCGGATCACGCTCGCAAATTATTTCGCGGCGGCCGTCATGATGCCCTATCAGGCGTTTCACGGCGCTGCCGAAGCACTGAGCTACGACGTCCACGTGCTGGCGCAGCGTTTCAATGCCGGTTTCGAGCAGGTCTGTCACCGTCTCACCACGCTGCAACGGCCGAACGCCCGTGGCGTGCCGTTTTTTCTGTTGCGCGTCGACAATGCCGGCAACGTGTCGAAACGATTTTCCTCCGGCACGTTTCCATTCTCGAAATTCGGCGGCACCTGTCCGCTGTGGAACGTGCACTCGACCTTCGACACGCCGGACCGGCTGTTGAAGCAGGTGATCGAACTGCCCGACGGCACGCGCTATTTCTCGATCGCGCAGATGGTGCGGCGGCAGGTCTCGCCGCACCCGCAACCACAGCCGCGTTTTGCGATCGGGCTCGGTTGTGAAATCCGTCATGCGTCGCGCCTCGTCTACGCCACCGGCATGGATCTGGAAAAGACCGAGGGCACGCCGATCGGCGTCAACTGCAGGCTTTGCGAACGCGAAAACTGCAGCCAGCGCGCCGAGCCGCCGATCACGCGCACCCTCATTCTCGACGAGAACACCAGGCGCGTGTCGTCGTTTGCGTTCAGTAATGCAAGGGAGCTGTGAGGGGCTGATTCCAATCTCTCGTCGTCCCCGCGAAAGCGGGGACCCATACGCCGCGGCGGTTATTTTGAGAGACGCTGCTCGCCGGCTTTCGCACAACAACACAAGCCTGTGGTTATGGTCCCTGCTTTCGCAGGGACGACGATGTGGGGACAGTTCGCTCCTTCACCATCGGTCGTCATACCCCGCGAAAGCGGGGTATCCAGTACGCCGCGGCTTATCCGTTCCATTGCTGCCATCTCTGGAATACTGGATCACCCGCTTTCGCGGGTGATGACAGATGAAGTCTATGGCTGGAAACAGCTTCGCGATCTCGCGGCGCAATGCGTCCGAGTCTTGCAAGAATCTCCGCCCCAGAGGGCGTGGGGAATGCCGGGCGCCGATGCACCCGCAGCCGCGCGTGTAGTGTAGTAAACACGCGCGTTAGTCACCACAGGTCCACCGGAACAACCCGGCATTCCCGCACGCAATGGTTTTAACGGTTTCCTTCGTGCTCTCCCCGGTGACCGGGCTTTCTTGCCACCGTCATCCGCGGAACTGTTGTCCCACGAACTTGACACCAGCGTCGGGGTGTCAGGACCACACGACTTCGCCGTCCGCATTAGCGCTGTTCGTCAAGAGCGCTAGCTGCGTCCACCGCATCCCATCCCGCGTTCGTGACGACCGCGAAGCGCCCCTCTGTGGAACGAGACGGCGTAATTAGTGAAGTGATTTGCGTCGGACTTGAAGAAGAATATTTTTGCGAATGGGGCTAGACACAAATTTGCTGATTTGCCCGTCGGGCAAATCAGCCGACTTGTCCGCCGTAGCTCGAAGAGCGAAGGCGGACCAGTCCGACGTAACTAATCTATTTCTCTCGCTCCCACACGATCCGGCGAAAATCAGTTTTACCGGGGTATAATATGCTCGGCGCCGGCGCCGACTCGATGAAGAGCCGATCGCCTTCAAGGCGATAGTGACGCCTCTGCTCGGTGCCGTTCCAGATTTCATTCCAGGAAATGTCCACCGTCGTGATGAAGTCGTCACCTTCGACGCGATATCTTCCACTGTACGCAAGCATTGACTTGTGCAACGCCGCCCGCTCGGCAACACCGTCTCCCGCCTTGCGATTGTCGGCGGTGGTAATCGCCATCGCACGCCCTTCGCGCGTCAAGAGCAGGTAACCCTTTGGGGACTGTCCGAACGGATTCTGTGTCTCGTTCCCAACGACCACCTGCCAGGAAACAAGCTTCCAGTTGCCGATCAACGCATCGGAATTGGCCGCGCGTCCGGTGCCGGAGACGGCAATGCCGGCTGCGAGCGCCAACGCGACGACGCCTGACTTTACATGAGGGAGGAGAAGTTCCTTCATATCAAGCTCCGCTTTCTGCAATGTCCAGACACGAGTTCTGAACAAGCGGTAACCTGTCCGCAGGACAAGAGACAGACAATGCGGAAAGTGCTAAGCCTGCCTCAGGTTCAGCCGTAGGCACGTAGTGGTTTCCAAAGTACTGGTTTCCAACGATGTCGATTCGCTTCGATCTGACGGACCTCCGATTGTTTTTGCACGTCGCTGATGCCGCCAGCATCACGCATGGCGCCACTCGCGCGAACATGACTCTGGCGTCGGCGAGTGAGCGGATCCGCGCTATGGAGGCCGCCCTCGGCGCACCGCTGCTGGAACGCAAGCGACGCGGTGTTCGGCTGACTCCGGTCGGCTCGGCGCTGGTTCATCACGCGCGGATCGTCACGCAACAACTGGAGCAAATGCGTGGCGAATTGAATGACTATGCGAAGGGCCTGCGAGGCCACGTACGGCTGCTCTCGAATACGGTTGCGATCGCGGAATTTCTGCCGACTGCGCTGGCCTCATTCCTGTCGGCTCATCCTAATATCGACGTTGAACTCGAGGATCGCCCGAGCCGGGAGATAAAGCGAACGATCGCCGAGGGCCGCGCGGACATCGGTATTGTAACGGATGCGGTCGATCCTGCCGAAGAGCTTGAGACCTTTCCGATCGGAGCGATTCGTCTTGTCGTCGTGGCGCCGCGTCGCCACCCGATCGGCCGGCGACGGAAAACCGCCTTTCGCGAAATACTGGACCATGACATCGTCGGCCTTCCCAGCGGCAGCGCGCTTCAGGACTATTTGGACCATCATGCAGCACGCGCCGGCCGGCGAATGAAGGTGCGCATCCGCCTCAACGGATTTGACGCCATCTGCCGCATGGTTGAGAGCGGCATCGGTCTGGCGGTGCTCCCGGAAACGGCGGCTCGCAGATTCCAGCATTCGATGGCAATCCGGATCACTCCGCTCACCGATGAGTGGGCTCTTCGGCACCACGCCATTTGTGTTCGAAATTTCGCGTCGTTGCCAGCTCATGCGAAGCGGCTCGTGGAATGCCTGAGACCGCGCGTCAGCCCGTAGGGCACCGACATCTCGTCACTTGCCGTTGACGAATTGCTGCCACCGCTCCTGCTGCGCCTTCGAAAGGTTTTTTCTTTCTTCCTCCAATTGCGCGATCCGCTTCGCGGCGACGGTCATGGCATTGGCCGCGACATTGTAACGGTCCACCGTGCGTTGCAATGGGAAGATGAATTCGCCGTTCACCACCCTGTAGGTGCCGAATTCCCCGGCCAGCACCGCGACATAGTTTTCGTAGGCGCGATAATAATCGGCACGGGCCGGCAACATTCTGGAGGTGAACGCCGTGATCTCCGCGTGCCGCTTGTCGAGATTTTGTGAGAACCTGCCGATGGTATCTTTATCCAGATGCAGGGAGAGGGCGTATTTTTCCATAGTGTCGCGCTCGGTTTTGAGCAGGGCGGCGTAGCGCGGTATGAAGCTCGTCGCATTGGCCTCCGCCGTTTTCAGGTCGCGGCGAAGCGCCTCGAGATCACTGCGGCTCGCCGCGCCCAGATTGATGTTTTTTGAAATCGCCGGCGGCTCGATTTCACTGGTAAGCTCATCCATGGCGGCACTGGTTTCATTGGCTGCCTTGGTCGTCGCGGCTATCAATTGCAACGATTTGTTCGCGGGATGTTGCCTGAGCGCCTCATCTATTTGGTTGGGATCGTTGACGCCTTGCACTGTCTCCTGAGTTTCACGCGCGGCAATGCTCTGCTGTTGTTTGCCTAGTTTGGTCAGGGAATTTACCCCAACCGAAGCAGCAACCGTAATAACGACTAACAAAAAGAAAGCAATTCGTACCCGCGTCGCATTCGGATCAGAAGGCATCTTCGTCAGCCCCCATCAAACCGCCTTTTGCTGTCTGCTCTGCTTGGCCGTAATCGCCAAAGTCTATGATTGGATGATCCGATAGTCCACCGCGCCCGCAATCGGGACGATGGCGAGGTAACCTCGCCCCGCTTGCGGGGAGAGGCGTAGGCCGCCTCTGGCGGCCGTCTTTAGAAGAACGCCGAAGCGTAGCTTCGGCTATGTCGCATCGCAGATGCGATCCGGGTGAGGGGGACTATCCGCGAGTCCGATTTTTGTGGAGAGTCCCCTCACCCCAACCCTCTCCCCGCGAAGAGCGCGCTGGTCATGGAGAAGACGCGCGCAAATTCGCGCTCGATTTCCGATCGCCGTGTGTTGGGCGCCGGCTGCAGGCGCGGCGTTTTGTGCTGCAACAAATAAAATGCAACGCCGGCGATACACAAAACAACCAGCAAGCCCGCGATGATCTGCACCGTGTCATCCATGTTCGCCAAACCTCCGGCATCCGTTATGCGGGGACACCCCCACCCCGCCCTCCCCCGCAAGCGGGAGAGGGAGAAGAAAGAAACTCCGCCTGGTGGTTACCCAATCTCGCTCCCGCCACGGCCGTGTGCATTGAACCGTCTCGTCGAAAACTTCGAGGCCCGTCGTGCTCACATTCGCACCCTTTCGGATTTGATGGATCTTCGCATCTCGGAGGGTAACTATGGGCTGGTTGACCCGACGGTCGCGTTGATTGCCGTCAAGTTTGGTTGCCGTCTTCCGATCTTCTCGACGAGCGCTGGCCTTTAGCAAGAACCGTCATACCCGCGAAGGCGGGTATCCAGTACGCCGCGCTTTCTCGGTTCTATCGCTGGCTTTTCGGATTACTGGATCGCCCGCTGGAGCCTGTCATCGGGCGGCGCGTTGCGCCGACCCGGTGGCGGGCGACGACGCGAGGAGCCAGGCCTCTCGGCCTTCGGAGGGACGACGTGGCACCGGATTAAAAGGCGTTAATCCGGCCTCCGCAAAGGCCGGTTTTACCGCAGCCCCTATGGCGTTTCCGGCCTTTGCCGACTACACGGTATCCCCTAAAGCAGCCGCAAATCCTTCGATCCCCGAGAGTGGATACCCCAACAAATGTTCGTTTCATTCTTCCCCCGCCCAAAACCGTTCTTCCTGTCGGCGATCGCCTGGACGGCGCTGGCGATGGCGTTGTGGTATAGCTACGCCAGCAGCCTGTTCGGCTCGTCTGAGCAGGGCGCGGTCGGCGTGGCGCTGTTCTGGTCGGCGCGCTCGCTGTGGTTCGACCTTTATTTTGCGCTGGCCGTCCTGATCTTCGCCGGCGCCTGGATGTGGTTTGCGCCGCATCCCTGGGCGCTCTGGTCGATTCTCGGTTCCGCGCTGATCCTGTTCACCTCCTACTTTCAGGTTCAGGTCAGCGTCGCCATCAACAGCTGGTACGGGCCGTTCTACGACCTGGTGCAGGCCGCGCTGTCGAAATCGAAGCCGGTCACGGTCGAGCAGTTTTACGGCGAGTTGTCGACGTTTGCCGGCATCGCGCTGATCGCGGTCGTGGTCGGCGTGCTGACGCGGTTCTTCGTCAGCCACTACATCTTCCGCTGGCGCACCGCGATGAACGACTTCTACATCTCGCACTGGCCGCAGCTCCGCACCATCGAGGGCGCCTCGCAGCGGGTGCAGGAAGACACCATGCGGTTTGCGACCACCATGGAAGGTCTCGGCGTCAATCTGATCAGTGCCGTGCTGACGCTGCTCGCCTTCCTGCCGGTGCTCGTCAAACTCTCCGGCGTCGTCACGGAACTGCCGCTGGTCGGCGCGATCCCCTATCCCCTGGTATTCGCCGCGGTGATCTGGTCGATCTTCGGAACCGGCGCGCTGGCGCTGATCGGCATCCGCCTGCCCGGAATCGAGTTCTTCAACCAGCGGGTCGAAGCGGCCTATCGCAAGGAGCTCGTGCTCGGCGAAGACGATCCGGTCCGCGCTGATCCGCCGAGGGTGAGCGCGTTGTTCGGCAATATACGCAGGAACTATTTCCGGCTTTATCTGAACTTCATGTATTTCAATATCGGCCGTATCGTCTATCTGCAGACCGACGTCATCTTTCCCTACATCCTGCTCGGGCCGACCATCGTCGCCGGCAAGATCACGCTCGGTTCGATGAACCAGATCCTCAACGCGTTCACGCAGGTGCGAACCTCGTTTCAATATCTCGTCAATTCCTGGAGCACGATCGTCGAGCTGATTTCGATCTATCAGCGCTTGCGGGGTTTCGAGGCCAAGATCGGCGGCGAGCCGCTGCCTTCGATCGAGACACGGGCGGAGCCGAAGGCGATCGTGTGAGGGTTCAACGCGTAGGGCGGGTTAGCGACAGCGTAACCCGCCTCTTTATCCCCGCTGAACGGCGGATTACGCTTACGCTAATCCGCCCTACAAACTAATCGGTAACGCATGCGAACACCAATTTTTCTTGGCGCAACCTTATTGGCGATCCTGTGCGGACAATTGCCGGCATCCGCTCAACTCACCGCGCCGCCGACTAGACCCATCGCCCCGCGCGGCGGCGCTTCCTGCCACAACGGCATGTCGTTTGACCGCTTCCTCACTGACCTGAAACAGCAGGCTGTGGCCGCCGGCGTGTCGCAGCGGACGATTGCGGAAGCCGCGCCCTATCTCGTCTACGACCAGGGCATCGTCAACCGCGACCGCGGCCAGCGCGTGTTCGGGCAGGTGTTCACCGAATTCGCCGGACGGATGGCCGCACCCTACCGGATGCAGCAGGGCCAGGCGCGGATCAAGACCTATGCCGCGGCGTTCGCGCGCGCCGAGAAGGAATATGGCGTGCCACCGGCGGTGATCGCTGCGTTCTGGGGGCTGGAGAGCGACTTTGGCGCCAACATGGGCAACCTGCCGACGCTGCGCTCGCTGGTGTCGCTGGCCTATGATTGCCGCCGCGCCGAGCGGTTTGCCGGCGAAACCATCGCCGCGCTGAAGATCATCGACCGCGGCGATCTCACGCCGGAGGAGATGGTCGGCTCGTGGGCCGGCGAACTCGGCCAGACGCAATTTCTGCCGACGCATTATTTCACCTATGCGGTGGATTACGACGGCGACGGCCGCCGCGATCTCTTGCGCAGCCCCGCCGACGTGATCGGATCGACCGCGAACTACATCGCCAACGGATTGAAATGGCGGCGCGGCGAACCCTGGCTGCAGGAAGTGCGGGTGCCGCCAAACCTACCGTGGGATCAGGCTGATCTGACGATCCAACTGCCGCGCTCAAAATGGGCGCAGCTCGGCGTCAGCTACGCCGACGGCAAGGCGCTGCCGAACGACGAGCTGCCCGCCTCGCTGCTGTTGCCGATGGGCCGCATGGGACCGGCGTTTCTGGCCTATGCCAATTTTGCGGCCTATACCGAATGGAATAACTCGCTGATCTATTCGACCACCGCGGGCTATCTCGCGACCCGGATCGCCGGCAGCGCGCCGATGCATCGGCCGGCAGCGCCGGTCACGCAACTGCCGTTCAACGAGCTTCGCGAATTGCAGCAATTATTGGTGCGCGCCGGTTTCAATGTCGGCAAGGTCGATGGCGTGATGGGCCAGCAAAGCCGCAGCGCGGTGAAGGCAATGCAGATCAAATATGGTTTGCCCGCGGATTCCTGGCCGACCGCCGAGTTATTGGCGCGGATGCGCGGCGGCCCGCGCGCGCAGGCTGCACAGCCGGAGGCGCAGGCAGTGCGGTAGGGCACGTGTCTTTCAATTGATACCAGCTTCGCGGATAGTCCCCTCACCCCAACCCTCTCCCCGCGAAGTGCGGGGCGAGGGAGCAACAAGAAAGAGCATCCCATGTCCTTCTACGACGTCACCGTCCCCGCCTTCCTGCAGATTCTCGGCAGCCTTACCGGCATCCTCACCAAGGCCGAGGCGCACTGCAAGGCGAAAAACATTGCGCCCGAGGTTCTGCTCGGCGCGCGGCTTTATCCGGATATGCTGCCGCTCAGCAAGCAAATCCAGCTGGCGTCCGATTTCGCCGCCAAGGGTTGCGCGCGCCTCACCCACAGCGAGGTACCGACCACGCCCGACACCGAGAAAACCTTCGATGAACTGAAGGCGCGGCTCGCCAAAACCATCGACTATGTCAAATCGTACAAGCCGGCGCAGTTCGAGGGCGCAGACCTGCGCGATGTTACTTTTCCGGTCGGCCCGAGCAACACCATGACGCTGAAGGGACAGCAGTTCCTCACCGGTTTTGCTTTTCCGAATTTCTACTTCCACGCCGCCATCGCCCACGGCATCCTGCGTCACAACGGCGTCGAAATCGGCAAACGGGATTTTTTGGGGGTGAATTAGTTCGCCCGTCATTCCGGGCGACGACGGGGAGAGGGCCCGCCCTGTCTCTCCGCGTCACTACATGGTGAAGAAAAAGGCATTCGCTGCAATGTGATCGCGCCCGGATTTATGGATACCCCGATCCCCATGGGCCGCGACGCCAGCCGCAGGTGCCCCGATCGGGGGCCGACAGTGCCGTTCGGCCGCCAGGGCACCGGCTGGGAGGTCGCCTATGCTGCGCTGTATCTGATTTCGAAAGAATCCTCCTACGTCAATGCACACACGCTGTTTCTCGACGCCGGTGATATGGCCGGGATCGTGCGGGGCTAGAATGCAGCCCACGAATGGCTCGCGGCATTGCCGCGGGCCTTTGCCATGCCCATGTCCAGTATTCCTGTCTCCCTCCCCGCAATTTCCTGGAAAAGCAAAGAATGAGCACGCTGACCAAACTCTTAGAGCCCTTTAAGCTTGGCCCGATCACGCTGCCTAATCGCCTGGCGATGGCCCCGTTGACCCGCAACCGCGCGATCGCGGGCATGGTGCCCAATCCGCTGGCGGTCGAATATTACGGGCAGCGCGCCTCCGCTGGTCTCTTGATCACCGAGGCGAGCCAAGTCTCGCAGCAGGGTCAGGGTTATCAGGACACCCCCGGCATCTACTCCAAGGAACAGGTCGCGGGCTGGCGCAAGGTGACGGACCGCGTGCATGCGCGCGGTGGACGCATCTTCATCCAGCTCTGGCATGTCGGGCGCATTTCCCATGTCGACCTGCAGGAGAACAACCAGGCGCCGGTCGCGCCTTCCGCGGTGCGCGCCAAGGGCAAGACGTTTGTCAACGGCACGTTTGCGGATGTATCGGAGCCGCGCGCGTTGACGCTCGAAGAGATTCCCGGGATCATCGAGAGTTTCAAGCGCGGCGCAGCGAATGCGCTGGCGGCCGGTTTCGACGGCGTCGAGATCCATGGCGCCAACGGCTATCTCTTGGATCAATTCGCAAAGGACGGCGCCAACAAGCGCACCGATGCCTATGGCGGCTCGATCGAGAACCGCGCGCGATTGATGCTGGAAGTCGCAAAAGTCGTGACTGCCGAAGCGGGGGCCGAGCGGACCGGCATCCGCATCTCGCCGGTGACGCCGGCGAACGATATTTCGGATTCCAACCCGCAGCCGCTGTTCGACTATATCGTCGACCATCTCAACGCGCAGAAGCTTACTTACATCCACGTCATCGAAGGCGCGACCGGCGGGCCGCGCGACATCGCCCCGTTCGACTACGGCTCCTTGCGCAAGCGTTTCAAGGGCGCCTATATCGCCAACAACGGCTATGATTTCGAGCTCGCGAGCAAGGTGCTCGCGGCCAACGAGGCCGACCTGATCGCATTCGGAAAGCCGTTCATTGCCAACCCCGATCTGGTCGAACGCCTCAAGCTCGGTGCGCCGCTCAATACGCCCGACAAGGCGACATTCTACGGCGGCGGCGCCAAGGGCTATACGGATTATCCCGTGCTGGGCGAAGCGCTCGACGCGGCGCAGTAAGGGCTGCTCGATGCGCTCCCTCTCCCCGCTCTTCGCGGGGAGAGGGTTGGGGTGAGGGGCCCTCTCGGCAGATTCGGTCTCGCGGAGAGTCCCCCTCACCCGGATCGCTGCGCGACGTAGCCGAAGCTTCGCTTCGGCGTTCTTATCTGAGGACGACCGCCGAAGGCGGCCTATGCCTCTCCCCGCAAGCGGGGCGAGGTGGGCACCTTCCTTGCAGGCCCGCCGCTTTGTTCTAATGTGCCCGGCATGAGACAGCCCACCGCCGAGGACATCGTCCGCCGCGCCACTGCCGCCTTTAACTCCGGCAAGCCTGAGGAGGCAATGAGCCTGTGCGAGCAGGGTCTCGCTCGCGAGCCAGGCGATCCCATGCTGCATCATCTCTTGGCCGCCGTGCTGTTTTCCCAAGGCGCGATCGAGCCGGCCCGCGCGCATATCGCGGCCAGCCTTTCAAAACGGCCCGACAACGCCGCCGCGCATCTGCTTGCCGCCCGCATCGCCCGCGCAGAAAAGGATTTTGACGGCGCACTCTCGCATCTGGATCGGGTGATCGCGATCGCCCCGCAGCGGGAGGTGTTCGTCGAGAAGGCGCGGACGCTCGACCAGGCGGGTATCAAGCCGCAAGCGCGCGAAGCGTGGCGGGCAATTTACAAAATCGTTCCGGACAATCTGGAAGCCGCAGCGCGGCTCGGGCGATTGGCCTGGGAGGATGGCGATCACGCCACCGCCATTACTTTGCTCGAGCGCGCGGCGGCGGGCGCCGCGCCGGCATCGGTCTGGTTCGATCTCGGCCTCGCCCGCCAGGATTTGCGGGACCATGGCGGTGCGGCGACCGCTTACCGCAAGGCGATCGAGCTAAAGTCCGATCACGCCGAGGCCACGCTCAATCTCGGCGTCGTGCTACAGGAGATGGGCGATCTCGATGGCGCGATGGGTGCCTACGCGCAGGCCTACAAGTTGCGTCCGCAAAGTTTCGGCACCATCGCGATGGCGCTGACCTCGGCGCCGCATGGGCGCTTGTGGCTGGATGAGGCCGCGCTGCGCCGTTCACTCGGTGGTTAGCCGACCCCGTCGCGCGCGAAAGCGTTTGCGATAGACGCCAGGCGTTGCAAGCACCTCGGTGACGGTCTTCGTATAGGCCTGCTTGTGCGCCTCATCAAAACTCTCGAACACAAGCTGCGGCGCTTCGCGCGGAACGGCAAAACACTGCGCCACTGGCGTGCCCTTTTTCAAGACGCCGGAAAAATCGGACGCCGTCCAGATCGCCGGAAAATTGATGCCGCCGTCATGAAAACGATCGGCGTCGACCAGCCCCGAGATCAGGCGGAACGGCAGGTCGTCGCGATTCACCGGGTGGGTGGCAAACAAGGACCAGCCGGGCTCGAGCTCGACAGTCCAAAAGCTGTTGAATTTTATCGCCGCCTGCCCATCCTTCGCAAACGGCGCATCGGGGAATTGAGCCGGAACGTGAAAGCTCAAGGGAGCACGCGGATGACCTGACGTCGACGGCTCCGGAATATTCCAGTCCCACGAGAACGCACCGCGATCGACGATGATATCGCAGGGCAGCAGGATTAAAGCCCCATACGCCATCGCATCGATGAAGGGCGGACATTGCTTGACGGTGCGGATTTCGCGACCGTGGATTTCCGAATGCGCCTTTGCGGGCATGGCGCGGAGCCAGTCAGGCAAGGCGCTGCGCGCCGGTATCGGCCGCGGCAAATGATCCGATAGTGCTGGATCGCAACGAAAGATCATGCGCATGGGGATGCTCTCCACTCGTCATGCCCGCGAAGGCGATGGGCTCCCTCGCCCCGCTTGCGGGGAGAGGGTTGGGGTGAGGGGGACTCTCCACGAGCTGAGCTCGCGGAGAGTCCCCCTCACCCGGCGCTCCGCGCCGACCTCTCCCCGCAAGCGGGGCGAGGTAAGAAAAAAGGCCGGGATCGCTCCCGGCCTTCTATTTCTTCTGTCATGGCCGGGTCAAGCGCGGCCATAACGATGACGTTCGCTCAGTTCAACGAAGCGCGCTTCGGCGGCGAGGCCGGCCACGACTTGATCAGGGTGTCGTAGTCGACCGTTTCGCCCTTCGGCTTCTCGTTGGCGAGCTTGCGTTGGGGAGCGATGTTGCCGTCCTTGGCCGACTTGGCGAACCAGTATTCGGCCGTCTCCTTCTTGTTGAGCTTCGGACCGCAGGCGCCCTGGACGCCGGATTTCTCCAGACGTTCCATCACCGAATCCTGGGCGGCTGCGAGCGAGTCCATCGCGGCCTGCGGCGTCTTGGCACCGGACGACGCATCGCCGATGTTCTGCCACCACAATTGCGCAAGCTTCGGATAGTCGGGCACGTTGTTGCCGGTCGGGGTCCACTGCACGCGCGCCGGCGAGCGGTAGAACTCGATCAGCCCGCCGAGTTTTGGCGCGCGCTCGGTGAACGACTTGTCCCAGATATCGGACTCACGAATAAACGTGAGACCGACATGGCTCTTCTTCAGGGACACCGACTTGGAGACGATGAACTGCAGATAGAGCCAGGCCGCCTTGCGGCGGTCCGGTGGGGTCGACTTCATAAGCGTCGCCGATCCGACGTCCTGGTAGCCGAGCTTCATGCCGTCCTTCCAGTAGGAACCGTGCGGCGATGGAGCCATGCGCCATTTCGGCGTACCGTCCGCATTCATGACGGGCAGACCGGGCTTCACCATGTCGGCGGTGAAGGCGGTGTACCAGAAGATCTGCTGGGCGATATTGCCTTGCGACGGTACCGGACCGGATTCGGAGAAGGTCATGCCTTGCGCCTGCGGCGGGGCATATTTCTTCATCCAGTCGAGATACTTCACGATCGAATAGACCGACGCCGGACCGTTGACGTCGCCGCCACGCTCGACCGACGAGCCTACCGGACGGCAGCCTTCCATCCGAATGCCCCATTCATCGACGGGAAGTCCGTTCGGCAGGCCCTTGTCGCCGTTGCCGGCCATCGACAACCACGCGTCGGTGAAGCGCCAGCCCAGTGACGGATCCTTCTTGCCGTAGTCCATGTGGCCATAGACCCTTGTGCCGTTGATTTCCTTCACATCGTTGGTGAAGAACTCGGCGATGTCTTCATAGGCCGACCAGTTCACGGGCACGCCGAGGTCGTAGCCGTACTTGGCCTTGAACTTGGTCTTGTACTCGGGATTGGAGAACCAGTCGTAGCGGAACCAGTAAAGGTTCGCGAACTGCTGGTCGGGCAACTGGTAGAGGTGACCGTTCGGCGCGGTCGTGAACGACTTGCCGATGAAGTCGTTGACGTCGAGCAGGGGATCGGTGACGTCCTTGCCCTCGCCGGCCATGTAGTCGGTCAAATCGACGGCCTGACCGTAGCGGAAGTGGGTTCCGATAAAGTCGGAGTCGTTGATCCAGCCGTCATAGACGTTCTTGCCGGACTGCATCTGGGTCTGGATCTTCTCGACAACGTCACCTTCCTGGATGATGTCGTGCTTGACCTTGATGCCGGTGATTTCCTCAAACGCCTTGGCAAGCGTCTTCGATTCATATTCGTGCACCGTGAGCGTTTCGGAGACCGCGTTGATCTCCATCCCCTTGAAGGGTGCAGCGGCCTTGATGAACCATTGCATTTCCTTCATCTGGTCTTCTTTGGACAACGTCGAAGGCTGAAATTCGCTGTCGATCCATTTCTTTGCGGCGGCTTCGTCCGCATAAGCCGGCGCGGTGACCGCAGCCGAGGCTGCAATCAGCGCGACAGCGCTCGTCATCATCAAAACGCGGGTCCTCATCATGGGCCCTTTTCCTCTCTCAAAGTGTCGCATGTTAATTCCTCCGTTGCAGCGACAAACATTACTTCAGGCCCGGGTTGACCCCCGGATCTGCTCTTTTTCGCTTTCCTCAGACGGTGCGGAAAATCGCAACGGCCGAAACCAGCGAAATCACGGTGGCGAGCCACAGGCTCGACACTTCAATGCCGTCCTCCCCGATCGGAAGCGTCGCGATCGTGTCGGTACCGATAAGCCCGATCCACGCCAGATGGATCACGGCGGTCATGATCAGCGCGACGAACAGGCGGTCGCCGCGCGTGGTGGGAATACGCAGGACGCCGACGCGCTCGGCTTCCGGATAGGCGACCGCAAGGCAGGTCATCACCGCCAAGGTGCATGCAAGCAGCACGAAAAAGATCAGCGTCGGCAGCGTCCACGCCATCCATGCGATGTTTTCCATCAGTGCTGCCCTCACACCCTGCCGAGCGCGAAACCGCGCGCGATGTAATTGCGGACGAACCAGATCACGAGCGCGCCGGGGATGATGGTGAGCACGCCGGCCGCGGCCAAAAGTCCCCAGTCCATGCCGGCAGCGGAAACCGTGCGGGTCATCACGGCCGAAATCGGCTTGGCGTCGACCGACGTCAGCGTCCGCGCCAACAGCAATTCGACCCAGGAGAACATGAAGCAGAAGAACGCGGCCACCCCGATGCCGCTTGCGATCAGCGGCACCAGGATCTTGATGAAAAATCGTGGAAACGAATAGCCGTCGAGGAACGCGGTTTCGTCGATCTCGCGCGGCACGCCGGAGACGAACCCTTCGAGGATCCACACCGCCAAGGGCACGTTGAAGATGCAGTGCGCGAGTGCCACCGCCCACGGCGTATCGAACAGGTTGATCGCCGAATAGAGATTGAAGAACGGCAGCGCATAGACCGCGGCCGGCGCCATCCGGTTCGACAACAGCCAGAAGAACAGATGCTTGTCGCCGAGGAAGCGATAGCGCGAGAACGCGTAAGCCGCCGGCAGCGCCACCGAGATCGAGATGACCGTGTTGATGATGACATATTTCAGCGAGTTGATATAGCCGGAATACCAGCTCTCGTCGGTGAAGATGCGCATGTAATTGGCGATGGTCGGCTGATGCGGCCACAGCGTCATGGTCGAGACGATCTCATTGTTGGTCTTGAAACTCATATTGACCAGCCAGTAGATCGGCAGCAGCAGGAAGATCAGGAACAGCGAGAGGATGAGGCGGCGGCCAGGAATCGAATGCATCACTCGGCTCCCTTCTTGTCGACGACGCGCCGTTCAGTGCCGGCATTGGTCATGACGGTATAGAACACCCAACACACGATGATGATGATCAAATTGTAGACCAGCGACAAAGCGGCCGCCTTGCCGAGATCGAATTGCCCAAGCGCGATTTTGACCAGCTCAATGGAAATGAACGTGGTCGAATTGCCCGGTCCGCCGCCGGTCACCACGAACGGCTCGGTGTAAATCATAAAACTGTCCATGAAGCGCAGCAGCACCGCGATCAAGAGCACGCGATTCATCTTCGGAAGCTGGATCGCGGTGAACACCGCCCAGCGCGAGGCGCCGTCGATCTGGGCTGCCTGATAATAGGCGTCGGGGATCGACTTCAGTCCGGCGTAGCACAATAGCGCAACCAGCGAGGTCCAGTGCCAGACATCCATCACGATGACGGTTGCCCAGGCATCGAACTCGTTGGAGACGTAGTTGTAATTGAATCCGAGGCTATTGAGCACATAACCCAAGAGGCCGATGTCGGGCCGGCCAAAGATCTGCCAGATGGTGCCGACTACGTTCCATGGAATCAAAAGCGGCAGCGCCAGGATCACCAGGCAGGCGGCGACGGTCCAGCCGTCACGCGGCATCGACAGCGCGACCACGATGCCGAGCGGGACTTCGATGGCGAGGATCACGGCGGAGAAGAACAGATTGCGCCACAGCGAGGCGAAAAATCGACTGCCGAGATCGGTCGACGGATCGAGCAATTCCTTGAACCAGCCGACGCCGTTCCAGAAGAACTGGTTATTCCCGAACGTGTCCTGCATCGAATAGTTCACGACCGTCATCAACGGCAGGATGGCCGAGAACGCCACCACCAAAAACACCGGCAGCACCAGGAACCAGGCCTTCTGGTTGATGGTCTTGTCCATTACGCTGATCCCTCGACCAACAGGCTGTCGGCATAGACGTGAACATGCGAGGGATCGAACACCAGCCCGGCGGTTTTTTCCGGAATCGACAATCCCGGCGGCACGCGCGCGGCGAATTTGGCGTCGCCGATCCGGACGCGGGCGAAGCGGACGCGGCCGAGATCGTCGATCCGGTCGATATTGGCCGACAGCAAGCCAGGCGCGGGCGCGGCGAGGTCGACGAATTCCGGACGTACGCCGACCTCGATCTTCGCGGTTGCCGGAAGCTTGTCATAGCTGCGGTTGAGCGCGATGGTGTGGCCGTCGATCCGGGCCTCGCGTCCCCTCACCTCGGCCGGCACGATGTTCATGCCGGGCGAGCCGATGAAATAGCCCACAAAAGTGTGCGCCGGCTTGTCGAACAATTCCGCCGGCGTGCCGCTTTGCACCACGCGGCCGTCATGCATTACGACCACAGTGTCAGCGAAGGTCAGCGCCTCGGTCTGGTCGTGGGTGACATAGATCATGGTCAAATCGAGGTCGCGATGCAGCGCCTTGAGCTTTGAGCGCAACTGCCATTTCAATTCGGGATCGATCACCGTCAGCGGCTCGTCGAACAATACGGCGGCGACGTCGGACCGCACCAATCCGCGGCCGAGCGAGATCTTCTGCTTGGCGTCCGCCGTCAGCCGCTGCGCCTTGCGATTGAGAAAAGGCGTCAGATCCAGGAGCCGTGCGATCTCAGCGACCCGCGCGTCGACCTCGCCCTTCGGCACACCGCGATTTCGCAGCGGGAACGCCAGATTCTGCCCGACCGTCATGGTGTCGTAGATCACCGGAAACTGGAACACCTGCGCGATGTTGCGCTTCTGGGTCGACAGCGGCGTGATGTCTGTGCCGTCGAACAGGATTTTGCCGCGCGACGGCGTGACAATCCCGGAGATCAGGTTGAGCAAAGTGGTCTTGCCGCAGCCGGACGGCCCGAGCAACGCATAGGCGCCGCCCTGCCGCCAGGTCATCGAGATCGGCTTCAACGCAAAGGATTCAGGCGGCGCGTCATTGCCGCCGTAGGAGTGCGCGAGATCGACGAGGTCAATGCGGGCCATGCGGCATTTCCCTCACATCGCAGCCGGAGCGGCGACCAGACGGCCGGCCAGGTCGAACACAAAGAGATTGTTCGGGTCGAGCGCCGCATCCAGCACATGCCCGGGCGGATATTCGTGCACGCCATGCAGCACGGCGACCCAGTTGGAGGCATCGCGGTTGAGATGCACAAAACTTTCCGAGCCGGTGATCTCGGTCACCGTGACGGTGGCTTGAAAGGCATGGCGGCCGGCCGCGCCATTGGCGAGCTCCAACTGGTGGGCGCGGAAGCCAACGCGGTAGGGGCCGTCGCCGAGGCCGGCATAGAGTCCGGTAGCCTCTGCCCGCACCCCGCCGGCATACTGCACCGAGCCGTTTTTCTTCTCGATCCCGACGATGTTGAGCGGCGGATCGGAAAATACCTGCGCGACCCGCATGGTGTCGGGATGGCGATAGACCTTTGGCGTCTCGCCGGCCTGCAAGACCTGGCCTTCCCACATGCACACCGTGCGCCCGCCGAGCAGCAGCGCTTCGGAAGGCTCGGTCGTGGCGTAAACAAAGATCGCGCCCGACGCCTCGAAGATACGCGGCAGTTCGGTGCGCAATTCCTCGCGCAGCTTGTAGTCGAGATTGGCGAGCGGCTCGTCCAGCAGCACCAGATCGGCGCCCTTCACCAGCGCGCGCGCAATCGCGGTGCGCTGCTGCTGGCCGCCGGACAATTGCAGCGGCGTGCGGTTCAGATACGGCTCGAGCTTCAAGAGTTTTGCCGCCTCCTGCACGCGCTTTTCGATTTCGAGCCGCGGCTTGCCCTGCACCCGCAATGGCGAAGCAATGTTCTCATAGACGCTCAGCGAGGGATAATTGATGAATTGCTGATAGACCATCGCCACCGAACGCTGCCGCACGTCAAGTCCGGTGACATCCTTGTCGTCCACCAGCACCCTGCCGGTGGTCGGCTTGTCGAGTCCGGCGAGCAGCCGCATGATCGAGGTCTTGCCCGACAGGGTCGGTCCGAGCAGCACGCTCAGGGTGCCGCGCTCGAGCGTCAGCGAGACATCGCGAATGGTCGGAATGCCGTCGACCGATCGGGTGACGCGTTGCAGTGTAACGCTCATATCCGCGCTCCGGCTTCACGCAAGGGACTTTCCAGGGGGATCCGATGGGCGGTGATCCAGTCGTCGATTGCGGCAATCTCACTGGCCGACATTCGCAATCCAAGCTTGGATCGTCGCCATACGATGTCTTCGGCGGTCAACGCCCATTCCGATGACATCAGGTACTTGACCTCGCTCTCCGTCAAGGTGGCGCCGAAGGATTGGCCGAGATCGGCCATCGATTTTGCATTGCCGAGCAATTTTGTGGCGCGGGTGCCATAGGCATGCGCGAGCCTGTTGGCATGCGCGGTGCTCAGGAACGGATAGTTGCGCACGAGTTCGGCGGTCAATGCCGCGACCGCCGAGACATCCATGTCGCCGCCGGGCAGCGGCGATTTCGCGGTCCATCCCTTGCGGGCGATCGCGCTGCGCAGATAGGGCGACAGCCGCTCCAGCGCCTCCTCGGCGAGGCGGCGATAGGTCGTGATCTTGCCGCCGTAAATCGAGAGCAGCGGCGCGCCGCCGGGCGTATCGAGCTCGAACACGTAGTCGCGGGTGGCGGCCTTGGCTTCGCTGGCGCCGTCGTCATAGAGCGGGCGAACGCCGGCATAGGTCCAGACCACATCCGCCGGCTTGACCGGTTTCGCCAGATACTCACTGACGGAGTCGCAGAGGTATTTTATCTCTTCGCTCGAGGCCTTTACCTTGGCCGGATCGCCGTCGAAATCGCGGTCGGTGGTGCCGATCAGGGTGAAATCGTCTTGATAGGGAATGACGAAGACGATGCGGCCGTCGCTGTTCTGGAACATGTAGGCGCGGTCATGCGCATATAATTTTGGTACTACGATGTGCGAGCCCTGCACCAGCCGCACTTTTGCGCGCGCGTTGACGCCGGCGCCCGACGACAACACATCTTCGACCCAGGGGCCGCCGGCATTGACCAGCGCGCGGGCGTTGATGGTGCGGCGTTCGCCGCTTGTCGTGTTCTCGACCGTGACTTTCCAAATCCTGCTCTCCTGACGGATCTCGACCGCGCGAGAACGGGTGTGGATTTGCGCGCCGCGATCCGCCGCATCGCGTGCGGTCAGCACCACAAGGCGGGCGTCATCAACAAAGCAGTCGGAATATTCGAATCCCCTGGTGTAGCGGTTGGGAATCAGCGGCTTCCCGACCTCGTCCTCCGTCAGATCGACCGAGCGCGTCGGCGGCAGCAGGTTGCGGCCGCCGATATGGTCGTACAGAAACAGCCCAAGCCGCAGCAGCCAGGCCGGGCGCAGCCCGTCATGGTGCGGCAGCACGAATCTTAGAGGACGGATGATGTGAGGCGCGATCTGCCAGAGGATTTCGCGCTCGATCAGCGCCTCGCGCACCAGGCGGAACTCGTAATATTCGAGATAGCGCAAGCCACCATGCACGAGCTTGGTCGACCAGGACGACGTCCCGCTCGCCAAATCGTTCATTTCGCAGAGGAAAACAGAATTCCCCCGGCCGGCCGCATCGCGGGCGATGCCGCAGCCATTGACGCCGCCTCCGATGATTGCGAGGTCGAAAATCCGATCCAAAAGACGCTTCCCCCGGGCGTTCGCCAGTTCATATTGGCGATTTCGCTTTCGGTTTGGACTAAATCACAACCAAATCCGAAAGCAAGTGAAAAGGGGGAACCGGGACCCGTCAGTGGCCTTCATCCTTCGAGACGCGCGCAAGAGCGCGCTCCTCAGGATGAGGTCTCACACCATCATGGAGGTCTTAGACCGTCATGGCGGTCTTAGACCCTCATGGTGAGGAGCGCGGCGAGGCCGCGCGTCTCGAACCACGAGGCCATGGATTTACACTACCGCAACCTTGTGACGGTGGAAGGAAGCTCGGGACCCGGCTCATCGATATCGACAGCCGGCTTCGGCATCGCCTCGATCACCTCGATGCCGCGGGTGTGGCAGATATTGGCAAGTCCCGCCGGAAGCGCCGCGTCCGTGACAAAGGTCTGGATCTGGCTGATATGGGCGATGCGGACCGGGGCGCTGCGCCGCAGTTTTGTCGAGTCGGCGACCAGCATCACGCTGCGCGCGTTGGCAATGATGGCCTGCGCCGCCTGCACCTCGCGATAATCGAAATCCAAGAGCGCGCCGTCCTCGTCGATCGCGGAAGCGCCGATGATGGCGTAATCGACCTTGAACTGGCCGATCAGACTGGTTGCGGTCGAACCGATCACGGCACCGTCGGCGCGGCGCACCGCGCCGCCCGCGACGATCACCTCGATGCGCGGATGCCGATAGAGCAGCATCGCGACATTGAGGTTGTTGGTGATGACGAGCAGATCTTCATGCGAGGTCAGCGCGCTGGCGACCTCTTCGGTGGTGGTGCCGATGTTAATGAATAAAGAGCAGCCGTTGGGAATCAGCGCCGCCGCAGCGGCGCCAATGGCTTTCTTCTCCTCGGCAGCCACAAAACGGCGCGCCTCATAGGCGAGGTTCTCGACGCCGGAGGCAATGATGGCGCCGCCATGGATGCGGGTCAGCGAGCGGTGATCGCAGAGATCGTTCAGATCCTTACGGATGGTCTGCGCCGAAACCTCAAAGCGCCGGGCGAGGTCTTCCACCATCACCCGGCCGAAGGCACGTGCGATGTTGAGGATTTCATTCTGGCGGTTGGTCAGTCCGGTCACGGCATCACCTCGGGACATGAAGGCGCCCCTATGGTGCGGCGGTTCGGGCGTCCGGTCAACGAGGCAGACCGGCCGAGATGGCTGGTCCTTGCGCGATCGCCTCGTCGGCGGTCGAGCCGTTCATTATTTATTGGAAGGATTTATTGGGAGGTCGCTGACGCGTTTTCAGCGGGATAGTCGTTGGTCAGAGGTCATTATGCTCCAACCGGGCCAACGATGAGACAATAGCCTGTTACGCCTGCTTCCCGTTGCCGCTCGGCAATTTGATCGGGACGTGCCGCGAAGTGCTTACCACGATCGGGCTTCCGTCCGGGTGGGAGCGGCTCCTGATTGTCTCAAGAAGCAGGAAGAACTTTTCTGCGAGCATGGGCGCCCCCCTTCCTAGACACCGATTTTGCGATATCTCGCCTCTTACGTCTGTGATTTAGCCCACAATGCTGCCCGATTTTTGCGTCCGGCAGTCTTCGCGGGACGGCAAAAATGGTTTCTTCGTTGTTTATCTGGTTTCTTTGCAGCGTCCCGACGAAACCAGCTCACGCGGCCGTGAGATCTATTGCGATCCGATCCACTAGCCGGCGGGTCGAAATCGAAATTCGGTGCCTTCGAAATACTGATCGAGAGCATCGACAATTCAAGATAGCGTTGGCATCATGAAACTACCGATGAAAATTTCAACGCCTGATTGCCTGGAAGAAGCCCCGTTCATGACCCGTTTGGTCAGAATTGCTGCAGCCGCCGTCATGGTCGCCTCCTTTTCATCCGGCGCTTCCGCGCAGGATTGCCGGGAGTTAAGAGGTCGGGGTAATGGTTGGGCCTGGTTTTATTGCCTCGCGCAGAACGATCCAGACAAATACACGCGGTGTCGCGAGCTCTCCATCGAGCGAGGCTATAGCAATATCGCGCCGGGTTGGGCCAGTTTCGTCATGACCTGCATGCTTCGCCCTGGAAGGGCGTCGGCAAGCGCCCGACGCTCCCAGAGAGACAGCGCTCTATTCGATCACCTCATCGGCGCGGCCGAGCAGCGTCAGCAGCGCGGTGACGCCGAGCGCCGGCGATGCCGGCAGCGAACGGTAATTCTTGATCCCGCACTCGACGAGTGCTGAATTGGGACCATATCAGAAATCTTCGAGGTTCATGATGAGGTGAAGGGATGCGAAAGATCGCACTGTTATCCTGTCTGATACTCGCATCGACGGCCGTTTCAACGGCAGCCCTTGCCAGACATTACAGGCACACCCACGAGACGCTTGCCGCCCAAGCCCGCGTGCCGGCCGAAAGCCTGACGACGGTCGGAACCCCCGATTGCCATGTGCAGGGACGGCTGCTGCGGGCCGCGCATCATTGTCCGCCGGCAGCGGTCGCGGCTGCGCCCCGGTGAGACCGGCGCGGCTCACGCCGAAATCGGCGGCGGGTCCTGCTTGATGAGCTGCGGATGGCCCTGATCGTCGATCGAGACGTAGGTAAAATTACCGTCGGTGACCAGGATCGAGAGCATATCCTTACGACGCAGCACCCAGGCCTCGAGATGGACGGTGACCGAGGTCTTGCCGAGCCGGACCAGATTGGCGTGCACCGAGACCACATCGCCGACATAGACCGGTTTGCGGAAATTCATCGCGTCGATGGCGACCGTCACCGTGCGCGATCTTGCGATTTTCGACGCAAAGATGCCGCCGCCGATATCCATCTGGCTGAGCAGCCAGCCGCCAAAGATATCGCCATTGGCGTTCGTGTCGGCCGGCATCGCCAGCGTGCGGATGGTCAGGTCGCCGCACGGCTCGGTTTCGGTGTTCGGCGGGGCGTGAACGGCTTGGGTGTCGGTCATCTCTTTGGGCTCATCAGGCGCGTCGCGCGTTCGATCGTGGATACAGACATCGACGAGGATAGGCAACCGGAGGCGCCCTTTGCGTAGCTCTCCCTTAAACCTCTCCCCGCTCTTTGCGGGGAGAGGTCGAAATTCGCGGTAGCGAATTTCGGGTGAGGGGCAAGGCACCGTGCCCTCGCAAATTCAGCGCTTGCGGATAGAGCCCCTCACCCCAACCCTCTCCCCGCGAAGAGCGGGGCGAGGGAGCGCATCGAGTTTCGCGGGCATGACAAAGGGAAAACCCGGAAGGGATTACTTAAAGCTCTCCCAGCCCGCATCCGGCGTGAACCGGCCGCCGAATTTCTGCGCGAGCGCGCGCAAGGCCGACACGACGTTGTCCGGCCCCCGCGTGCGCGCATAGTTCAAGGGGCCACCGCGAAACGGCGCGTAGCCGGTACCGAAGATCATCGCGCCATCGACCATGTCGGCATCGTCGACGATGCCCTCGCGCAAGGCGGCGACGCAGACATTCGACATCGGCAGGATCAGCCGGTCGATCATTTCCTCCGTCGGCTGCGTGGTGGAAGGCGAAGCGCCGGTCTTGTCCGCCTTGCCGTCCTTCCAGACATAGAAGCCTTTGCCGCTCTTGCGGCCGAGTTCGCCCTTTGCCACCTTTTCGCGCAGCCAGGCGGGCGTCGGCGGCAGAGCATCGCCGAATTTCGAGCGCAGCATGTCGCCGACATCGAGGCAGATATCGAGACCGACCTGGTCGGCGAGTTCGATCGGCCCCATCGGCATGCCGAATTTTTTCGCCGCCGCATCGATGGTGAGCTTGTCGATCTGCTCGTCCAGCATCACCATCGCTTCCAGCATGTAGGGCGTCAGCGCGCGGTTGACGAGAAAGCCCGGCGAACTCTTCACCGGCAGCGGCAATCGGTCGATGGCGCCGACAAAGGCCAGCGCCTCCTTCAGCATGGCCGGATCGCTGCCGTCATGGCTGACGACTTCGACGAGCTGCAGCCGGGATACCGGATTGAAGAAATGCAATCCAACCAGCCGCTCCGGCTGATGCAGCGTGGTGCGCAGATCCTGCAGCGGAATGCTCGAGGTGTTGGTGGCGAGGATCGCGCCCGGCTTCATCCTGGGCTCCAGCCCGGCATAGACCTTTTGTTTCAGTTCCAGCTTCTCCGGCACGGCCTCGATGATCAGATCGGCATTGCGCACGCCTTCGCCGTCGAGATCTGGCATCAGCCGATCCAGCGCATCGCGGATCTCGGTGCCCTTGCGCATGATCTTGCCGAACAAATCCGCAGCGCGCTTGATCGCGCCGGCGATCGGCTCCGGCTTCATGTCGCCGAGCGTGACGCGCATGCCCTGGCCGGCGCACCAGGCCGCGATGTCGCCGCCCATCGCGCCGGCGCCGATGACATGGACGTGGCCCACCTTGTTGCCGCTTCCGGCGAGCTTTTTCATCTGTTCGCGCAGGAAGAAGACCCGGATCAGATTCTGCGCCGTCGGCGTCACCATCAAATTGGCGAACGAGGTCTTTTCGGCGTTGAGCATCGCGGCCTTGTCGCCACCGTGCTTTTCCCAGAGATCGATCAGCGCGTAAGGCGCGGGATAATGCTCGTGCGGCGCGGCCTTTTCCGCCTCCTTGCGCATGCGCGAGGCCAGAAAGCCCCTGGCGGGCGAGGAGTTCAGAACGGTGTTAAGGAAGCCGGGCCTGGCGCGTTTCAGATGGCCGAACACCGCGTCCTTCACGGCGTTGCGGACATGCCGCTCCTGCGCCACGGCATCGACGAGCCCGAGCGATTTTGCCTTCCGCGCGTCGATGGTCCTGCCGGTCAGCATCAAACTCATCGCCTGCATCGGATTGATCAGATGCGTGAAGCGCGCGGGGCCGCCGAGGCCGGGATGCAAGCCCAGCATTACCTCCGGAAACCCGAAGCGCGCGCCGTCGATCGCAATCCGCGACTGGCAGGCCAGCGCGACTTCGAGGCCGCCGCCGAGGCAGAAGCCATGGATCACGGCAACCGTCGGGATTTTTACCGCTTCGAGACGATCGATCACCGCATGCGCCCGGCCGATGGCCGTCTCGACGGCGCGCGGATCGGTCGCGCCGCGGAATTCGTTGACGTCGGCGCCGGCAATGAAACCCGATTTTTTGGCGGAGCGGATCACAATCCCGGTCGGCCGCTGGCTCTCCAGCGCCGCCAACACGGCATCGAACTCTTCGATGACGTCGGCGGACAACGTGTTGGCACTCGCGCCCGCGCGATCGAACAAAAGCCAGGCGACGCCGTCGGCATCGCGGGTCAGCTTGAAATTGCGGTAGGGGCCGTCCACATCGGGCTTCGGCCCGAGTTCGAGCACGCGGTCGGCCAGCGTGTCCATGACAGTTGAGTCCATGATCACACCATCTCGATCAACATCGCGCCGCCCTGCCCGCCACCGATGCATTCGGTGGCGATGCCGCGCTTGGTGCCCAACCGCTTCATCGCATGGACGAGGTGCAGCACGATGCGGTTGCCGCTGCAGCCCACGGGATGCCCGAGGCTGATCGCGCCGCCGTCGACATTAAGTTTTGCCCGATCGATCTGCCCCGCGGGGCCGTCGAGGCCCAAAATCTCGCGGCAGAATTTCTCGTCGTTCCAGGCGGCGAGGCATCCCAGCACTTGCGTGGCGAACGCCTCGTTCAATTCCCAGGTCTCGATGTCCCCGAGCGATAATTTGTGGCGCTTCAAAAGCTCGGTCGCCGACAGCACCGGACCCAAGCCCATGATCGAGGGATCGAGCGCCGACCACTGGCTATCGACGATGACGGCCTTTGGCGTCAGCCCATGCTTCTTGACGGCGTCTTCCGACGCCAGGATGGTCCAGGATGCGCCGTCGGTGATCTGCGAGGAATTGCCGGCGGTGACCTGGCCCCAGGGCCGTTCGAACACCGGCTTTAGTTTTGCGAGCGTCTCGGGCGAAGAATCCGGCCGCACGCCGTCGTCGTGATCATAAAATTTGCCGTCGCGTGCGAACGCGGTTTCGACCTCGCCCTTGAGAAAGCCCTCGGCCTGAGCTTTTGCCAGCCGCTTGTGGCTTTCGGCGGCATAGGCATCGGACTGTGCGCGCGTAATGCCGAAGAGGTGACCAACCACTTCGGCGGTCTGGCCCATGTTGAGTTCGGTGATCGGATCGGTCAATCCGCGCTCGAGCCCGATGATCGGTTTGAAGTAGGAAGGACGCGCTTTTGCGATGGCCGCGATCTTGCCCAGAATTCCCTTGGCGCCGGCAAGGCCTGCAAACCAGCGCACGCCCTGTTGCGGCCAAACCAAGGGGGCGTAACTCAGGGCTTCGGCGCCGCCGGCAAGAATAAGATCCGAAATGCCTTGCTGAATATAACGATAGGCCGTGTCGATCGACTGCATGCCGGAGCCGCAATTGATCTGCACTGTGAAGGCGACCATCGCCTCCCCCATGCCGAGCCGAAGCGCTGCGACACGGGCCGGGTTCATCTCATCGGCAATGACATTGACGCAGCCGAGGATTACCTGATCGAACGCCGTGGGCGCAAAGGGTTGCCGCGCGAGCAGCGGCCGGCCGCATTGCACGGCGAGATCGACCGGGGTGAAGGGACCGGGCCCACTGCGCGCTTTCAAAAACGGCGTCCGGCTGCCGTCGATAATGAAAACCGGCCGCGGCATCAGCTCGCCGCCCTCTGCTCACCGAGCTCCTGGAAAAATTGATGTACGTCGGCGGGTTTTTTGTAAATCGGCGACAGCGCTTCCGGCGGAAAATCGTCGACCTCGATCACCTTTGCGACCGCCTCATGCGCTGCCGCCAGCTGCTCGCCCTCGCCTTGGGTGATGATGCCCTTCTTCACCGCCTCTTGCCAGTCGTGAATATGGGAGGCGCGCATTCGCCGGGCGATATCCTCCGCGGCGGTGACGAGCAGGAACGCCTTTTCCAGCCGGGCGACGCCGCGGTCGTCATCGACATGCGAGAGGTCAGGCGTGAGCCGCTCGCGCGCGGCGGACGGCTCCAGCACGATCTGTGCGCATAAATGGACCACCCGATCCGACGGCCCGAGCACGCGAGCGCCGAACGGCTGGATCAGGAATTTTAGAATGACCGCGACAAACCGGTTCGGGAGATTAGCCAAAATCTCCGCGAAGCGGTTTTCGATTGTTCTGAACCCGCTCGCCATGCACCATTCGAGCGCGGCAAAATCCGCTTGCTGCCTGCCCTCGTCCTGCCAGCGTTTTAGCGCGGCGGAGAGCAGATAGAGTTCGGAAAGAATGTCGCCGAACCGCGCCGACAGCATTTCCTTGCGTTTTAGGGCGCCGCCGAGCGTCAATAGTGCCATGTCGGCGCACAGCGCAAATGCCGACGAGTAGCGCGAGAGTTGGCGATAGAAACCGGTCGCCTCGCCGGCGTCGGGCGCGGGTGCAAAAGCGCCAAAGGTCCAGCTCCGGCCCCACGCCCGAAACAGCGTCGTGACGCTGTGACCGATATGCTTCCAGAACGCCTTGTCGAAGGCATCTAAACCCTTGGCGCGGTCCTGTTCGCCGAGCGCGTTCATCTCTTCCAGGAGATACGGATGCGCGCGGATCGCGCCCTGGCCGAACACGATCAGATTGCGGGTGAGGATGTTGGCGCCCTCCACCGTGATGCCGACCGGCACCGAACGATAGAGCGTGCCCATGTAATTCTGCGGGCCGTCGATCACGGCCTTGCCGCCATGGATGTCCATGGCGTCGTCGATCGCGATCCGCATCCGCTCGGTCGCCTGCAATTTCATGATCCCGGAAATGACCGCGGGATGATGGCCCTGGTTGAGCGCCGCGCAGGTCAACCGCCGCGCCGCGTCGAGCAGATAGGCGGTCGCCACGATGCGTGCCAGCGGCTCCTCGATGCCTTCGAATTTCCCAATCGGCACGTTGAACTGCTCGCGAATGCGGGCATAGGCGCCGGTCGTGCGCGCCGCATAAGCCGCACCGGCGGCGGATAGCGACGGCAGCGAAATGCCGCGCCCGGCGGCCAGCGCCGTCATCAGCATCTTCCAGCCCTGGCCGAGGCGCGCTTCGCCGCCAATGATAAAATCCATGGGAATAAAGACATCACGGCCCCAGTTCGGGCCGTTCTGGAACACCTGCATCGCCGGCAGGTGGCGGCGGCCGATCTCGACACCGGGAAGACTGGTCGGGATCAGCGCCACGGTGATGCCGAGGTCTTCCTTCGCGCCGACGAGATGATCGGGGTCATAGGCCTTGAAGGCCAGGCCCAATAGCGTCGACACCGGGCCGAGCGTGATGTAGCGCTTGTGCCAGTTGAGGCGCAGCCCGAGTACTTCGCGCCCCTCAAAATTGCCTTTGCAGATGATGCCGGAGTCGATCATCGAGGCGGCATCGGAGCCGGCTTCCGGACTGGTCAAACCGAAGCAGGGAATTTCGCGGCCGTCGGCAAGCCGCGGCAACCATTGCTGCTGCTGCTCCCTGGTGCCGAATCGCATCAGGAGTTCGCCGGGCCCGAGCGAGTTCGGCACCATCACGGTGACGGCAGCCGTCAGCGAGCGCGTCGAAAGTTTTCGCACCACTTCCGAATGGGCATAGGGTGAAAAGCCAAGCCCGCCGAATTCTTTTGGAATAATCATACCGAAGAATTTTTCGCGTTTGACAAAATCCCATACCTCGGGCGGAAGATCGCGCCATTCCCAATTGATCTTCCAGTCGTCGAGCATCGCGCACAACGTATCGACGGGACCATCGAGAAACGCTTTCTCCTCCGCCGTCAGCGCGGCCGGCGGATAGTTCAGCAGTTTTGCCCAGTCGGGATTGCCGGCGAACAAATCGGCGTCCCACCAGACATCGCCGGCCTCCAGCGCCTCGCGCTCGGTGTCCGACATCGCCGGCAGCACGGTGCGCGCCCAGGAGAAGATCGGCTTGGTGATGATGTCGCGGCGAAAGGCCTGAGAGCTCATGGCGATGTCCTCATGGTCGGCGGGCTTACGCGATCCGGCGGTCCCGCATCTGCGAAAGACGGCTCATTCTAGCGGAAAGCATGAGATTCAGGTGAAGTTCGCACCGAAAAATGAAGCGAAATTGAACCAGCATGAGATAACGGCGAGCAACGTTAACCGTTCCGGAAAATGGCGGCGCGGCTCACCTCGCCCCGCTTGCGGGGAGAGGTCGGATTGCATGCAATGCAATCCGGGTGAGGGGGAGCCTCCGCATGCGTTGTGCTTCGGCTTTCGCGGATGGAGCCCCTCACCCCAACCCTCTCCCCGCAAGAGCGGGGCGAGGGAGAAGACTCAATCCGGCCGCACCATCTCGAACATCGCCTCCGGGCGAATTTCAAAATAATCGCCGCGGCGGCCGGCGCGGACGATCGGGCGAGCCAGTGCGGTCTGGTAGATGCCGTCCTTGATCATGGCCTTGTCGATATGGACGGCGACGACCTCGCCGAGGGTGAGCCAGGCCTGCGCCTTCTTGCCGTCGGCGCCCTGCAACTGGATGATCTGCGTCAATTTGCATTCGAACGAGACCGGGCTTTCCGCCACCCGCGGCACGTTGACGAGTTTTGAGGGTGCGGCCGTCAGCCCTGCGATCTTGAATTCGCTGACGTCGTGGGCGACGTGGGCGGCGGTGGCGTTCATCTGCTGCGCCAGATCCTTGGTCGCGAGATTCCAGACGAATTCCTTGGTCTCCTGGATATTGGCGACGCTGTCTTTCCAGGAGGTCGAGGAAAAGCCGATGATCGGCGGCGTGTAACAGAACCCGTTGAAGAAGCTGTAGGGCGCGAGATTGATGTGGCCCTTGGCGTCCCGGGACGAAATCCAGCCGATCGGGCGCGGGGCGATGATGGCGTTGAAGGGATCGTGCCTGAGGCCGTGGCCGTTGGCCGGCTCGTAGGAATGGATATCTTTTTCTGTCACGCTGGTGTTTTCCTTATCGTTTCAGCGTAACTCTAGCCGTCATTGCGAGGAGCGCAAGCGACGAAGCAATCCATATAGCGTTATGCGGAGCGATGGATTGCTTCGCTGCGCTCGCAATGACGGGGATAGAGAGCCTTATTTGCCGGCCGCCTTGCTCCGCGGCGATAGCCCCGCGATGACAAAATCGATCATCTGGTCGAGCGAGGGGCCCGGCTTGTTGGCGCATTGCGCGATCATTTGCGGGTGGAAAAATCGCATCATCGCGGTGGTGGCGCACATCGCCGCCAGCGGCACGTCCGGCGCCTCGAATTCACCGGAGGCCGCGCCATCGGCAATGACCGCGGCAATGGTATGGGTGATCCGCTCCATATGGGCGACGCAGACCTCCCAGCTTTCCTCCATCGCGATCTCGACCATTTCGTGCAGCTTGGAATCGCCGACGTAGCGTTCGCAGTTCATGCGATGGATCGTGGTCATCAATTCGCGCAGCCGCGATGCCGCCGAGCCGCGCTTGGCCGCGATCACCTCGGTGGCGTCTTCGACCCCACCCATCAGTGCCCGCGCGACGCCCTCGTGGATCGCCTTTTTCGAATCGAAAAAGCGATAGACGTTGGCCGGACTCATCCGCAGTTCTTTGGCGATATCGGCGACCGTCGTCTTCTGATAGCCGAGCTGACGGAACAGACGCTCCGCCACCACGAGAATCCGTTCCCGGGTGTCGGTTTCGGTATGTTCAGAAATCAGCGTCATATCGGGACTCAGACCTTAGGGTACTCAATGTCGAATTATTCCGCAGCCTCAGCAAGCCCAAATGCGGGCTCGCCCTCGCCTTCATGCTGCGGCGCAAGATCGGCGGGCTTGCTGACGCCGGCCTCGCCAAGGCTCTTGCGGAACCAGAGAGCGTAGAGACCCGGCAGGTACAGCAAGGTCAGGAAGGTTGCAACAAACAAACCGCCCATGATGGTGATCGCCATCGGGCCCCAGAACGCCGAGCGGGACAGCGGGATCATCGCCAGGATCGCGGCGAGCGCGGTCAAGACCACCGGGCGGGCGCGCCGCACGGTGGCTTCCACGATGGCTTCCTTGCGGGTCAGGCCGTGGGCGACGTCGGTTTCGATCTGGTCCACCAGAATGACCGCATTGCGCATGATCATGCCGGCGAGCGCAATCAATCCGAGCAGCGCCACGAAGCCGAACGGCTGGTTCGCCACATTCAGCCCCAGCGACGCCCCGATGATGCCGAGCGGCGCGGTCAGGAACACCAGGAACAGACGCGAGAAACTCTGCAGCTGGATCATCAAAAGCGTCAGCATGACCAGCACCATCAGCGGAAACAGCACGAAGATCGACGCATTGCCCTTGGCGGATTCCTCGAAGGCACCGCCGGCCTCGATCCGGTAGGCCGGTTCGAGGTGATCGCGGATCTCCTGCAGTTTCGGCCAGATCTGGTTGGTGACGTCAGGCGCCTGGACGCCGTCGACGACATCGCCGCGCACGGTGATCGCCATGTCGCGGTTACGCCGCCACATGATCGGCTCCTCATGGGCGTACTCGATCTTGGCGATCTGGGTCAGCGGCACCGCGACGCCGTTGCGCGAGGTCACAGTAAGGTCGCCGACACGGCCGAGATCGAGTCGTTCGGACGGCACCGCACGCGCCACCACACCGACCTTCTCGATGCCGTCGCGGATCGTCGTCACCGGCGCGCCGGAGATCAGCATGCTCAGCGCCTGCGACACGTCCTCAGGCGTCAGGCCGAGCGCGCGGGCGCGATCCTGGTCGACGACCAGCTTGAGATAGGGCGACTGCTCGTTCCAGTCGAGCTGCGGATCCTTGACGTTGGGATTCTGCCGGACGACGTCACGCACCTTGTAGGCGATGTCGCGGACAGTGTTCGGATCGGGGCCGATCACGCGGAACTGAACGGGGAAGCCGACCGGCGGGCCGAAATTGAAGCGGTCGACGCGGACGCGCGCTTCGGACAGTGCACCGTCGGCAACCGCGTTCTCGATTTTCGCCTTGATCCGCTCGCGCGCCTCGACGTCCTTGGCGACGATCACGATCTCGGCAAACGCCTCATTCGGCAGTTGCGGGTTGAGCCCGAGCCAGAACCGCGGCGAACCCTGGCCGACATAGGCGGTGTAGGTCGCGATATCCTTGTCGTCCTTCAGCAGCGTTTCCGCCTTCTTGACGGAGTTTTCGGTGACATTGAAGGCGGTGCCTTCCGGCAACCGCAGCTGCAGGAACAGTTCGGGCCGCTCCGACAGCGGGAAGAACTGCTGCTGGACGTGACCGAAGCCCACGATCGAGAGTGCAAAGATGCTCACCGTCGCCAGCACCACCTTGACCCGGTGCTCGACGCACCACTGGATCATGCTGCGCAGGATGCGGTAGACGCGGGTTTCGTAGACCGCGTGCGGGTCGTGATTGTGGCTGACGGTGATGTTGGGCAGCAGTTTTACCCCGATATAGGGCGTAAAGATCACCGCCACGAACCAGGACGCGACCAGGGCGATCGCCACGATCCAGAAAATACCGCCGGCATATTCGCCGACCGCGGAATTGGCAAAGCCAATCGGCAGGAAGCCGGCCGCGGTGACCAGCGTTCCCGTCAGCATCGGAAACGCCGTGGATTCCCAGGCAAAGGACGCCGCGCGGACACGGTCCCAGCCCTGCTCCATTTTCACCACCATCATCTCGACCGCGATGATGGCATCGTCGACCAATAGTCCCAGCGCGATGATCAGCGCGCCGAGCGTGATGCGATGCAGATCGAGCGACATCGTGTTCATGACGATGAAGACGATCGCCAGCACCAATGGCACCGAGGCCGCTACCACGATGCCGGTGCGCCAGCCGAGCGCCACGAAAGAGACGAACAGCACGATCGCGAGCGCCTCGATGAAGGAGTGCACGAACTCATTGACGGCGTGCTCGACCACTTTGGGCTGATCGGCGATCAATTCGACATTGATGCCCTGCGGGACAGCTTTCATGAATTCGTCGGTCGCCGCGGCAACGTCCTTGCCGAGCTCCAGGATGTTGGCGCCCTTGGTGGTGACCACGCCAATGCCGAGCGCGGGCTTGCCTTCCTGGCGCACCACAAAACTCGGCGGGTCGACATAGCCATGCGTAACCGTCGCGATATCGCCCAGCCGGAACACCCGGCCGTTGCTTTCGACCGGCGTCTCGGCGACCGCCTTGACGCCATCGAGCGCGCCGGTGACGCGTAGCGGCACGCGCTGCGACGAGGTTTCCACCGTGCCGGCCGGCACGACGTTGTTTTGCTTCGCAAGCGAATCGAACAGCGCCTGCGGCGTGATCCCGAGCGTGGCCAGTTTGGCATGCGAGAATTCGACGAAGATGCGTTCGTCCTGGATGCCGTAGAGGTCGACCTTGGTCACACCCGGCACTTTGAGAAGCCGCTGGCGCATGCCCTCGGCGGCCTTTTTCAGCTGCGCGTAATTGGCGCCGTCGCCGGTCATCATATAGAGGATGGAATCGACGTCGGAGAATTCATCGTTGACGACGGGGCCGAGCAGTCCCGTCGGCAATTGGCCCTGCACGTCGACCAGCTTCTTGCGTAACAAATAAAACAGATACGGCACGTCCTTTGGCGGCGTCGAATCCTTGAAGGTGACCTGCATCGCCGTGAAGGCCGGCTTCGAGTAGGTCTGCACCTTCTCGAAATAGGGCAGTTCCTGCAGTTTCTTTTCGATGGGGTCGGCGACCTGGGTCTGCATTTCGGCAGCGGTGGCGCCCGGCCAGATCGCCGAGACGTTCACAACTTTGACCGTGAAGAAGGGATCTTCCGCGCGCCCGAGCTTCTCGTAAGAGAAGAAGCCGGCCACGCCGAGCGCGACCACGAGGAACAGAATGAGCGCGGGGTGGCTGACCGCCCAGGCTGAAAGATTGAAATGCTTCATCACGCCCTCCTCGAATCAGCTCGAATTAGAATGAAAGTGACGAGACGACCCGGACCTTCTGGGCCGGATCGAGTTTCTGCACCCCGAGCGCAACCACCTTGGCGCCTTCGTCGACGCCGCCGGAGATGACGACGTCATTGCTCTCGTAAGACTTCACCGCGACCGGCTTCAGCGCCACGTCGCCCTTGTCGTCGACGATGTAGAACGAGGCACCGCCGCCTTCGCTGAACAGCGCCGACAGCGGCAGCCGCGCGACCCGCGTCGTCTCGGGATCGGCGAGCGTCAGCGTCGCGGTCATGCCGAGCGAAACCGCGTCACCGGCGTCGGGCAGCGAAAATTTTGCCAGATAGGTGCGGGTCGCCGCATCGGCCGCGGGCGCGATCTCGCGCAGTGTTGCGGTATATTTCTTGTTCGGGTCCGACCACAGGCTGACGGTCGCGACGCCGTCCTTGGCACGGCCAAGCAGCGTTTCCGGGATCGCGACCACGGCTTCCTTTTCGCCAAAACGGGCCACCCGGATCGCGGTTTGTCCAGAGGCCACGACCTGTCCAGCGTCGATCAGGGTCGCGGTGACGACGCCGCGGGTGTCGGCGACAAGCGTTGCATAAGAGAGAGAGTTTTTGGTCAGTTCGACCGAGCGCACCGCACGATCGAGCCGCGCACGCGCCTCGTCGGCGGCAGCCTTGGCCGTATCCAGCTGCGCGTCGGTGGCCCAGCCCTTGGCGCGAAGGTCTTTGGCGCGGGTCTCTGCGGCGGCGGCCTGCGCCAGCACGCCGGTCGCGGCATGGAATTCCGCGTCGGCCTGCTCGGCCTGCAGCTTCAAGTCGACTTCATCGAGGGTGGCGAGCGGCTGGCCGACATCCACGTTCTGGCCGACCTCGACCAGGCGCTTTGCGACCTTGCCCGGCACCCGAAAGCCCATATCGGCCTCGATCCGCGGCTTGATGGTACCGACGAAACTGCGCGCCGGTGATTCCGCCTCGTAATGCACGGTCGCCACCAAAACCGGGCGCGACGGCGTTGCTTTTTCGGCGACCTTGTCATTGCAGCCGGCCAGTGCGATTGCGGCCAGGGCCAGCGCTGCGCCAGCTAAAAGTCTGTAATAGTTAGCGAAAATGGAACGGACCAACATGACAGCTTCCCTCTATGAGTTGGAGGGAGTGTCGATTATGTAGTGACGATTGTCAACATTCGTCAGTGATCATGATTTCGTGAGCAGGTGCGGTAGTTAAGAAGTCACGAATTTCTGTCCTCCATTCAGAGCACAATTGCGTAGGCGGTGCGGTATGGCTGGTCGAAGGCTGAGGTGAGGTCGATCGGTTAAGACCGTCATTCCGGGATGGTCCGAAGGACCAGACCTCAGATGCGCAATTGCGCATCGGGGAATCTCGAGATTCCGGGTTCGCGCTTCGCGCGCCCCGGAATGACGGGCTAACGTTACTTCGCCTTCGCGGCCGTGGCGAATTCCGTCTTGGTTTCGTGGCCGCCGAGGAAAACCAAAAGCCCGCCAATCAGCGGCAGCACCGCGAGAACCAATAGCCCCGTCGACGTCGAGCCGGTGGCTTCCTTGACCCAGCCGATCAGATAGGGCCCGCCGAAGCCAGCGAGGTTGCCGATCGAATTGATCAGCGCGATCGCGCCCGCGGCGGCAGTGCCGGAGAGCCAGGCGGTCGGCAATGTCCAGAACACCGCGAAGGTGCCGAAGATGCCGATCGCGGCAACGATCAGCGCGACCATGGTGACATAGGGATTGTCCATGTAGCCGCAGATGCCGAGCGCCGCCGCGGTCAACAGCAAGGGCGCGCCGACATGCATCACCCGTTCGCGGCTCGCGTCGGAATGGCGCGCCCACAGGATCATCGCGACCGTGCCGAACAGGTACGGCACCGCGGCGACAAAACCGGTCTGCGCGTTGGTGAAGCCGAACGCTTTGATGATCTGCGGCAGCCAGAACTGCATGCCATAGAGCGCGGCAACGAATCCGAAATAGATCAGGCTCAGCGTGATCACCTTCGGCGAAGAAAGCGCCTGCCCCAGCGTCAGGTGCTGCGCGGCCTTCTTGGCGGCGGTCTCGCTTTCGAGTTTTGCCGACAGCCAGGCCTTCTGCTCGGCCGTGAGCCAATCGGCCTGCGCCGGGCGATCGGTGAGATAGAACCAGGTCACGATGCCGAGCAACACCGACGGAATGCCCTCGATGATGAACAGCCATTGCCATCCCTTAATACCCATCACGCCGTCGAGCCCGAGCAGCAGCCCCGAGATCGGCGCGCCGATCACCGAGGACACCGGGACGGCGATGGCGAAGGCGGCGAGAAAGCGCGCGCGATATTCGGCCGGATACCAATAGGTCAGATAAAGAATGATGCCGGGAAAGAACCCGGCTTCGGCGACTCCAAGCAGGAAGCGCAGTCCATAAAAACTCCAGACCCCGCTGACGAGCGCCATCAATCCGGAGATGATGCCCCAGGTCACCATGATCCGCGCGATCCAGCGGCTGGCGCCGAATCTTTCCAATGCCAGATTGCTCGGCACCTCGAAGATGAAATAGCCGATGAAGAAGATGCCGGCGCCCCACGCGAAAACCGTCGGCGAGAATTTCAGCTCGGCATTCATGGTCAGCGCGGCAAAACCGAGATTGACGCGATCGAGATAGGAAAAGAAATAGGCCAGCACCAGGAACGGAATCAGCCGCCACGAAATCGCGCGGATGGTCGAGGTTTCGAGCTCGCTACTGGCGGCGCGGGGCGCGGCGATGGCGGTGGCGGATTGGCTCATGGGGTTTTCTCCCGGTGTTGTTCTTGTTGGTGGGGTGGTGGGACGCGGGGCTCTTAGCATCGCGGATTGGCCGTGAGAATGGGGTTTTCGGCCGCCCTGCCCCGCGCCTGCATGAAATCTGCATAAAAATCCGCAAATCCTCAGGGTCTCCAGCAAACGCGCTGCCAATCGGCTTGGCATCGTCGGGCCATGGCCAAGATCATCTCCCTTCAATTCTGGCGATTACAGCCCCTCACCTGACCCTCATCACCTCAGGAACATAAAATCATGTCGATTGCCGCCGCCTCCGATTTGGAAATGGCTCCCGCTCCCGCGCGCCCGCTTCTCAAGCCGCTGATGCTTGCCGCGGCTAGCGTCGCGCTGGCCGACTGGCTGTTTTACGGCTGGGAGATCGGCATCTCGCTTGCACTGTTTCTCGGGGCGCTCGGCGGCGTCGCCGTCGCCAGCAATGGCGTGCGCGCGACACGCCATACCCTGATCGGCATGACGTTCGTCTTCGTCGCGGGCCTCTTGGTCCTGATCGAAGACGTCAACTTGCTCTCCGTGATGGTGGGCACGCTGTCAACGGCGACGTTCGTGATGGTGGTCACCGCTCGGCAAGGTGCGCGTTGGTGGCAATATCTCCTTGAAGTGCTGGCAACGCCGTTTCGCGGCCCGTTTCATCTGGCGGCCGATTTGGTCCGGCTGACGCAGCAGGGAAATTACGAGTGGCTGAAACCCGGTTCGCTGGCCGGCTGGATCGTTCCGCTCGGGATTTTCACGATCTTCGTCTGGCTGTTCGCTTCGGCAAATCCCTTGATCGAGCACGGGCTGTTGCGGATCGACCTGTGGACACTCATCAACGCGCTCGATCCGGCGCGGGTGGCATTCTGGGTTTTACTGGCCGGATTTATCTGGCCTTTGATGCTCCGTCGCAACCGCCGCAATTCCATTACGAGCACTGCGGCTAGCGAAGCGGTTGCCGCAGCGCCATCGGACCCGGGTCTCTTTTTCGGTAAAGCCGCGATGGTGCGCTCGCTGATCCTTTTCAACGCGCTGTTCGCGCTCCAAAGCGGGCTCGACCTTGTCTATCTCTGGGGCGGCGCCAGCCTCCCCGACGGCATGAGCCACGCCGAATACGCCCATCGCGGCGCCTATCCGCTGATCGCCACCGCGCTGCTCGCCGCGGGATTTGTCCTGATCGCGATGCGCCCGGCCGGACCGGCGGAGCACTCCAGGCTGATCCGTCCGCTGGTGCTGGCATGGATCGGGCAAAACATCCTGCTGGTGATCTCGTCGATCTTCCGGCTCGATCTCTATGTCGCGGCTTTCTCGCTCACTTATCTGCGCCTCGCGGCGTTCATCTGGATGGGACTGGTGGCCGCGGGGCTAATGCTGATCCTGATCCAGATCTTGTTGAAGAAGCCCAATTCATGGTTGGTCACAGCCAATGCCGCGACGCTTGCGCTGGTGCTCTACGGATGCTGTTTCATCAACGCACCGCAAGTCGTTGCTTCCTACAATGTTGAGCACTGCCGGGAAGCTGGCGGTGCCGGCCCAAATCTCGATTTGAAATATCTGTTTTCGCTTGGTCCACAAGTCTTGCCCGTCCTCGAGCCACGTCTGCAGAATATCCCGGCGTTCCAGCCCTACGTTGCAGGATTCCGGTTCGATCAAGCTGCTGATGCAGCCCGAAAGGGCATGGCAAACTGGCGCGCCTGGGGTTTTCGGGCATGGCGCCTGCAGCGATATTTGGCTAACAATCCCGACACACCGCTCAATCCCGTAGATGGCGGCCAAGGCTAGCGCGAACATGGCTCACTCCATTCTCGTCGTCGATGATGATCCGCATATCCGCGACGTCGTGCGCTTCGCGTTCGAGAAGACGGGCATGGCGATCTCGATCGCGCAGGACGGCAAGGAGGCGCTGCGCCAGTTCGACCGCAACGTCCACGACCTCATCGTGCTCGACATCGGCATGCCGGAGATGGACGGCCTCGAAGTCTGCCGCGAGATCAGGAAAAGCGCGGATACGCCGATCCTGTTTCTGTCGGCCCGCGACGAGGAGATCGATCGCATCCTCGGGCTTGAGATCGGCGGCGACGATTATGTGACAAAACCGTTCAGTCCGCGCGAACTGGTCGCCAGGGTCAATGCGATCCTGCGGCGGGCGCGGAGCACTCCGGCGCCGGCGGTAACCAAAGCCATGAATCATGGCGGGCTCGCGATCGATGCGGACGCGCGCACCGCGAGCTTCCAGGGCACACAGGTCTCGCTGACGGCGCTCGAATTCTCGATCCTGCGCACGCTGCTGGCGCGGCCGGGATTCGTGTTCACGCGCGAATTGATCCTCGATGCGGCTTACGCCGGCAATATTCATGTCGCGGATCGCACCATCGACAGCCACGTCCGAAATATCCGCGCCAAGATGGCGGCGGCCGGCTGCGACAGCGTGATCGAGACCGTGCACGGCGTCGGCTTCAAGCTGGGCCGCTGCGAGGCCGCGCGTTGACCGAGGCCGCGAGTCCTGACGTCACAAGCAATATGCCCGGCCCGCGGCGCAAGTGGCGGCCAAGTCTCAGCCTCGTGGTCTTTCTGGTTCTGGCCAGCGTGCTGTCGCTGCCGCTGTTCAGCCTCTACTTTCTGAAAATCTACCAAAATCAATTGATCCAGCAGACCGAGTCCGAACTGATCGCGCAAAGTGCTGCTTTATCCGCCGTGTTCCAGCGCGAGGTCGAAACCTCGATTCCGCCAACTATCACGCTCGGGACAAAAGTCCCGCCCCCGCCGCAACAGCCGCCGGACGAACCGTATCAGCCGATCTGGCCGAAGCTCGAACTGGCCGAGGAGAGCATATTGCCGCCGCGGCCGGAAGCGCGCGCGCCTGCAGCACCAGCCGATCCTGCTTTCACAGCGCTCGGCGCGCGGATGATGCCGGATCTGGTCGCGACACAATACGTGACGCTCGCCGGGTTTCGGCTGCTCGATCCCAACGGCATCGTGATCGCCGGCCGCCAGGAAGTCGGGCTGTCGCTGGCGCATCTCGAGGAAGTCGCCGCGGCGCTGCAGGGACGCTTTGCCGCTATCTTGCGCGTGCGCATCTCCAAGCACGACCAGCCTTCGCTCTATTCGATGAGCCGGGGCACCGGCATGCGCGTCTTCACCGCGATGCCCGTGATCGTGCGCGACCAGGTTGCGGGCGTCGTCTATGCCTCGCGCACGCCCAGCAATGTCTTCATTTATCTTTATGAGCAGCGCGCCAAGGTCGTGCTTGCGATCCTGTCCATGATCGTGCCGACGCTTTTGATCGGCGTCCTGTTTCACCGTACCATCACCGAGCCGATGCGGGAACTGAATGAGCGCTCAAACCTGATCGGCAAGGGCGACCGCAACGCGCTTGGTCCGCTCAAGCGCCACGGCACCAGCGAATTCGCCCGCCTGGCGCAAAGCTTTCTCGATATGGCGCGGCGGCTGAACGCGCGATCGAGCTTCATCTCGACGTTTGCCACCCACGTCTCGCATGAACTGAAATCGCCGCTGACCTCGATCCAGGGCGCCGCCGAACTGCTGCGCGACGACATCGACGCGCCGGCGCCCGCCATGAGCGACCAGGACCGCCGCAAATTCCTCGACAATATCGTTGCCGACGCCGACCGGCTGGCGAAAATCTCCACCCGCTTGCGCGATTTTGCCCGCGCCGAAAACCCGATTGCGCTCGGCGCCGCAAAACTGTCTGCCGCGATCACCGGTTTGCGCGCGGCCTTTCCCTCGCTCGAGATTCGCGCCAGCGGCGAGTTGGATACGCCGATGCGCATATCGGAGGAAAATGCCGCCATTATTTTTGCCAATCTTGCCGACAACGCGGCGCGCCACGGCAGCACGACGCTCGATCTCGCAGCGACGCGGCAAGGCAATTTGCTGCGGGTGAAGATCGGCGACAACGGCGAAGGCGTCTCGCCCAACAACCGGACGCAAATCTTCGACAGTTTTTTCACGACGCGGCGCGACAGCGGCGGCACCGGCATGGGGCTGGCCATCGTGCGCGCCATGCTCGACGCCCATGGCGGCGCGATCCGCCTGCTCGATACCAAAGAGGGAACCGCGTTCGAGCTGACCATCCCGCTCGCCGACGCGCCGCCGGGATGATGAGCTACGCGCCCATGCTGGCGCGGGCCGAGATCAGATCATACCAGCGCTTCAAGGCCGTATGCTCGTCCGCGATCGGAAGGCCGGCCGCCTTGGTTGCGAAATCGACGGTGACGATCGCGGTAATGTCGGCGACCGAAAACGAGTCTCCGGCCACAAGCGGCACATCGGCGAGCCGGGTATTGAAATCGGCGTAGAAATTTATCACGCGCTTTCGGCTTCGCTCGATCAGCGCCGGGATCTGCTCATAGTCATGCGGTCCGGCGATGGCGCGGTTCTTGAGAGCGGGAACAGCGTTTCGAACCGCTTCCATCGCGGCCGCAAATCCTTCCAGTTCGGCGCGCCGCTCCCACATCGCAACCAGCGCCTTGTTCTTCGGTGTCACTCCGAGCAGTGGCGGCTCGGGATGGATTTCCTCGAGATAGCGCAGGATCGCCGGCACTTCGCCGATCGCGGTGCCGTCGTCCAAGACCAGCGTCGGAACGACCCGGCGCGGATTGATCGCGGCGTAGGCGTCCGAAAACTGCTCACGCGCGCCGAGATCGACCGGCACGATCGGCATCGAAATCCCCTTCTCCGCGAGAAAGATCCTCACCCGGCGGGAATTCGGCGACGCGTTTGATTGATAAAGCTTCATTGATGCCTCCCTGTGCGGCGATCAGAGTTTCGAGCCGCCGCCGACCTGGATGGTGTCGCCGGTGACCCAGCGCGCCGCATCGGACGCCACGAAGGCAATGACGTCGGCGACCTCGTCGGGATGCCCGATGCGCTGCAATGCCTGCATGCCGAGTGTGAACTGCCGGCCTTCGTCGGTTCTGGCGAATTTCGACATGTCGGTGTCGATCACGCCGGGCGCCACCGCATTGACGCGAATGCCGCGCGGGCCCAACAGCGCCGCAAAATGTTTCACCAGCGTATCGATCGCGCCCTTGGTGGCGGCGTAAGCCGGCAACAGGCCGACCGACGCCCGCGCCGCCAGCGACGACAAAAGCACGATGCTGGAACCCTCGCCGAACAGCGGCAGCAATTGCTGCACCAGGAAGAACGGCGCGCGGACGTTGACGGCGAACATGCGATCGAACTCCTCGACGCTCTGGTCCTCGATGGCAGCGGCGGTCGCGACGCCGGCATTGGCAACCAGGATATCGAGCTGACCAACGACGAGTTTGCGGACTTCCGCCGCCACCTTGTGCGCGCCATCGGGCGCGGCGAGATCGGCGGCCACCGCGTCTGCCCGCCCGCCGTCGGCGCGGATCTCCTTGACCAGCGCCTCCGCCTCCTCGGCGGCGTTGCGGTAGTGAACGATGACACGCGCACCGGCTGCGGCCAACGCGCGGGCGGTGGCGCGGCCGATGCCGCGCGATGCGCCGGTGACAAGAGCGGTTCTGCTGATGAGATCACTCATGGTAGCTTTCCATTCGGGATAAGAAATTGCTTACGCGGCGGTCTTGCCGCCGTTGACGTCGATGATCTGGCCGGTGATGAACGATGCCTTGGCCGAGCTTGCGAACACGATGGCGTCGGCGATCTCTTCCGGCCGGCCCGCGCGTTTCAACGGCACGCCTGCGACAAGGCCAGCCTTCCGCTCGGCGCTGCCGGTGAAGCGATCGAGCATCGCGGTCTCGACCGGGCCGGGCGCGACCGCGTTGACACGGACACCGAACGCGGCGGCTTCAAGGGCTGCGGATTTCGTCAATCCTTCGACGGCGTGCTTGCTGGCGGTATAGAGCGATGCGTTGGGCGCGCCGCGATGGCCCATGGACGACGACAGGTTGACGATGCTGCCGGCGCCCTGCGCCTGCATCACGCGCAATTCGTGCTTCATGCTCAAGAGCACGCCGAGCACATTGGTGTCGAAGGCGGCGGCAAAACTCTCCGCGGTCTGTTCGGTGACCGGGCCGGGCTTGCCTTCGGTGCCGGCATTGTTGACGGCGACGTCGAGACGGCCGAACCGCGCCACCGTCTTGTCGACCAGATTTTGCACCTCGCTCTCGTGGCGAACGTCGGCACGAACGAATTCCGCTTCCACGCCGAGCGCGCGCAATTCGGTGACAAGCCGCTGGCCTTCGTCATCGCGGCGGCCCGAAACGACAAGGCTGGCGCCGTCGCGGGCGAAGGCAGTCGCGGTGGCGCGGCCTATACCGGTGAGAGCGCCTGTGATCAGGACAATCTGATTGGTCATGAGACTTCTCCTTCGAGGTATGCCTGCTTGGCCTTGCCAGAAGTTTCGAAGCGGGGCGGATGAGTTGCCCTGACCGACGTTTTTGGCTGCCGTTGTGAGGGATGTAGATCGCGCTGGCGTTCAGGAGAAAGACTTTGTAGGGTCGGAGCCATACTTTTGAGGAATATCTCGCATGGAGCTTCGACACCTTCGTTACTTCGTCGCCGTGGCCGAGGAAGGCAGCCTGACGGTGGCCGCGCAAAAGCGGCTGCATACCGCGCAGCCATCGCTGAGCCGGCAGATCCACGATCTCGAACTGGAGCTCGGCGTTCAGCTATTGATCCGCGGGCCGCGCGGCATAGACCTGACCGCGGCGGGGCGGGTGTTCCTCGATCATGCGCGGGTGGCGCTGTTGCAGGTCGAGGCGGCCTCCGAGGCGGCGCGGCGGGCGGCGCAACCGGCGCGGACGTCTTTTGCGATCGGGTTTTTGACCGGCTACGAGATGGATTGGCTTCCGGCTGTCATGGGCATCCTGCGCGCCGAACTGCCCTCCACAGAAGTCGTCATCCACAGCCAGGATTCGCCCGATCTCGCGGCCGGTCTGATCCGCGGCAAGATCGACCTGGCTTTTTTGCGTCCGGAGAAGCAGGCGCCCGGTCTGAAGTTCAGGCTTTTGAGAAAGGACCCGCTGATCGTGCTGATGCCGCGCGATCACGCGCTGACCGCGCGCAACTCGATCCGTCCGCAGGACATCGCGGGGGAGACTTTTATCAGCGTATCCCCGCTTCGGGCGCCGACCGCGTGGACTGCCATCGATGATTATATCAAGCGCGTCGGCATCGCCCTGAAGCCTGACCATCAGGCCGAGAATCTGGCGATGGCGATTTCGCTGGTCGCCTCCACCGGCGGCGTCTGCTTGCTACCCCTGTATGCCCAAAACCTGCTGCCGGAGACGGTCGTCAGCCGGCCGATCCAGGGCGCGCAGCCGATGGTCGACCTCGTGATCGGCTACAACGAGGCCAACACGTCGCCGCTGTTGAAATTTCTCTTGTCCAAAGTCGATGAGCTGAAGTTTCGGGTATCAAAAGCCGAGTGACCATGCTTGACGGGTCGCCTCGAACGAGCGTAGCGCGGACGATGGACACAATTTCAAATCGCCTGCCGCCGGATCGCACGTCTCGGGCCATCTTGCCCGTCCGCGCCTGCCTTTGCCTGTCGATCATTATCTGCGGCCTCGCCTTGCGCGGATTAGGGCTTCGCCTCGGGCTGCCGGCGCTTTTCGTCAAATACGGCGGCTCCGTGCTGTGGGGGACCATGGTCTTCTTCCTGGTCGCGATCGCGGGTCCAAATCTGTCACGGCAGAGGATCGCTTTGATCTCAGCCGTGATCGCGATCTGCGTCGAACTGTTCCGGCTGGTTCACAGCCCCTGGCTCGATGCCTTTCGGCTGACGCTAGCGGGCGCGCTGCTGCTCGGCCGTATCTTCTCGCCATGGGACATGCTTGCCTACGGTGTCGGCATCGTTTTGGGCATGCTGCTCGACCGCGTTGGAACTTCTTCAGCGCAAAAGGCCCCTCACTCCGCGAGCTGAAACCGCTCGAACCGGTGCAGCTCCTCCTCGATGCGGCGCTTTAGCTCCTTCCGCGCGCCGGTCTTTTTGCCGTTCCCGACCCAGCTCCACTGCTGCACCAGCAATTTTTTGCTCTTGCGGTCGGTCTTGAGATCGAGCGCGGCGACGATGTTCTCGCCCACCACAACCGGCAGCGCGAAATAGCCGAACACGCGCTTTTCTTTCGGGACATAGGCCTCGAAACGATGTTCGTAGTCGAAGAACAGATGCGTGCGCTTGCGCTGGATGATCAGCGGATCGAACGGCGAGAGGATATGGACCAGCGCGCCAGCCTCGCCGCCGATACCTTCCAGCGTCGCGGGCTCGGCCCAATGCTCCTGCTTGCCCGCGCCGTCCAGCGCGACCGGCACCAGCTCGCCGCGGCGAAGGCGTGCGTCGATCAGGCGGCGGACCTGCGGCTTGCTCGGCGCGTCGAGATGGCAGATCGAATCGAGGCTGACGACGCCCTGGGCGCGCAGCGCGCGGTCGAGCAAGTAGCCGGCGAGCTCGCGCGGCGACGCGCCCTTTGGCGGCTCGTCCCAGCCGAAATGCCGGGCCATCAGCTCATAGGTTTTCAACATGCCGATGCGTTCGGAGATCGTGAGCCGGCCCTGGTAGAACAAAAGCTGCAGCGCCCGTTTCGACGGCTTGCGGCTCGCCCACAAATGCTCCTTGTCCACCAGCACGTCGTCGTCGATGTCGCGGATGGTCAGCGCGCCGTCACGCCGGATCAATCGCATGACCTTGCGCAAATCGGCCGGCTTGACCGACGCGAGCCATTTATGGCCTTCGCGCTGGTGGTGTTTCATGGCCGGAATGAAGAAGCGCAGGTCGTTTGTCGGCACGTAAGACAGCGCATGGGTCCAATATTCGAACACGCTTTTCTCGACACTCTGGGCCTGGCGCAGATCGGCGCGCTGGTAGGCCGGAATCCTGTTCCACAGAATATGGTGGTGAGAGCGCTCGATGACATTGATGGTGTCGATCTGGACATAGCCGAGATGGCCGACCGCGGCCGCGGTCGCCCGCGGTCCCTCGCCGAACGGCGCTTGCGAATCGAGCCGCTGCGCGCGCAACCAGATCCGCCGGGCTTGAATCTTGGTCAGGGGATGAAGTTTGATCGTAGTGGGCATCGCCCGGCAATGTAGCCGGATTCGCCGAAATCAAGCGGCAAAATTCTCCGGGCTCAGCGCTTGCCCTTCTCGCCGATACTCCCGGTCGCGGTGTCGGGCTCGCAGGCGGCCTTGCCGCGTTCGGTAGCCTGACATTTATAGACGGCGCCGGTTAAGCGGTCGATCAGCCACACATTGTCATCGTTCGGACTGTCCATCGCCATGAACCGCGTGGTGACGGAGGTGACCAGCGTCGACAGCAGAATCGCCGCGGCGATGATGACCGCGCCGAGCAGGATCGGCGCTGATAATCCCGAGCGATCCGGCATCACCGGCCGATACCCCTGATAGTCGCTTGGTCTTTTCGGTGACTGAAACAAGGCCCTGTTACGCCGCTGTCTTCTGTTGTTGTTCGCGAGCGATTTTCTTAAGCAAGCATCTGGCCGATTTGATGTTCGCAGATCGGCGCCGCGGCGACGGCTTTGCGACCGGGACCGCGGTCAGGAAACCACCAGTCGAGCAAGATTCGCAAGTGGCGCAAAAAAGGCGGCCCGCCATGCCGCCTTTCGCAAGATGTTTCATTCACCGCTCGAGTTTACCGGAACTCACCTGCGGAACAGCCCACCCATCATGCCGCCGAAGAAAGCACCGGGTCCGCCACCGCCGCCGCGAGAATAGTGACGGCCGCCGCCTCCGCCGCCGGAGTGGTGACCGGCGTGGTGCACCGGCTCGTCGTCGGAGGAATCATCGGAGGAAGCAACACGGCTCGACACGATCTCTGACTGCAGCGCCTTGAGCTGCAGCGCATTGACAAAACCGGTCTTGGGATAGCCGCGCGCGGCCTGCCAGCGGGTGATCACGGCGCGGGTGGTTTCATCGAACTTGCCGGTGACCTTGGTGTCGAAGCCGAGGCCGGTGAGGCGGCGCTGCACGTCGCGGCGCTGACCCTTGTCGAGGCCGAGCTGGTCTTCCGCGATCTGGTCGGCTTCCTCGGTGAAGGTTGCGGGATCGATCCCGGTGGTCAGGTTGCGGGTCGCGGTCGAGGGGCCGTCCTGCAGCGAAGCGATGCGGGCCAGCGCCAGCGACTTGAAGGTCCCGTTCGGATAGTTGGTGAGATAGGCGTTGAGTTCTTCCGGCTTGTTGGAGTCCTTGATCGAGCGCCAGAACTCGAGCTCAACTTCCGAGGCCGGACCGGTGGTGACGGCCGGCGTGTTCGGCGCCACGGCCGGCGTATCCGGAGTGGCAACCGGATTGAGATAGACCGAACCAATCAGGTTGGTGTGGCCCCAGGGCAATTGATTCTTGTTGGTCTCCTCGTTGACCTGGGCGCGGACCTTGGTCATGGCCTGCTGGATCTCGGCGCCCGGGGTTGCGATATTGGCGAGCAGCGCGCGGGTGAAGGGGCTGTTGGTGCCGACTTCGCCGTCTAGCGCGGTCTGTCCGGGACCGGTCGCGAAGGCGATCAGCGTGCCTTCGCCGGATTTCATTTCAGCGAGGCCCGATTCAACCGAGACGCTGCGGGTAGCCTTGGCGGAACGGATCCTCGCCGTGAACGGATTGTCGCGGCAGGCGTCGAAGAACACCAGCTTGACCTTGGCGTCCGCCATGGTCTGCTCCAGCGTGACATCGACATTGATGGCAGCGCCAAGCTTGACGTCCATTTCGGATTTGAGATCGGCGTCGACCGGCAACAGATAATTGCTGCCGTTAACGGCGATGCCGTGGCCGGCATAATAGAACAGCGCGATATCGGCGCCTTCGGCCTTCTTGCCGAACTCGAGCAACCGCTCCGTCATCTTGTCGCGGGTGAGGTTTGAGCCTTCGACGACGTCGAAACCGACATTGCGCAGAAGCTTTGCCATCGATTTGGCATCGACCGCCGGGTTCGGAAGCGGCGCCACGTTCTTATAGGCGCTGTTGCCAACCACGAAGGCGACGCGCTTGTCGGCCAAGGCCGCGTCGGCGCTGAACAGAAGTCCCGTCACTGACAGTGCTGCGATCAAGAAGCGCATGGTCCCTTCTCCCCTGATCCCGGTCCTCGATGTGTCTGGCCCGGAGGCCGACTGGTCGGGGCCAACATGATCAACTTTTCATGTACGAACTGTGATCTAGGTCACGTTGGGGATGGCGGCGCGGCTCCGTGATCGAACCGATTCGACGGACGTTGCGTTGGGGCAACCCGCCCCATCACGCTGCCGCGGATTTGAACGTGATACGCCCAGGTTTTCCGGCCTTCCGGTTGGGCTTCATGACAATCTCGATGTCTTGTTCGAACGCAGTGAGCATCTTCATCAGCCGTCCCACCGAATAATCGTCGAAATCGCCACGCAGGAGAAGTGACAGGTCGGGCTGATAGATGCCGATGAGTTTGGCTGCTTTCACTTGCGTAAGCCCGCGCTGTTTGATCAGTCGGTGCAGCTCACTCACGATGCTAGCCTTCAAGAGCCGCTCTTCGGAATTCGGCAGCCCCAGGTCGGCGAACACGTTACCACTACCTTCGTAAACTTCGGTTTTGCGTTTTGTCATGGCTTACTGCCTTTATTTTCGCTGGGCGCGGTAGTGATGTTCCGTATCACGCAGGCGCGACTTAATGAGCTCGATATCTTGCAAGGGTGTGGCGACGCCCTTTTTGGCCTTCTTCTGAAACGCGTGCAGCACGTAAACCACCTCGGCAAAACGCACGGTGTAAACCGCCCGGCACGTGTTGCCGTCGAAATCGTCGACCAACTCTAGAACAGCGCGGCCGCCGAATCCTTTCAGCGCCTTCGCGGCCGCGGGCTCATCGCCCTCCTGCACCATGAATAAACCGAAGCCCAACCGATTCTGCACCTTGGCCGGGAACCGCCTAAGGTCTTTGCGGCTGGAGCCAACAAAGAAACAGGGTTTCGGTTGGGGCCGTTCGGTCACCTGCGCAATATAGGGATATCCCTATACCTCGTCAAATGTTCCGGCGCACCTTGGGTGCGTGACCCAAATCACATTTATCTCGTTGAACCCGACGTATCGTCTCAGCATCAAAACGCCATCAGGCGTCACAGCGAGGATTAAGACAATGACCAGCTATCTCAGACTTTACGGTTTAAAAGCGATTACGCTCGGTGCCGCGCTGTCGATGACGGCGGGCCTTGCCATTGCCGGCGACAATAACGTCACGGCGGATCAAATCATTCACGCGCTGCAGCCGAAGCCGGTGACGCGCGGCCTGTCGATCGGCGCGCCGCAGGTGGACCCCTCGGTCAAAGCCAAGGAGATCAGCTTCCTGCAGACCGTGCGCGGCCGGAAGACCCGGTCGCTGTCGCTCGGCGAACGCGAAGAGATCGCCGAGATCGCCGCGACCAAGCCGAACATCGATCTCGATATCCAGTTCGACTACAACTCGGACAAGATCACCCAGACCTCGATGCCGTCGGTACAGGCGCTCGGCCAGGCGCTCACCAATGCCAACCTCAAGGGTTCGACCTTCGTGGTCGCCGGCCATACCGATGCGATCGGCGGCGACGCCTACAACCAGGATCTTTCGGAGCGCCGCGCCGAAACCATCAAGCGTTATCTGACCGAGAAATACGGCATCGCCGGCACCGATCTCGTCACCGTCGGCTATGGCAAGACCAAGCCGAAGGATCCGAACGCGCCGATGGACCCGATCAACCGCCGCGTTCAGGTCGTCAATATGGACACCAAGACCGCATCGAAGTGATTGACGAAAAACGCCTGCCCGCCTGCCGGCCACCGGCAGGCGGTTCTGGAAGACGCGTGCTCCGGACCAGCCGATCGTCAGGCGGATGGCTCGTTGGTCGAAACGCCTGACTTCATTTTGAACAGGGGATTTCCATGAAAAAATTCGCAATTGCCGCCGCAGTTCTCATGATCAGCGCCTCGGCGCACGCCGGCACCTTCACCTACGAAGGCGTCACCGTCCGCGTCCAGGACGGCTGCAGGTCGTCGTCATGCGTAACGGTCTACGCGCCCGGCTATGGCTATTACCACGGCGGACATCAGGCGAAGCTTCAGAAGGTCCACAAGGACACCTCGCGCTTTGCCGCCGCCAAGAAAGACGATGCCGCGGTTGCGCCGGCGACCGACGCGACCCCGGCCAAGGCACCGGATGCCACCGCTACCCCGGCCGCGCCTTCGTCCGACGCCGCCCCGGCGAAGTAAGAGACCGTCATTCCGGGGCGCGCGAAGCGCGAACCCGGAATCTCGAGATTACGGGTCCACGCGAAAACGCGTGTCCCGGAATGACGTCCCCCAAAAAACGGATGACCGCCATGAAACCCCATTGCACTGGCCTTGCCGTCGCAGCCCTGCTTGTGATCGGCGCTACGCTACCCGGCTATGCCGAAGACGCCGCCGCACCCGCGGCTGCCGCCGCACCGGCCGCGACGCAGACCGAGGCGCCGCCGCCGAGCGTGGCGCGTCCCTCGATCGCGCCGAAAACCGCCGAGCCGGCGTCAGCGCTGCCCGCCGACGAGCCGGCGCCGCGCCACCGGCGCTATGCCCATCGCCACTGGCGATACGGCTATTATCGCACCGCCTATTGGGAGCCGTTCCCGATCTTCTGGCCGCATCTCTACCGCAACCGGATTCACTGGAACCGGATCCCTTGGTTCAGCTTCTAGACGCCCGCGCTTGGCGAGCCATGCGAGGTCGCGGCCCATGATCGCGGCCTCAAATCCAGTTCTGGAAAAGCATCAGGCGGTTGAACGTATCCAACGACGTCCCCACAAAGCCAGCCGAGATCGGCAGCATTACCGCAAAGCCCGCGGCCGCCAGGGCGACAAAGGCCCATAACAGCCAGCGCGGGTTGTTGCCGCGCGTGAGCGCGTAGACCAGCGCGAGACTCGCAAGGGTCGCCGACGGCAGATAATAATAAAGGAATCCGAGCGTCCGCGGCAGCAGCGCCCATGCCAGATACGGGCCGAAATAAAACGACAGGATCAGGAACGCATCGGCGCGGCGGCTGACGACCCAGTCGCGCAGGCAGACCGCGAGCGCCGGCAAGGCCGGCCACAGCACCAGCGGATTGCCGAGAAAAACGATCGCCGCAATCCGGTCGTCGCCGACCTTCTCGAAGAGATACCAGACCGGCCGCAGCAGAAATGGCCAGGACGGCCACGCGCTCATGTAGGTGTGGCCGGCGATCGCGGTCGTGGTGTTATCGGAAAAGATCCGGCGCTGCGCTTCGACGAGGTCCGGAAGCGACAAGCCGTAGAGCGGAACGAAGGTCGCGAAATAAACCAGCGCAGGGATCAGCACGAAGCACGCCGCGAAATGATAAAATCGAAAACCGGGCCATAGATCCGGTCGGTACCAGTCGAGCGCGTTGCCATCGGCAAACCGCGCGCGCCAGCTCTGCATCAGGCGGATCGCCGCGACGATGACGATAGAGGTCGCGAGCGCGAACAGCCCGCTCCATTTGCAGGCGGCCGCAAGGCCGAAGCCGATGCCCGCGAGCGCGAAGCTATGTTGCGGGTGCGATTTCCGGAAGCCGTGGATGAACGCCGCAATGGCCAACAGGCTGAAGGCGAGCGCGAAAATATCCAGCATCGCGATCCGCGACTGCACGAACACCATCTGGTTGAAGAAGGCGAGTAGCGCCGCGGCAATAGCCGGGCCTCGCGCGGCAAACAGCGCGAGACCACAGAGATAAATCGCGACGATCGCGAGCGATCCGAACAGCACCGCCGGATAGCGCCAGCCGAGCGGCCCATCGCCGAAGCTCCGGATTGACAATGCGATCAGCTGTTTTGCCAACGGCGGATGCATCGGATTGAGCATCGGCTCGGACATCACCGGTTCGAGCATCTGCCGCGCGGCCGGCACATAATGTACTTCGTCGAAATAGAATTTATCCGGCGTGGTCGCGCCGGCCAGCAGAGCAACATGCGCGACCAAGAAAATTATGGCGACAATAAGGACGGTCTGCGCGGTCGAAATTTTGGGAATAGAGGGTACGCGTTCGGTGTTCACGGTTCGATGGCGTTGCATTTGATCGAGTCTGCGCGGGACAAAATTTCGAGTCCATCGCATTGAACGCATTTCGCGTTCGCGGTCACTAACCATCGGGCTTGTAAGGCGCGGCTTGTGATAAATTTACAACATCGCAGGCAGTGCCGATCCGGGACGGTGACGGGATGAATCGATCGGCAATGAAATGAACTTGCGTCACTGCGTTGTTTCTCTCGCCGCGCTTTGCCTCATTGCAGGGCTTGCGGCAAGTCCCGCTCACGCGCAGGCGCGGGTCGGCGAAGCGGTCATCATCAAGAATGAAGTCGTCAGCGTCGCAGGATCTGCGACCAACCCGATCAATGTCGGCGACGGCGTGCTGCGCGACGAGGTCGTGCGCACCGGCGCCGACAGCGCGGCGCGGCTGGTGATGGCCGACAGCACTAATCTGTCGCTCGGCCCCAGTGCGACGATCACGCTCGACCGCACCGTTTTCAACGACGAGCACAGCTATCGCGACATCGCTATCAGGCTGACGACCGGCGCGTTTCGCTTCGTCACCGGGCACTCGGAGAAGACCGCCTACAAGATCACCACGCCATTGGCGACCATCGGTGTGCGCGGCACCATCCTCGATATTCTGTCGCGGCGCGGCACGACCATGGTGGGGCTGCTGGAGGGCGCCTCGCTGGTCTGCGCGATCGGCGGTCCATGTATCGACCTGACCCAGCCCGGCGATACCGCTGTGATCACCTCGACCGGCGGCCGGGTGACGATCCGCAAGACCAATAGCCCGCCATGGACCTTCGCCTCGACCTGCGCCGCGGCCGCCGGGCTTTGCACCATCACGGACTTTGCCGATGCCACGCCCGCGCCCGCGGTGACCCCGCCGGTCGATGACGGCAACGATCCTAACGGCGCGTTGTGTGGGCGTTGACAATGGCGAAATTCCCAACAATCGGCTTGATCGTATCGGCCGCGCTGACGGCGGCGATCTCGCTTGTGCTGGTCGGGGTGCAAGTGGCTCCGGCGGCGGCGCAATTTTGTGCTGCGGGTCCCTGCCCGCAGTCCATTCCGTCGCCGACGCCGAAGGCAATCTGTAACAGCGACCACCCGTGTCCAACGCCGAGTCCCACGCCGGCCACCTCGCCTTCTCCGACACCAACGCCTACACCGACGCCAACACCGTCACCGTCGCCAACGCCGACCGGCGCGGGCTCCAGCGGCGGATCGCTCGGCGGACTGGCCAATCAGCGCTTCAACCAGATGATCACCAATCAGGTGCTCGGCAACGTACTGTTGGGCGTCAACGAACAGATCAACTGCAGCGACTGCATCAGCGCGTTCGGCTCCGCGGGATCGTTCTCGGCCGGTGTGCACGGCCGCAAGGAATTGACACCCAATTTGTCGCTGCTGGCCGGCATCGCCTACACCCAATACAGCGAGGGCGGATACAGCGTGACCAGCGCGCCGATCGGCGCTTTCGCGCTGCGCTATGATTTCGTCGACTGGGGATCGTCACGGCCATTCTTCGACATCGGCGCTATCCTGTCGCCGTTCGAGAAGGTGCGCTATAGCCGCAGCTATATGACAAGCTTCGGCCCGGTTTCGCTGGTAAGCTCAACCAACAGCAGCGACTATGGCGTGTACGGGAGAGCGGGCTGGATCACGCGAATTTCGCCGCGCGACGAACTCGCCGCCTCGATCGAGGTCTGGCAGTTGTGGCAGCGGGTCAGCGGATACACCGACCCGATGGCCGCGTTCAATCCGTACAACGCCTCGATCGCGACCGGGACCGATCGGACCAACCTGGTCAAAATCGGCGGCCAGTGGACGCATCTGTTGACCAACAGCATCGAGGGCAACATCAACGGCCGGTTCGTGCAGTCGTTTGCGAACCACTCCGGCATTGTCGCGACCGTGACCGGTGACGGCCTCGTGGTGCCGACGATCGGAAACCAGAGCTGGTTCGAATATGGCGGCCGGCTCGGCTTCCGCATTGCCAATGGCTGGGTCGCCGACCTCTTCATCGACGGGACGCTAGGCCCCCAACCGGTCGGCAACACCATCCATGGCGGCGTCGGACTGCGCGTGAATTATTAGCGGCCGGCCGCTCCAGCCTCCGTTCATTTTCGCAAAGACCAATCGCGATTCCGTTCCCTGCTGATCGCGGCAACCGGCATCACAAGATGTTGCCGGGATATCTCACCGCCGCGCCGCATTCGATTTCCAAACCATGCAAATATCAATGCGCATCTGCGGCGGCGCGCGTTGGCTCCCCGGTATTGCGCACAGCCCACCATCAGGAGCGGACAATGGCACAGACGGTCGCGGGTCAACTGGTCGGTGTGCTCGAACAGGTCGGTGTCAAGCACATCTTCGGATTGGTCGGCGATTCCCTCAATCCGCTGGCGGACGCGGTACGGCGCAGCCAGATCGAATGGATCGGCGTCCGCCACGAGGAAGGCGCCGCGCTCGCCGCCGCCGGCCAGGCAAAACTCACCGGGCGGCTTGCGGTTTGCGCCGGCACCACCGGCCCCGGCAGCAATCATCTGGTGGCGGGGCTCTATGAAGCGAGCCGCGACCACGCGCCGGTGCTGGCGCTGTCCGGCGACATGCCGCGCAAGATGCACGGCACGGATTTCATCCAGACCACCGAACCCGACCTGCTGTTTCGCGACGTCTCGCTGTACACCGAAACCATCTCGACCGCGGAGCAGGTGCCGGCCGTCATTCATCAGGCGATCGCGGCCGCCTATGCCGGCCCCGGCGTCGCGCATCTGACGCTGCCGCAGGACGTGCTCTCGGCCAAGGCCGAGGGGACTGTATCGAGCGTCGCGACGCTGCGGCCGCGATCCGAATTCGCCGCCGCCACCGGCGACATCGCCCAGATCACCCAGCGCATCGACCGCGCGGGCAGCGTCGTCATCATGTGCGGCGCCGGATGCCGCGATGCCGCCGACCTGCTTCGCGCCTTGTCGGACCGGCTCAAGGCGCCGCTGATTCATACCTTCAGAGGCAAGGAATTGATGGCCTATGACGATCCGCACTGGATGGGCGGGCTCGGCATGATCGGCACCAGGGCCGTCTACAACGCCGTACAACATTGCGACCTGCTATTGATGATCGGCACGGATTATCCCTACTCCAATTTCCTGCCGAGCAAAGGCAATGTGATCCAGATCGACGAACGGCCGCAGGTGCTGGGACGGCGCGCGCCGACGGCGCTCGGCGTCGCCGGTTCGGCGCGCCCGACCCTAAAACTTCTGCTCGAACGCGTCGCGCCCAAGGCCGACGGCAGGTTCTGGGACAAGGTGACCCATGAGCGCCGGAGGTGGGACGAGATGCTCGACAAGCAGGCTAATCCGGCGCGCGACAACGACCGCATCCATCCGCAAGCGGTCGCCCGCGCCGTCAGCGATGCGGCCCGCCGCGACGCGATCTTCGTTCTCGATACCGGCTTGAACACGCTGTGGTCGGCGAACTGGATCCGGCAGACCGGATCGCAGCCGATTATCGCCTCGTTCAACAATGCCGCCGTCGGCACCGCGCTCGGTCAGGCCAACGGCGTGCAGCTGCTGGATCGCTCCCGCCAGGTGATTGCGCTAGTCGGAGACGGCGGCTTCAACATGCTGATGGGTGAATTCATGACTGCGGTACATCACGGACTGCCGGTCAAAGTCGTCGTCTATAACAATTCGGCGCTCGGACTGATTACGCTCGAGGCCGAGAGCGTCGGCATCGTGCCCTACCGCGAGGCCATCGAATTCCCAAATCCCGACTTCGCCGCCCTGGCGCGGGCCTGCGGCGGTCACGGCTTTGCCGCGCGCGAGCCGGGTCAATTGAGAGACGCGGTGAGCGAAGCTCTCGCCGTCGACGGACCGGCGATTGTCGATGCCGTTGTGGCCGCCGACGAGATGCCGAACATGCCGCATGTCGAACTCGAGCAGATCGGGCATTACGCCGTGGCCAAGATCAAGGAAGCCGTGCTCGCCGTCACCGGCGGGTGACGGCGTCCGGTGCGCTTTCCCGACGCGGGCGTCACGCCGCTGATTTGCCCTCATAGGCGCGCTGCAGACCTGCGATGTCGAGTTTTATCATTTGCAGCATCGCCTGCATCGCGCGCTGCCGGCCAGCGGGATCGGGCCCGCCGAGATATTGCCCGAGCGCGTCCGGCACGATCTGCCAGGACACGCCATAGCGGTCCTTCAGCCAACCGCAGCGTTCGACCTGCCCGCCATTGGCGGACAGCGCCTCCCATAGCCGGTCGACTTCCGCCTGATCGGCGCAGCCGATCTTGAAGGAGATCGCATGGGTGTATTCGAACCGCCTGCCGCCGTTGAGCGCCATGTAACGCTGCCCGGCCAGCGTGAAATCCACCACCAGCACAGTGCCGGCCTTTCCGGCCGGACCGTCGACGGGGTTTTTCTGGACGTTCTCGATTCTGGAATCGGGCAACAGCGACACATAGAATTTCGCCGCTTCCTCGGCCTCGCCGTCGAACCACAGGCAGGGGGTGATCTTGGACATGGGTTTCCTCTTTGTTCGCTGCGTCGGCCACAGGACGAACAAGGCAGCGCGATCCCGACATCCGGTTTGATATTTTTGCGGCCGTCATTCCGGGGCGCGCTTAGCGCGAACCCGGAATCTCGAAATTCCGGGTTCGAGGCTTCGCCTCGCCCCGGAATGACCGCTACGTCGCCATCGGCAGGGGCATGGTCAGGAACGCCCGGGCCACGTGCCAAAACAAGCCCCGGTTGGTGGCAAGCGTGACCGAATGCGCGGTGCCCGGCAGGATGATGAACTGGCGGTCGCCATTGGGCAGCAGGTTGAAAAACTCCTCGATGTCGGCGACCGTGGCGATCCCGTCATATTCGCCGCGCACCAGAAGCACCGGCGAAAGCACCTTTTCAGGCTTCACCACCGGAAGATTAGAGGTCATATCGAGATAGGTGCCTGTTGGAACCTGGTCGCCAAATTGCAGCTCGACGTCCGCCAGCGCCTCGACCACGGCGGGGTCGCTGGTGCCGGGCTTGTCGCGGGTGGCGATCGAGCGGATCATGTCGCGGTCGCGCTTGCGCATATTGTGCGAGCGATAATAGTCGAGTTGCTCGGCACGCTTTGCCAGGGTCGGCGATCCCTCGCCTTTGTAGGTGAAGGCGGCAAATACCAATCGGTCGACGCGTTCGGGCGCCGCCATCGCAAAGGCGCCGGCGCGCAGCGCGCCCGAGGATTCGCCGACGAAATGGTATTTCTTCTCGCCGGTTTCGCGGGCGACCACTTCAACCGCCGCCTTCAAATCCTCAACCCCGCTGGCGATGTCGGAATTGCCCGAGGTGCGCCCCGACTTGCCGTAATTCTCGTGATCCATGGTCCAGCAGTCGAAGCCGGCGCGGGCGAAGGCATTCAGGATCGAATAGTCGCCATGGCCGGGCACGTTGAGATCGAACGCCCGGGATGAGACCGAGGAGCCGTGAACGAAGAATACCACCGGTCGCGATGGCTCGCCTTGCTTCGGCGCGCCGACCCGCTTGCGATACATCCACAAAGGGACATCACCCTTCTTCGCCCAGTATTCGCCGCTCCAGATTTCGCTGCCCGGGATGTCCGCGTGCGCCTCTTGCGTCGAAATGGCATCCGCCAGCGTTCCCGCAATGAGACCCAGGCCCGCACCCTTGATGACGGCGCGACGCGCCAGCGGACGATCGAAATTTGTCATGATACTCTCCCTGTCGGCCCATCGAGGTTATCCCGTATTCGTGACACCAGCCTAGCAGACGGCTTAGCCGGCCGAAAGTCACCGCGCGCTGCAGCGCGGTACGCGGAACGGGGATGCGCGAAATGCGACCAGAACAGGCTTGCTCCCGGCCATTACGGGTCTAGTCTTCCGGCCGTCCAACCAAGGGACTCAACCGCGGGGGACAAGAACCAGGGAGCAAATCGTGAGCAGCCAACTGACCGATGCTGAACTTGCCGCACTGATGCCGTCCGAGTTGTGTGCGTACGAGACGCCGATCCCGACCCAGATCGTCTCCAGCGACGAATTTTATCCCGACCCGCAGAACGAGCGGCAGCGCGAAGTCGAGGCCCGGCTGCTCGCGATGGCCGACGATCTCGGCGGCAAGCAGGGCCTGAACCGCCGCCGGTTTTTCCAGAGCGCCGCCGGCATGGCCGCATCCTTTGTCGCCATGAACGAAGTCTACGGGCCGCTGTTCGATGTAACGAAAGCGGAAGCCGCGACGCCCGCGATGGCGCAGGAGCGCGCCAATGGACTGAAAGACCAGTTCATTATGGACATGCACACCCACTTTCTTCGCGACGACACCCGCGTCATGACCTTCGTCGACATGCGCAAGGCGGTGGGCAAGGCCGGCTGGAACAAGGAGCTCAACGATCACGAACAGACCATCGAGGACCTGAAATTCAACAATTACAAGAAAGAGATGTTTTTAGACAGCGACACCAAGATCTCGCTGATCTCGTCCGCCCCCTCCGACATCGAGCAGGACTGGTTCCTGACCAACGAGCAGATGGCGGATGCGCGCAAGAAGATCAACGACGAGGCCGGCTCGCGGCGGGTATTTTGTCACATGATCTTCACGCCGGGGCAGCCGGGCTGGCTCGACAAGCTCGACGCAGGCTTGGCGCTGAAGCCCGAGTCCTGCAAGGGCTACACCATCGGCGACAACACCCACAAGGATATCAGCCACTATCCCTGGCGGCTGGACGACGAGAAGGTCGCCTATAAGGGCTACGAGAAAATGGTGAAGGCCGGCATCAAGAATGTCTGCGTTCACAAGGGCCTGTTTCCGCCGGGCATCGAAAAGGCGTTTCCCAATCTGCGCGGCTTTGCAGATGTCGCCGACGTCGGGCAGGCCGCGAAAGACTGGCCGCAGCTCAACTTTGTGATCTATCACTCCGCCTACCGCCATGTCGGCGGCGATCCGAAAGTGGCGCTGGCCGAATTCGAGCGAACCGGACGGATTTCCTGGACCAGCGACCTCGCCGATATCCCGGCGCAATATGGCGTCAGCAATGTCTATGGCGATGTCGGGCAATTGTTCGCGACCACCCTGGTGGCGGAGCCGAATGTTTGCGCGGCGCTGATGGGCACGCTGATAAAAGGACTAGGCGCCGATCACGTCTGCTGGGGCACCGACGCGCTATGGACCGGCGCGCCGCAATGGCAGATCGAGGGCCTGCGCCGCCTCGAAATTCCGGAAGTCATGCAGAAGAAATTCGGCTTCGCCCCGTTAGGGGCCGCCGACGGCCCGGTGAAGACCGCGATCTTCGGCGACAACAATGCGCGGCTCTACAACATCCAGCCGAAGCGCGCGATGCTCGAGCTCAAGGGCGACCGTTTTGCCCTGATGAAGGCGGAATACGAAAGGGCCGGGCCGGAGCCGTCGAACCGGCGCTATGGTTATGTGGTGCCGAACGGGGCGATCGATCACGGGGTGTTTGCGTAGGCGCCGCTGCCGTCATTCCGGGATGGTCCGAAGGACCAGACCTCAGATGTGCAATTGCACATCGGGGAATCTCGAGATTCCGGGTTCGACGCTTACGCGTCGCCCCGGAATGACTTTGGTTATTTGCCTCTAAACTGCGGCTTGCGCTTTTCGCTGAAGGCTTTGACGCCCTCCTTGAGGTCTTCACTCGACCGCACCGCGTCGAGCAGCCGGCGCACCTCGGCAACCGTTTCGAGCGGTCCCTTCGGCATCACATCACGCGTCAGCTTTTTCAGCGCTTGTACCACCAGCGGCGCGTTGGCGGCGATTTTTGCGGCCATCTCCTGGGCGAGCGCGATATGCTGCCCCTTCGGCGCGATCTTGTTGACGAAGCCGATCTGATAGGCGCGCTCCGCCGACAACTCCTCGCCGACCAGGAGAAATTCCATGGCGATCTTGTGCGGCATTCGCGCCACCACCGACGAGACGCCGCCGGCGGTGGTCCCGATCTTGCCCTCGGGGTAGATGAAACGCGTCGTTTCCGACGCCACGCACATGTCGGCCATCTGTACCAGCACGAAACCGCCGCCGACCACCCAGCCGGAGGTCGCGGCAATCACCGGCTTGTCCAGCTCGACGCCAAGTCCGGGAACAGCGTGCCACATGTTGACGGGAAGATCCTTCACGTCGGCGCCGACCGAAAAATAAGCCTCCTCCGAAGACGCCAGCACCGCAACGCGATCCTCGCTGTCGCGAAACCGCACCCAGGCCTCGCGCAGCTCGTCGCACAAGGCGTTGTTGAGGGCATTATGCGCGGAGCCGCGATCCATCGTGATGGTGGCGACGTGGCCTACGCTCTCGTAGCGAACAAGTGTCATGGCGCTCCCCTACACGACGGCCCGTACCATAGCGCCCTCCGCGCTACCGGTCACTTCTTCTCGGAGGGGTCCCGGTGCACCGGATCGACCCACAACACCGTCTCCGGCTTTTCCACCGGCTCGATATCGAGGTTGATCGCCACCGCCTGGCCGTCGCTGCGCACCAGCACGCATTCCAGGATCTCGTCGCGGCTGGCGTTGATTTCCTGATGCGGCACATAGGGCGGGATGAAGATGAAGTCGCCGGGGTTGGCTTCGGCGGTGAATTGCAATTGCTCGCCCCAGCGCATCCGCGCTCTTCCCTTCACCACATAGATGATGCTTTCGAGATGGCCGTGATGATGCGCGCCGGTCTTGGCGTCGGGCTTGATGGTCACGGTGCCCGCCCACAATTTCTGCGCGCCGGCGCGGGCGAAATTGATCGCGGCCTTGCGGTCCATCCCGGGCGTCGAGGGTACGTTGGGATCGAGCTGATCGCCGGGAATGACGCGGACGCCATCATGCTTCCAGCGATCAGAGTGGTCGTGATCGTGGGAATGACCGGAATTCGTATGATCATGAGTCATCGAGCTGCTTTCGGTGTTGGCATTTTTCTCAAAGCCGTGCTGCCGAGCACATCCGGATTGACGACATTGGCCAGCTGGCCTCTAGCATAGGCAACGATCTGGTCGAAGATATCAGTGAACTGGATTTCGTATTCGTCGCGCGACACATAGCCGATATGCGGGGTTGCGACCACATTATCCATGGTCAGCAGCGGATCATTGACGTCGCGCAGCGGCTCCTTTTCGAAGACATCCACCGCGGCCATGCCGGGCCGCCCGGCGCGCAGCGCATTGACCAGCGCATTCGGCTCGATCAGCGGCGCGCGGCTAGTGTTGACCAGAAGCGCCGTCGGTTTCATGCGCGCAAGGTCGCTTGCGGTCACAATGCCACGGGTGGCGTCGACGAGACGCATATGCAGCGACATCACGTCGCACTGCTCGAAAAATTCCGCCTTGCTGGTGGCAGTTGCGTAACCGTCGGCGCGCGCCTTCGCCAAGGCCGGCTCACGCGCCCATACCAGCACGTTCATGCCGAATGCCTTGCCGTATCCGGCCACGACAGCGCCGATCCGGCCGTAGCCATAGATGCCGAGCGTCTTGCCGCGCAGCGTATGGCCGACGCCGATCTGCCAATGGCCCGCCTTCAGCGCCGCCATTTGCTGCGGGATCGCGCGCATCGCCGCCAGCACCAGGCCCCAGGTCAGTTCGGCGGCGGCATAAGAGGGCGTATCGGCGTGCTGGCTCGACGACACGATAATGCCGAGCCTGGTGCATGCGTCGATATCGATGTGGGGATAGACGCTGCGCTGGCTGATTAATCTCAAGTCCGGCAACCGCTCCAGCAGGGAGGTGCGAATTTGCGTTCGCTCCCGGATCAGGACCAGCGCTTCGGTGTCGCACAATCGCTCCGCAAGAGCGTCGACGTCCTGGAGGTGATCGTTCCAGATCGTGACGTCGTGCCCGGCCAGTTTGCGGAAGCAATCGAGGGTGCGCAGCGTGTCGAAATAATCGTCAAGGATGGAAATCTTCACGATGCGCCCCCCGCTTCGTCGCGGCTTGACCTGCTTCCTTGCGCCTACTTCACCCCGAGCAGTTCGACGTCGAACATCAGCGTCGCGTTCGGCGGAATAACGCCGCCGGCGCCGCGGGCGCCGTACCCGAGCGCGGGCGGAATGATCAGGGTACGCTTGCCGCCGACCTTCATGGTGGCGACGCCTTCGTCCCAGCCGGCGATCACGCGGTGTTGCCCGATCGGAAATTCGAACGGCTCGTTGCGGTCGACGGATGAGTCAAATTTCTTGCCCTTCTTGCCGTCCTCATAAAGCCAGCCGGTGTAATGCATCACGCAAATCTGGCCGGGCTTCGGCGAAGCGCCGGTGCCGACGGTCGAGTCGATAATCTGCAAGCCTGAAGCTGTGGTCATGGGTTTTCCCGCGGTCTGGGCCGCTGCTATGGTCGGTACACAGGCCAATGGCACGGCAACGAATGTCATCGCAATCGCTGCGAGCATCGGGATTCCTGCACGCTTGAGACATCGCATCTTTGGGCACCTTCCGTTTAACGATCGGGGTGCGTGTCTAGCGCAATGCGACTGCCGTTGCCAGCCCGTCAACTCACGCAAAAACGCCGGGCTGGGCAGCTAACCCGGCGATTCCAGAGAATTGTTAGATCGTCATTGCGAGCCAACGGGTTGGCTACATCTTACGCGGCCCTGGACACCTGGCCGTGCGATGCGGTCACTTCCTCGGTAATCACGGAAAACTTCACCAATTGCACCACGCCAAAATTGGTCGATATCGCGACGTCGGCGGCATCGCGGCCGCGCGCCATCACAATCCGGCCGATCCGCGGATGGTTGTGGCGGGCGTCGAAGGTGAACCAGCGGCCGTCCAGATAAACCTCGAACCAGGCGCTGAAGTCCATCGGCGCCGGATCGGCGGGCACGCCGATGTCGCCGAGATAGCCGGTGCAGTAGCGCGCGGGGATATTCATGCAGCGGCACAGCGTCACGGCGAGATGCGCGAAGTCGCGGCAGACGCCGATGCGTTCCGCATGGCCTTCGGACGCGGTGCGGTCGGCGCGGGCGTGCTGATAGCCGAAGCAAATCCAGTCATGGACATAATCGCAAATCGCCTGCACGCGCTGCCAGCCCGGCGTCACGCCCGCGAATAGCGACCAGGCGAGGTTCGAAAGCTTTTCGGTGTCGCAGTAGCGGCTACCCAACAGATAGATCAGCACATCGTTCGGCAGATCGGCGACCTCGAGTTGCCGCGCGTCGGGCGCAACTTGATCCGCTAGCCCGCTGTCGGCGATCCGAAACTCGTTGCGGATTTCGATGAGGCCGGCGGGCGCGACTATTCGCGTGCAGGTGTTGCCGAACATGTCGACATAGTCGTGCGACGCAATGTCGGGTGAAAATCCAATCCTGTGTTCGCTGAGGAGATCGCGCACCCGCGCCGGCTCAATGCTGAGCATCAGGACCATCGGGGTTTCCTGGACGCATTGAAAGGCGATGTCGTAACCGGCACGAATTTCCACGTCGTTTCTCCCTCAAGGATCGCGATTTAGGGGAATATCAAGCGATTGTGGGGGAATAAGCCCGAGGCACGGCATTCGTTCCGGCTAAAACCTTGATCTGATGCGGAACTTTCAGGCAGCGTTCGATCGCGCGATACCCGGGATTGGCTGAAGTTGACCTCATCATGACGAAAGAAGGCGACGGGATGTCCCGCCGCCTTCGAGCCGCCGTCAAATGTTCTGCTGGAGCCGACCCTCAATACCCCAGCGCGCAGCCGTCCTTGCGCGGATCGGACCCGCCGGTCAGCGTGCCCTTGTCCCAGTCGATCCAGATCGCCTGGCCGCCGCCCAACGGCTCGACTACGCTGGTGGTCTTGTGGCCCAGCTTCTTCAGGCCGTCGACGATATCGGCGGGCACGCCGTCCTCGAGTTGATAGACACCCTCGTAATGCAGGCCGCGCGGCATATCGATCGCTTCCTGCACGTCGCAACCATAGTCGAGCATGTTGGTCAGCACGTGAACCTGCCCGACCGGTTGGTACTGCCCGCCCATCACGCCGAACGGCATTTGCGCCCGGCCGTTCTTGGTGACGAGGGAGGGAATGATGGTGTGCAGCGGCCGCTTGCCCGGCGCGATGCAGTTGGGATGGCCGGGCTGAATTCGAAAACCGCCGCCGCGATTTTGCAGGAGGATGCCGGTGTTGTTGGAGACGATCGCTGAACCGAAGGCATGCGCGATCGAATTGATGAAGGAGCAGACGTTGCGATCCTTGTCCACCACCGTGATGTAGACGGTGGAAGGGTTCATCGGCGGCGTCACCACCGGCAGATCGAGCATCCGGTCCATCCGGATCTTGCTGCCATATTCCTCGGCGAATTCCGGCGTCAGGATTCTCGCCACATCGACGTTGACAAAAGCGGGATCGCCGATGTGTTGCTCACGCATCATGTAGGCAATCCGCGCCGCTTCCGCTTCGAGATGAAACCGCTCGACGCTCATTGGCGGGAATTTTTTCAGATCAAAGCGCGAGAGAATGTTCAGCATCACCAGCATGGTGATGCCCGGGCCGTTCGGCGGACACTGCCAGACGTCGTGGCCCTTATAGAGGGTGCCGATCGGCGTCGTGGTCTCGGTGGTATGGGTGGCGAAATCGTCCAGCGTGTGCAGGCCGCCGATGCCGCGCAAGGTCTCGACCATGTCCTCGGCGATCGCGCCCTTGTAAAACGCGTCGCGGCCGTTTTTTGCGATCGCGCGCAGCGTCTTTCCAAGCTCGGGCTGATGGATCACGTCGCCGGCGACCGCAGGCCTGCCGTGCGGCAAGAGATAGCGCTCGGTGTTGGTGCCTTTTTTCAGTTTCTCGAAATGATTTTTCCAGGCGAAGGCGATGCGGGGCGCGACCACATAGCCCTCTTCCGCGCACCTGATCGCGGGCTGCAACAGCGTATCGAGCCCGAGCTTGCCGTGGTCGCGCAGGATGGTTTCCCAGGCATCGATGGCGCCGGGTATAGAGACGGCGTGCGCCGAGGTCAGCGGGATCGTCTTGATGTTGCGCTCGAGATACCATTCCGCCGTCGCGGCCTTCGGGGCGCGGCCGGAGCCGTTATAGGCCGTGATCTTGCCCTCGCCTCTGGGCTGAACCAGGGCAAAACAATCGCCGCCGATCCCGGTCGATTGCGGCTCGATCACGCCCAGCAGCGCGCAGGCCGCCACCGCGGCGTCGGCGGCGGTACCGCCGGCGCGCATCACCTCGATCGCGGTCAGCGCGGCCAGCGGATGCGAGGTGGCGACCATCCCGTTCTGGGCGTGGACGGTGGACCGGCCGGCGAGATGGAAATTCCTCATGCCAAAATGCTCACTTTCGAAGTGTTATCACTGCCTTTCAGGCTCGGGTTTACATGGCATATTCATGCGGCGATGGGCAATGGTTGGGGGCGCATAATAGCCCCTCACCGCCCCCAATCTTTTAATTGCCAAGGCCGCGGCGTATAGGTCTCGGCTTTCGCAGGGACGACACCAGTATATTTTGAACGCGGGATAAGCTTTCCCGGTTCGACCCCTCCTGATAAACCACCGCCATGCCGTACCAGGTCGCCGCTTTCTATCAATTCACCGCGCTGCCGGATTTCCGGGAATTGCGCGAGCCGCTACGCGCGATCTGCGCCGGTCTCGAATTAAAGGGCAGCGTGCTGCTCGCCCATGAAGGCATCAACGGCACGCTCGCGGGCGGCGGCGGGGCGATCGCGGCGCTGGTTGAGGAATTGCGGCACGGCGCGCTGTTCGCCGGCCGGCTCGACGACCCCGAACTGAAATTCTCAAGCGCTTCGGCGATGCCGTTTCAGCGCCTGAAAATCCGGCTGAAAAAGGAGATCGTCACCCTCGGCGATACCACCGCCGATCCGACCCGGCAGGTCGGCATCTATGTCGACCCCGCCGACTGGAACGATCTGATCGCGGCGCCGGACATGCTGGTGATCGACACCCGTAACGCCTTCGAGGTCGCGCTCGGCACCTTCTCCGGTGCGATCGATCCCGGCATCAAGAGCTTTGGGCAATTCAAGGAGTTTGCCGCGCGGCATCTCGAACCGGCCAAGCACCGGAAGGTCGCGATGTTCTGCACCGGCGGCATCCGCTGCGAAAAGGCCAGCGCTTATCTGAAGGCGCGCGGCTTTGCGGAAGTCTATCACCTCAAGGGCGGCATCCTGAAATATCTGGAAGGCGTGCCGGCAGCGCAAAGCCGATGGCGCGGAGAATGTTTTGTCTTCGACGACCGCATAGCCCTCGGCCACGGCTTGCGGGAACGTCCAACGCAAAGCCAATCCGATGAGTGACGTGAAGACGCTCAGCGACCGCATCGACCTACTCGAAGCCCGGCTGACGTTTCAGGACGTGACCATCGAGACGTTGAACGAGACCATCACCGCGCAGTGGGCCAAGATCGACGCGCTGACACGCCAGGTCGCTTCCTTGAGCGAACGGCTGCGGGAAGCCGAGGCGCACACGCCCGGCAGCACCAACGAACCGCCGCCGCATTATTAGCGCGGTTTCCGGTCACCTCTCCCCGCTTGCGGGGAGAGGCATAGGCCGCCTTCGGCGGCCGTCCTTAGATAAGAACGCCGAAGCAAAGCTTCGGCTATGTCGCATCGCAGATGCGATCCGGGCGAGGGGGACTCACCGCGCACTGTTCATCTTCCGAATTTGCGGATGCAGCCCCTCACCCCCAGCCCTCTCCCCGCAAGAGCGGGGCGAGGGAGCAGCCGAAGCTGCGCCCTTTATTCGATGCTTATCGCGACCAGCGGCTCTGGCATTCCTTAAGACGCGACCGGAACCAGCTGCAGGGTTTGCTCCGCCATCACCAGGCGGTTGCGCCCGCCGGCCTTCGCGGCATAGAGCGCGCGGTCGGCTTGTTCGACCAGCGACGCGGGTCCGGCCGATCTTTCGCTGGCCGGCCGGCATACCGCGCCGCCGAGGCTCGCGGTCACCAATGCGAACGGAGGGTTCAGCATATGAGGGATGCCCGCCTCGTGCAGCTCGCGGCGAATCCGCTCGCCGATCCGCGCGCAGCCGGCCGCATCGGTATTCGGCAGCAGCATGGCGAATTCTTCCCCGCCATACCTGGCGGCAAGATCCGTGATCCGTTTCGCTTCCGCCGCCAAAATCCTGGCGACGGCACGCAGGCACTTGTCACCGGCCGGATGTCCGTATTTGTCGTTGAACGATTTGAATTGGTCGATATCGATCATCAGCAGCGATAAGGATGTGCGCTCGCGATAGGCTCGCGTCCATTCCTCAGCCAACCGCTCGTCGAACCGGCGACGATTGGCAAGACCGGTCAAGCCGTCTTCGATGGCAAGCGTCTCAAGCCGTTCTTCCAGATCCTTCTGTTGCGTCACGTCGCGCGAGATCGCGACCGCGCCATCGATTTCGCCAGAGACCTTGCGCGTGACGCACAACGTCGATTCGATCCAAATCTCGGATTTCTCGCGGTGGCGCGTGCGGAAGGTGACGCGCGCCTCCTCCACCTCGCCGCGCTTCATCGCGGCCACCATTTGCTGGACCGCGGCCAAATCCGCGGGATTGACCCCGGCCAATGCCGGCGTTCCCACGATCTGGTCAGGTCCCCAGCCCACGATACGCAGCGACGACGGCGAGGCGTATTGGATCCGCTCATCCAATCCAATGCGGGTCACCATGTCGCTCGACCCTTCCGCAAGCATCCGGAAATTTGCTTCCTTTTCGGCGAGCGCGGCCGCCATGCGATGTCCGCGCCGCAATTGCCGGACCAGATAGGCGCCGATCACCGCGATCAACGATATTAGGGCGACCACAAACATCATGCGGCCGATGGCGGCGTTGCGCCACGGCGCGAGCACTTCGCCCTGGTCTCTGGACGTCAGCAGCAGCAAGGGGAAACGATCGCTCCGCCGGTAGAAGCTGACCCGTTCCGCGCCATCCAGCGGCGACTTGAAATAATAGACCCCGCTTGCCGACTGCAGCGCCGGATCCCGGAACAGCGGCTTATCCGACAGGTCGCGTCCGGCATAACTTTCGTTGTCGGGGCTGCGCGCCACCATGATGCCGTCGGCGGTCACGAGCGCCACCGAGCCGCCGGCACCGTTGTCGAATTGCCGGTAAAATTCCGCAAAATATCCGGAGCTGATGGATGCAACGACCACGCCGCCAAAGCTGCCGTCGGCATGATTGAAGCGCCGGGACACCGCGATGTCCCAATCGGTGTCGAGCTTGCTCTTGAAGGGGTGGGAGACGAATACGCCGCGTTCGGCGGATTGCTGGTGATGCAGGAAATATTCGCGATCGTCGCGATTGATCGGCGTGCCCATGGCCGACGCAAGCGAGTTACCGTTTTCGTCCGTTATGACGATATTGTGGATGCGCTTCAAACTGTTCTTGCGTGCGACAAGGATCTTGCGAAGTTTCGAAATCGTGTCGGAACCGGTACCGTCCGTTTCAAGCCGGCTGATGACGCCGACGATGCCGGTGTCCAGCAAATCGAGGCTGTCTTCGGCGTGCTGCGTCAGCGAATGCGCCAGATTGGCGAGATCCACTTCCGCGGTCTTCAGCGTGACCTCGCGCGCTTCCCATTCGCGCCAAACGCTCAACCCGACGATGGTCACGCAAACCAGCGCAACGAAGGCCGCCGCCCGCAACGGCATCTGGCTGAATTTGTGAGGCGCAACGTTCATGTCGAGGGATTCTCCGAGCTGCGGAAAATCCCACGCACACCTTATTTATCTCTGAAATGAACGGTTCAATGAGCCTCACAATTTGAAGCAAATCCCGTAGGATTGCGGGCAATCGATGCTCCGCAGCAGAGACTTCGTGGATTCATCGTAACCAGATCGCTACCGCGACCGGTGCAAAGCATACGACCCGGTTGTTTCGAGCTCGCGCTTCGCGCGGAATCGTTCACTGCGCGGGCTCGAATTCCCGATTCATTTGCGCACCTTCGCAGTCGAGCCATCACGCGCCTTCGCAGCCGGACCATCAGGTTCGGGGTGTGCCTTTGACGGCGCGGGCTGCGCGGCGCTAACCGCATCCGATGCCAGAAAACTGTCGATCAAACCGGCCTCGAGCTTGGCGTGGGTTTCGCGGTCGGCCATGGCCGCCTCGCGGGGATCGGCGGCATGCTTGTCGTGCGCTGCGGGGTTGAATTTCTCCGCCATATCGAGCCTCCATGGCAGGACAACGCCTCCGTTATCTCGACGTTCCCGGTCAGGTCGCGCGGAAGGTCACCGAGGCTGTCCCTTTCCCGGGTTAAGGGGCAAAGGAGCGGTGGATTTTTAGGGCCGATGATCAATATCGCACAGACAGCCGCCGCGACTTCGGTTGGATTATCGGACGCGATGAGATTGCACCCTCATCGCGAGGGACGAATTGCGGAGCTCCGGGATAGAATTCCGACCCCAGCCCGTTTGGAATTTTAGGATCGGGGCGCCCGCTGGACCTTGTCGCCAGGCCGGAGGACTGGGCGTTCAGGGTCCCGCTTGCAAAGACGACCGGATGATCGCCGATTTCCCTTCGTGTCGCCGCGGTCATTGCGGCCGCAGTAAATCAGAATGGCAAAAAAGCCGGGACGGCATGGCCTTTCCGGCCTTTTTGTTGGCTTTTCCGCACTTCTCCCCGAGGTGGCCGCCGCTGGGGCCCGCGGGTCCCTTGGTCAAGTCCGCATCCGCAGTGTATCAGGGGGCAGCATCGAGCCTCCCGATCACCCCATTACGGATAAAGCGCGCTTGACCCAGGCCCAATTGACAAAACCTTTTCTTGAAGTGCTGTCCGGCCACAGGCTAAAGGTGCCGCCGGTCTGGATGATGCGGCAGGCCGGCCGCTATCTGCCCGAATACCGCGAATTGCGCGCCAAAGCCGGCGGCTTTCTCGACCTCTGTTTCACGCCGGAATTCGCAGCCGAGGTCACGCTGCAGCCGATCCGCCGTTTCAACTTCGATGCCGCGATCATCTTTTCCGATATTCTGGTGATCCCTTACGCGCTTGGCCGTTCGGTCCGCTTCGAGGCCGGCGAGGGCCCGCGGCTCGATCCGCTGGATACGCCTGAGAAGGTCGAAACCCTGGCTGAGCAGGCCGACTTCGGCAAGCTCGAGCCGGTCTATGAGGCGCTGCGCCGGGTGCGCCGCGAGCTCGATTCCAAAATCGCGCTGATCGGCTTTTGCGGCGCGCCGTGGACGGTTGCGACCTATATGGTGGCCGGCCAAGGCACGCCGGATCAGGCGCCGGCGCGGATGATGGCGTACCGCCATCCGGAGGCGTTCGCTGATATCATCGACGTGCTGGTCGAGAACTCGATCGGATATCTGTTGGGGCAGCTTGCGGCCGGCGCCGACGTGCTGCAGCTGTTCGACACCTGGGCCGGCGTGCTGCCACCGCGCGAATTCGCACGCTGGTCGGTCGAGCCGACAAGGCGGATCGTCGAAGGCGTCCGCAAAAAAGTACCGGGTGCGAAAATCATCGGCTTTCCGCGCGGCGCAGGTGCCCTGCTGCCCGGCTACGTCGAAGCAACCGGCGTCGATGCCGTCAGCATCGACTGGGCCGCCGAGCCGGCATTGATCCGCGAGCGCGTGCAGAACCGCGTCGCCATCCAGGGCAATCTCGATCCGCTGGCGCTGATCGCCGGCGGCGCGGCGCTCGATGCTGCGGTCGATGACGTGCTTTCAAATTACGCAAAGGGACGGCTGATCTTCAACCTCGGGCACGGCATCCTGCCGGAAACCCCGATCGCGCATGTCGAGCAGATGCTCAAGCGAGTGCGGGCGTATAAGGGCTGATGAGTAAAGCCGCGCCTCCTCGGCTGTCATACCCGCCAACGGGTCTCGCCCCTGGCGAGCCCGATGACAGGCTCCAGCGGGTATCCAGTAATCGCCGGCCTGCGCAAGAATCGAGACGCTGCGGCGTACCGGATCATCCGCTTTCGCGGATGATGACAACCGCGTTTGTGGAAGCTACGACGGCCGATCACTTCACCCGGCTGCGCTCGATGATCGCGGCTGCGCCCTTGTCCAACAGTTCGAGGCCGACGGCGCGGCCGAGTTCGCGCGGGCGGTCGGCGGGCCCTGTGCGCGAGGCCTCGATAAAGAGATCGCCGGCCTCGTCCAGCACCGAAGCGGTCAGCGACATCTCTCCGCCATTGATGGTGGAAAATCCCGCGATCGGCGAGTTGCAATGGCCGTTGAGCACCCACAGCACTTCGCGCTCGGCATCGGCGCTGCGATGCGCGTTAGTGTCGTCGATGCGCGAGAGGATGCTTCGGGTCTGCCAATCGCCGGCCGCGCATTCCACCGCGACGATCCCCTGCCCCGCCGCCGGCAGCATTTCCTGAATTGAGAATTCGTAAGCAATACGGCTGGCGAAGCCGACGCGCTCGAGTCCCGACCGCGCCATGATCAGCGCGTCCGCCGGACCGACCGCGCCGCCGTCGGCAAGCCGCTGCATTTCCGAATTATCGAGTTTTCGCACCCTTGTGTCCGCGGCACCGCGGTAATGAATCACCTCGATTTCCGGAAACAGCCGTCGCGCATAGGCCGCTCGCCGCACCGCATTGGTGCCGATCTTGAATCCCCTGCCCCGCGATCGCCTGAGATCGTCGACCGAGATTCCCGCGCGCAGCACCAGGACATCGCCGGGCGGATCGCGCGGCAAGGTCGCGCCGATCACGAGCCCCGGAGTGTCTTCATTGCCCGGCATGTCCTTGAGCGAATGCATCGCCGCCTGCAATTCGCCGGACAGGATCGCTTTGCGGATTTCGGCCACGAAAGCGCCGCCCTTGCCGCCATGCGGCAGCAGCTTGCCGACCTGATCGGTATCGCCAGTGGTCTCGAACTTGACGATCTCGACCGCGACCTCGGGAGCAACCGCGGCGAGACGCCGGGCAATCTCCTGAGTCTGGGCGAGCGCCATCGCGCTTTTGCGCGTGCCGATCCGCATTCGAATTGCCACCATCGAGGCTCCCTTCGACGCCGCGCCGGAATCGCGGCCAGCTTCCGGATCGAGGATAGAGCCAGCGCATGCCGCAATGCAACGCATGTTCGGCGCCTGAGGCTAGCGCGCGTCCTGCAAAATCATGTCGGAGGCTTTCTCGGCGATCATGATGATGGGCGCGTTGGTGTTGCCGGACACCAGATCGGGCATTACCGAGGCGTCGACCACGCGCAAGGCATCGATGCCGCGGACGCGAAGCCGCTGATCGACGACCGCGAGCGGATCGTTCCCCATCCGGCAGGTCGAGGTCGGATGATAGATCGTGCTGCCCCGTGCACGGCAGTAATCCAGCAGTTCCTTATCGGTGGAAACTTTTTTGCCGGGATCGACCTCTTCCACCACGAACGGAGCAAGCGCCGGCGCGTGCAATATCCGGCGCAATATCTTCAAGGCCTCGATATTGGCGGTGCGGTCGACGTCGCTTGAGAGGTAATTGATCCGTATTTCCGGAGGCGCGGTGGGATCGGCGCTGCGGATACGCAGCGAACCGCGGCTCTCCGGGCGCAACTGGCAGACCGATGCGGTAAATCCGGAGAACGAATGCAGCTTTTCGCCCATCTTGTCGGTCGAGAACGGCAGGAAGTGAATCTGGATATCCGGCGTCGCAAGGCGGGGATTGGTCTTGAAAAACGCCCCCGACGTCCCTGCCGCGATCGACAGCGGGCCGCTACGCGAAACCGCATAGCGCAAGCCGGCCAAAACCTTGCGGAGGGGGCTATTGACGACGTCGTTGAGCGTGATCTTCTTGGTGCAGCGCATCACCATACGGACCTGCATGTGATCCTGCAGGTCGTGGCCGACACCAGGCGCATCGAGCACGACGTCGATGCCGTGCTTTTGCAGCAGCCCCGCAGGTCCGACGCCCGAGAGCTGCAGGAGCTGCGGCGAGTTATAGGCGCCGCCGCACACCAATATTTCCCTGCGCGCCCGCGCCGTTCGCACCGCGCCTTCTTGGCGATACTCGACGGCGTCGGCACGGCGTCCGGCGAAGACGATGCGCTGCGCCAAGGCCGAACTCTCGACGTGCAGGTTACCTCGGCCCAGCGCGGGGCGGAGGTAAGCCACCGCCGTGCTCGCCCTCCTGCCCCGCCGCGTCGTGGTCTGGAAGAAGCCGGCACCTTCCTGTGTCGCGCCATTGAAGTCGGGATTGAAGGGTATGCCGGTCTCGACGGCGGCTGCAATGAATGCCGCGGAGATCGGATCGGGATGGCCAAGATTGGAAACCGGCAGCGGACCGCCGACACCATGGAAATCGTCGGCGCCGCGTTCCTGGTTCTCGGCCTTCTTGAAATACGGCAGGACGTCGTCAAAGCCCCAGCCGTCGTTGCCGCGCTGGCGCCAGCGATCGTAATCCTCGTGCTGGCCGCGAACGTAGAGCAGGCCATTGATCGAACTCGATCCGCCCAAGACCTTGCCGCGCGGCTGGAACACCGCCCGCCCGTTCAGCCCGGGCTCCGGTTCGGTCTGATACATCCAGTTGACGGTTTTTTCCTTGAACAGCTTGCCGTAGCCGAGCGGCACATGAATCCAGAGATTTTTATCCTCCGGGCCGGCTTCGAGCAGCAGCACCGAATGTTTTCCGTCCGTGCTCAGGCGATTTGCGAGCACGCATCCGGCCGATCCGGCGCCGACGATGACGTAGTCGTATTCGGTCTTGCCGTCACCCATGAATGGCCCGCCACATATGCAAACGTTGGATAAGGAACCGGGCAGCGGGAGAGCGCTACCGCTTTTCCCCGCACGACCTCACGATATTTGTTCGGGCTTTTTGCCCAAACCTCAGCATCTTGTCGAGCCTTGGTGAGCGAATTTTGGAAGTGAGCTTCAATTTCGGTGCTTTGCTTTCGGACCACACTGGAAGATTTCCCTGCGGCTCTTCGCGAACGGCGGTGAGGAAGGACACGTCGCCACCGGCACCAAGTCGTCGCTGAAGCGGGCCGCGCCAACGGCGCATCGGTTCGCAGCGCTGGGATGCCCCGACTGGTCTTCCACCTGTCGTGCGCGCATTGTAAGAGAAGCCGGTGCGAACGAGTGACTGGCGCGAAACTGGAACGAACATGCCTCCTGCTGGAAGCAACGGTGCCGCGGCGGCGCCGATGCATATCGAGACCGATGTCCTCGTGATCGGTGCCGGCGGCGCCGGCATGTACGCGGCTCTTGAGGCCGCGCGGGCCGGCGCGGCGGTTGTTCTGGCGGACCGCAGCCTGGTCGGGCGTGGCGGCGCCACCATCATGGCGCAAATGACAGTCGCCGCAGCGCTGGGCGAGCAGACGCCGGATCATTGGGAACATCACCTGTCCGATACGCTCGCGGCCGGACGCGGTCTTTGCGACGAGCGTCTTGCCGCACTGCTGTGCGAGGATGGACCGCGGCGGCTGCGCGAGATGGATGACTGGAAGGTCGGCTGGGCGCGCGAGGATGGTCATATCAAGCAGGCCCAGGCGCCCGGCCATGATCGACCCCGTTGCGCCTATGTCGATTTTCTTTCCACCGGTCCCGCGGTGTCGCGCACCCTGCGCTCGCAGCTGAACGCTGCGAACGGTGTCCGCCGCATCGGCGAGCTTGTGATCGTTGATATCGCGGTTCGTGACGGCGAAGCCTGCGGCGCGACGGCCCTGCATCTGCCGACCGGACACGCCGTCACGCTCGCCGCCAAGGCCGTGGTCATTGCGACCGGCGGACTGACGGGACTTTATCGCCGCAACAGCGCATCTTCCAACATGGGCGGTGACGGCTATGCGCTGGCTCTGCGCGCCGGCGCCGAGCTCATCGACATGGAGTTCGTGCAGTTCTTTCCCATTGGCCACCTTGCGCCGAGGCTTGTCGGCATGGACCCGATCATGTGGGATCCGTTCCGCTATAAGCTGGGCGGCAAGCTGCTCAATTCCGAAATGCGCGAATTCGAGCAAGACTATGCGACGCGGGACAACCGCAGCGATGGCCGTTACGTGCTGACGCGCGATCTTGCGACCTACGCTATAACAAGGGAAGTCGAAGCCGGCCGCGGTAGCCCCGCGGGCGGCGCCTATCTGAGTTTCCAACACGTGCCCGAGGCCGAGATCCGCAGCGCCTTCGGGCCCGTGGTGGATCGGCTTGCCGCCAACGGCATCGATCTTGCCAAACGCCCCGTGGAAGTCGCGCCGATCGCGCATTACCACATGGGCGGCGTGCGGGTCGACGAGACGCTCCAAGCACGTGTGCCCGGTCTTTACGCCTGCGGCGAAGCGGTCGGCGGAGCCAACGGCGCCAACCGGCTATCGGGCAACGCGATCACCGAAGCCTTTGTGTTCGGCGCCCGCGCCGGTCGCAACGCCGCGCGATGTGCGTTGCAGAGACCGTCGCTGTGGTGGCCGCAGGCCGCTGGTCCCGCGCTCGATCTGCTACGCAGCGCGCAAAGGCGCGACGCACCCAATCTGGCGGCAGTCGTCGCAGAGTTGAAAGCGCTGATGGCCGATACGGTCGGGCCGTTCCGCACCGAGCAGAAGCTGCGTTCGGCCGTGCAGGCCATTGAGCGGTTGAAAACCGAAATCGGCGAGATCCCGTTTTCATCTGCTGCGGCGTTCGATCCTGTGCTGGTCGACTGGCTGGACCTGCGCAACATGCTGCTGGTCGCGCAATCGGTTGCTTTGCCGGCGCTCGCCCGCACCGAGAGCCGCGGCGCGCATCAACGGGAGGATCATCCAGGTCTCGATGACAACTGGTGCGTCAATCAGTTCGTAGCTCTTTCGGGCGGCAAGATCCATCTCGCCCGCAGCGCGCCATCGACCGGGAGGGCCGCGCCGTGAAGGCAACCCTCGCGATCCAGCGCGGCGCGCTCGGCGAGCCGCCACGCGTCGAAAGCTTCGAGGTCACGTTCGAACATGGCCAGTCTGTGCTTGACGGCTTGCGCGCGCTTCGGTGCGAGGTCGATCCGTCGCTTGCGTTTCGGTTCTCCTGCATCAACGCCAACGCCTGCAAGGAATGCATGATGCTGATCGATGGTAAGGTCGATTACGCCTGCACGGTCCGACTGAAGGAAGGCGTGACCGCGCTTGCGCCCTTGCCGAAGAAGGCCTTGATCCGAGATCTCGTCACCGAGATCGCTCCGCCAGACGAGCGACTCTGGCCGCGACAGTAACGACGGCAGTGTGCGGTGGTGGCCCTGTTCGCTCGCGGCCAAAGGCGTTTTCGAACTCCGTACCATTTGCGGAGATGAGCGCGGTGGCCAAATCCTCGCTCGCCGTGTTGATGAAGTTTGTGAAGCTGTTCATAAGAAGTTTGTTCGATTCCGTTGTCATGCTTGACTCCATCTCCAAGTTTTATTTGCGGATATAGAGCCGCCCCGTGCGTGAAGTTCTGCATCGGCTACGCAGCCTTCGGTTCAGCGAGACGCCCGGTACTTGCTTCCGCGCCCCGGCGGTTGGCAAGCAGGATGATCCCGCCCGCCGCGAGCGCCGCCAGACCGATCGCGAGGAACATCGGCAGCGCGCTTTGATAGTTCTGTTGCAGCGCGCCGGCGACGAACGGCCCGAGGATGGCGCCGACCCGGCCGACGCCCAATTCCATTCCGACCGCAGTCGCCCGCACATTGGTCTCATAGGCCGCCGCGGTGAAATTGTTCAGGACGAACTGCGCGCCGATGATGAAGAACCCGGCGGCCGCGACGCAGGTGACATTCACGAGATGGTCGTTCAGGAATACCAGCGTCAGAACCGCGCATCCGCCGAGCGCCCACCACAGGCCGAGCAGGCCGCGGTTATGGCCAAACCGGTCGACGAGATGGCCAAGTGCAATGGCGCCGACAAAGGACATGACCTGCATCAGCGCGCCAAATCCGAAACTGGCCGCGAATGTCTCGCCGCGCGCGATCATCACCGTCGGGATCCATCCGGACAGGCCGAAAATGCAGAACAGGCTGAGAAAGGCGGTGGCCCAGATCGCGATCGTGGTCCGGCGGTAACGCGGCTGCAATAGTTCGAGGATCAGGTTTCCCGACGCCTTGTTGTTGTCAGCGACAATCGCCGCGGACGCATAGATATGGGCGCGCTCGGGCCGCAATTTGGCGAGCATTCGCCGGATCTCGGCGACCCGTCCTTCCATCACCAGGAACTTTGGCGACTCCGGCAGCGTCAGATGCATGAACGGCAGCAACAGGAAGGAGAGCGAGCCGATCCAATAAAGGCTCTGCCAGCCCCATGACGGCGTGGCGAACACCCCGACAACTCCCGCCAGCGTGCCGCCCGCGGCCCAGCCCAACGCGACGCCCCATAAGGCAAACGTGTTGGCGACCCGGCGCGGCGCCAGTTCGTTGATGTAGGTGGTCGCGAGCGGCAACAGCACGCCGAGGCCCAGTCCCGTCAACAATCGCAGCGCGCAGAACGTCAGAAACGAGTTGGCGAGCCACGCGGTGAGAAGCGTGAAAACGCTTGTGACCCATAAGCCGGCCAAAAGTGCCCCGCGACGCCCGAACCGGTCGGCCGCCACGCCATGGATCGCCGCGCCGAGCAGGAAACCGACCAATCCACTGGAGATCAGAAGGCCCGCCTGCCCGGCTTTGAGGCCCCAGGGTCCGGCGACATAGTGGATGACATAGGCGGGATTGAAGGTGTCATAGCCATCGAACAGCGTCAGCAATCCCATCATCGCGCCGAGGCGCCAATGGAACACGCCTACCTTGGCACCCGCCAGTTCCTCGTGAACGTCGATCGTTTGCAAAGTCATCCTAGCCTCCCCGATGTCGTTTGGTCTTTTTGAAGTCACTTGCCACTATTCTGCGGCTTGGGCGACCTTGCCGGATTGCGAGGCGCTGTTGTCCGCGAGCTTGAACAGCCGGAGCGCGTTATCTCTTCCGATCTTCTTGCGATCCGCCTCGCTGATCGTTGCGCTGTCGAACCATTGCGCGGCGTGATCGATGTTCTCGAACGGCCAATCGGCCGAGAACAGAATCCGGTCGGCGCCGATTTCCAGCAAGGCGTCGATCAGCGTCTGGGTACGGAAATTGCCCGACGTCGTCAGGTAGAAATGCGCGTTGAAATATTCGCAGATCTTCTTTTTCGCCTTGTAGCGCGGCGGCGCCTTCACCCAGCCGTTGCGGTGATCGATCCGCCACATGCTGTAGGGCAGCCCCTCCCCCATGTGGCCGAGAATAATGCGCAAGCCCGGATACTTGTCGAACAGGCCGGAGCCCATCAGGCGCAGCGCGTGGACGGCGGTTTCCTGGCCGAACGCCCAGGTCGGCCCCAGCAACCATTCGTGGCCTTCATAGATCCGAGAATCTTCAGTGAGCGGATTGCGCGGGTGCAGATAGAACGGCACGTCGAGCTGTTCGACCGTCTCCCAGAACGGCCAGTACCGGTCCAGATCGTAATAGACGGCATTGCGCGCCTCGCCGACCTGCGAGAAGCCGTTCACCAGCGCGCCCTTGAAGCCCATCGTAGAGACGGCGCGATCGAGTTCGACGATCGCGAGATCCGGATCCTGCATCGGAAGCGCCGCGAAGGCCTGAAAGCGCTCGGGGCGCCTGGCGACCTGTTCGGCCAGATAATCGTTCGCCCGCACCGCGATTTCATTCGCCTTCTTGGCGTCCGGTATCGCCTGCACGGCCGGCGCGTTGAGCGAGAGGATCATCATCTCGACGCCCTGCTCGTCCATTTGCCGCAGCCGCTTTTCCTGGATGTCGAGCAGGCGCTCCTTCAGCTCGGGCCAATAGCTCTCGGGCGCGAAGCCTGCGGAATCCATCAGCGTGTCCGGAATGGCGAAGTGCTCCTCGAGCGCGATCTTGCCCTGCATTGTCATTCTCCTTTTTGGTTTCAGTACTGTCCTTGCGGCACGAGGCCCAGCGCCATCTGGCCATACATGGTACCTACCGCATCCCAGTTCATGCTGATGTGACGGCCGACGGCGTTGGCGTCGCGCCATGCCCGTTGCACCGGATTGGAAAGGTCCAGCCCCTGCCCGCCGGTCGAGGCATTAAGCGCTTCGCTGGCACGGATGGCCAGCGAAACCGCAAATGCCTGGCCGCGGCGGCTGACGATCCGGTCCTCGATCGACACCGGCCTGCTTGCGCGAACTGTAGCGGCGCGGTCGCGCAAATCGCGTAGCAGGATTTCGCGCGCGGCATCGGTCGAAGCCGCCGCTTCCGCGACCCGCAACTGGATCGTGGGGAATTCCGCCATCCGGTTGTTGCTGCCCGCAACCGCGCCGCGCGTGACGCGCTTGCTGGTGGCTTCGAGATAATCCTCCAGCGCGCCGGCCGCGGTGCCGACGGCGACGGAAGCAAGGCAGGAGGGAATATTGCTCAGCATCGGAATGGAAAACCCCGGGTTGTCCGAATAGAGCAGCGCGCCCGGCGTTTTGCCGGATGTGGTTTCAAGAAAGGTGAGAACCCGGTGTTCGGGCACAAATACGTCTTTCAACTGCAGCGTCTTGCTGCCGGTCCCGGCAAGGCCGACGACATTCCAGTTGTCCTCGATCAGATAGTGCGACGCCGGCACCAGCAAAAACGCCGGGACAAACCGGTCGGCTTCGCTGCGCGACGGCAGCAGCGCGGCACACAGGGACCATTGTGCATTGTCGCAGCCGCTGGCGAAGGACCAGCGGCCGGTCAAGACATAGCCGCCATGGGCGGCAACCGCTTTGGTTGCCGGCGCATAGGATCCGCAGGCCAGCGCGTCGGGGTTTGAATCCCAGACATCGCGCTGGGCTTGCTCGTGAAAACTCGCAATCAGCCATTGGTGGGCGGCGAGCAATCCGCCGACCCAGGCGGTCGATGCGCAGGCCTTGGCCAGATCGATGTTGAGGTCGACCAGGACATCGAAATCGTACTCGTAGCCGCCGAAGGCGCGCGGTCTCACAATGTCGAAATAGCCGATCGACCGCAGCGCGAGGATGTTTTCGGCGGGAACGCGCCCGCTTTTTTCCGTGGCGTGCGCTCTCGCCTTGATTTGCGAACTTATACTGGCAACCCGGAGCTTGAGATCGCCGACGCTCGGGCGTCTGCCGAACGGCTGGTCAGAATTTTTTTCGAAGACCTGTGCGGCAACGTTCATGTCGGTTCCTCCGTCATCCAAGATTCCAGGCGGCCGTGGCGGCCTGCTTAGGCGGCTTTGGTTTCGGCTGGCACGGAAAAGCAGTAGGTCGCATCCTGATAGATTAGGGGATCGACGGGATCGTGAACGTTCACGAGTTCGGCCTCGCCGATGAAGATTGTGTGCGTGCCGTAGGGAACGGCGGCGGCCTTTCGGCAAAAGATATTGATCTGCGCGGTTTCGAGATAACTGATGCCTTCGGGCGAGACCGCCCATTCGCCGAGACCAAAACGTGTTTCAGGCGGCAGCGCCCCGCTGAAGGCCGCCGATAACGCGACCTGATCCCGGCGCAGCAGGTTCACGCAGAACCGGCGCGCCAGCAGCATGATGTCGTGAAGCAGGCTCGCCTGGTTGACGCAGACCACGAGCGACGGCGGGTCGAGGGAGAGCGAGGTGACCGCGGTCGCCGTCATGCCATGGCGACGGGTCTGGTCGGCCGAGGTGATGACCGTGACGGCTGCGGGGAAGCGGCGCATCGCAAGCTTGAACGACGCGCGAAGGTCGTCGGTGGCGGCATCCAGGGACATGTCTCGCTCCGGTAACGCAAAGCCCGCTTCTCGGTCGGATTATTTCAGTTACAATATTTGCAAATGCAACTATTTGTCAATCAAAAGTTCTAGCCGCAATTTACTTGTGAGACGGACGCCCTTCCGGTAACTGTCGGCGCGCAATTGTTGCGGCTTGTCGGAGCCCAAGGCCTTGTACAGACTTTCGAATTCCTTTCCCTATCTGCTCAACCGGGTCGGCGTGCGGATGGGCGAATTGTTTTCGCGGCGCATTGCGCCGTTCGGCGTAAGCTTACCGATGTACCGGGTGATGGCCGCGCTGTGGGAAAAAGGCGATCAGCGGCTGAGCGACCTTGCCAGCGTGACGACCACGGAGATTTCGACGTTGTCGCGGCTGATCGGCGAGATGAAGCGCAAGGGTCTCGTCACGCGCAGTCGGCTGGAAGACAATGGACGAACCGTTGCCATCAATCTCACGTCGAAAGGCCGAGCGCTGGTGGAAGAGCTGATGCCGATCGCGGTGCATTTCGCCGAAGTGGCTGTGGAGAATTACAGGGAAGACGAGGTCGCCCGCCTCAAGACCATCTTTCGGGAAATCTACGAGACGCTCGGATCGATCGAGCCGGAGATTGAGGCTGCGAAAGCTTCGGCGAAGCCGAAGCGGAAATCGCTGTCAAAGCGACCACCTCGGCGATCGTGATCCCAATACCGGCCGGTGGCGTGTTGTCGCGGTCCTGGAGCACGCGGCGCATGTTCGGGATGGCGCCTCGCCCTTTTTGCGAGCAGCATGGCAGCCCTTGCACACCGCAGCCTGTTTCATCAGCACTATCTGGCCTTCCCCGTTCGGCATCGCAGCATGAAAATTGCATGGAATATGCAGGACCCCGGACCGTGAGTGACGCAATGAACCTCATCAACCTGGATATTCGGATGCTGCGCTCGCTGATGTCGGTGGTCGAGACCGGAAGCATCACCGAGACCGCGCGGCGGCTCGGCCGCACCCAACCGGCGATCACCCTGCAACTGCAGCGGCTCGAGGAACTCACCGGAAAGGCCATCTTCATCCATGAAGGCCGCCGGCTGTTCCTCACCGCGGAAGGCGAGACCGTCTTGAGCTATGCGCGCTCGATCCTCGGTTTTCATGACGAATTGCTGTCGCAGCTCGCCTCGCCGGATATCGAAGGCCACGTCGTGCTCGGCACGCCCGACCTCTATGCCGCCTTCATGCTGCCGGCGATCCTGAAAATCTTCCGCAAAGCCTTTCCGCGCGTCCAGCTCGAGTTGAACTGCTCGCTGTCGACGCCGCTGGTCGGATGCGTCAAGCGCGGCGAAGTCGATATTGCGCTCGTGACCCGCATGAACGATTTCACCGGCGGGCAGGTGGTGAGGCAGGAACAACTGGTCTGGATGACCGGCGAGCAATCCACCGCCCACAATGAAAAGCCGATCCCGCTCGCGCTTTTGCCGCCGGGCAATATCTTCCGCGACCATGCGATCGAGCAACTGGAGGCCGCGCGGCTAAGATGGCGCATCGCCTGCGTCAGCCACAGCGTCTCTGGCTTGCAGGCCGCGGCGTTTGCCGGCATGGCGGTGACTGTGCTCGGCCGAAGCGCGCTGGTGCGCAACATGCGCGAGATCGGCGCTCCCGAAGGGCTGCCGCCGCTGCCCAAGGTCGATCTCCTGCTCTACAAATCGCCGGCGGCAACATCGAAGGCCGCAGGCGCGCTGCACGATTACCTCGCGCATTATCTCAATCTCGATGACGAATTGCTGCTCGGCAAGGAACTGCCGTTGTCGCCGGCCGATGCCGTCTCCGGCCCTTCAGGACATTCGGGGACGAAACCGGGCCCAGGGCCGCGCGGCTTCGAACGCGGCGGCGATGCGCACAATCAGGTCCTCGTCGAGCCAAGGCGCGACAATCTGAAGCCCGATCGGGAGCCCGTCGCTATCGAACCCGCAGGGAATCGTCGCGGCCGGCAGTCCGGTCAGATTTATCGGCCACGAGAACGGCGACCAGCCTAGATGGCGGTCGACGGCGACGCCATCAACCCGGTCGACGCCGAGCGCGCCGGCTTGGAATGCCGTCACCGCAACCGTCGGCGTGACGATGGCATCGACTGTCTTGAAAATCTCCAGGAAAGACGCGCGCAGGCTGTTGCGGCGATAATTGGCCTCGACATAGTCGATGCCGCTATAGGTCGCGCCTTGGGCAACAACGTCGCGGTAGTCGCTGTCGGACGAGGCGAGCGCGCTGGTATCGCGGCCTGACACGGCTGCCGCCTGCTCGGTATAGGCGATCGGTTTCAGGATCCGCTCCAGCATATCCGGCGCGAACTGCACACAATCCGGCACGATATCGGCGCCGAGCGAGCCCAAGGTGTCGGCCGCCAGGCGGAAAGCCTTGCGCACATCGGGCGCGACCGCGGCGTAACCGAAGTCGACACTGCTTCCGATCGTGATGCCGTCAAGCTTGCCCGGAATCGCATCAAAACTGCGCGGCGGCACCGGCAGGCTCGCGGCATCGCGCAGATCATGGGCGGCGACCACTTCCAGCAACAATGCGGCATCGGCCACGGTGCGCGCGATCGGCCCGGTATGCGCCAGCGAGGCCCATGATGGCGGTGAAAATCCCGGCGACCGCGGCACCAGTCCGAATGTCGGCTTGATGCCGACCACGCCGCAGAAAGACGACGGCACCCGGATCGAGCCGACGCCATCGGTGCCAATCGCGAGCGGACCGCATCCGGCGGCAACCGACGCCGCGGCGCCGCCGCTCGATCCGCCGCTGGTCCGATCCGTGTTCCAGGGATTGCGGGTGATGCCGGACACCGGACTGTCGGCGGTGAGCTTGTATCCGGATTCGCAGGTGGTGGTCTTGCACGTGACGATCGCGCCCGCCGATTTCAGTGCCGACACCACGGCCGCATCGACGCTCGGCACCAGATCCTTGTTGGCGGGGGCGCCGCCGAGCGCGCGCACGCCGGCGACATAGACGAGATCTTTTATGCTCACCGGGACGCCAGCCAATTTGCCTTCGGGACGTCCTGTCGACCACGCCGCGGTGGCTTCGTCGGCCGCGGCGCGCGCGGAATCATAGGTCGCGGTCACGACCACGTTGCACGATGCGTTGGTCAGTTCCAGCGCGGCGATGACGTCTTCGATGACGTCACGCGGCGTGAATCGCCTGCTGCGATAACCCTCCAGCAGCTCGACGGCCGAGAGTCTCGCCAATTCGTTCGCGTCGACGGCGCCGTCGGCGCGCGCGCTTCCTGCTTTCACCGCATGCCTCACAAATTCAAAAGAGCGGCCGCCACGGCCTTTTTCGCCATCACGGTCACGAGATGCGCGCGGTATTCCGAATCCGCGTGGATATCGGAAGTCAGGTTTTTCGACGGCACTTTGATCGCCGCGACCGCGCTTGGCGTGAAGGACGCCTCGAGCGCGGCTTCCATCGACGCGACGCGGAAGACGCCGGGGCCGGCGCCGGTCACGGCGACACGGACTTTGCCGCCCCTCTTGGCGACGCAGACCCCGACCACGGCATAGCGCGACGCCGGCGATTTGAATTTCGCATAGCCGCCGGCAGACGGAATCGGAAAGCGCAACGACGTGATGATCTCGCCCGGCTCGAGCGCGGTCTCGAACAGACCCCGGAAGAACGCGTCGGCCGCAATCTCGCGGCGGTCGGTGACGACACTCGCATCGAGCGCCAGCACCGCGGCCGGATAGTCGGCGGACGGATCGTTGTTGGCGACCGAGCCGCCGATGGTGCCCCGGTTGCGTACTGCGGGATCGCCGATGCCGGCGGCGAGATGCGCCAACAGCGGTATCTTGCCGCGCACCAGTTCGGACTCCGCGACATCGACATGGCGGGTCATCGCGCCGATGGTCAGGATTTCGTCACTCGCCGAAATCCCTGATAATTGCGGGATCTTCGACAAGTCGATCAGCGCGGCCGGAGAAGCGAGCCGCTGCTTGATGGTCGGCAACAGCGTCATGCCGCCGGCGAGCGGCATGCTGTCGGTAACGGCGCTCAATAATGCCGAGACTTCATGAAGGCTGTCCGGCCGGTGAAATGCAAATGATCTCATTTTTGTTTCCTCCTATTCCGCGGCGCGCGGCATCACGGCGTTCTGAATAACGCGCCAGATCCGGTTCGGCGTCGCCGGCATGTCGACGTGCTGAACGCCAAGATGCGACAGCGCGTCGACCACGGCATTGATGACGGCGGCGGGCGAACCGATCGTGCCGACCTCGCCGCAGCCCTTCACGCCCATCGGCGTGTGGGTGCACCGCGTGGAATGGGTCTTGATCGTCATGTTCGGCAAGTGATCGGCGCGCGGCATGGTGTAGTCCATGAACGAACCCGACAACAGCTGCCCCGAGACGTCATCATAGACGGCGTTCTCGAACAGCGCCTGGCCGACGCCCTGAACGATGCCGCCATGCAACTGGCCTTCGACGATCATCGGATTGATCACGGTGCCGACGTCGTCGACCGCGGTATATTTCTCCAGCGTCACGATGCCGGTCTCGGGATCGATCTCGACCTCGGCGATGTGACAGCCGCCGGGATAGGTAAAATTGATCGGATCGTAATAGGCCTGCTCCTCGAGCCCGGGCTCCAGCACCTCCAGCGGATAATTGTGCGGAACATAAGCCGCACCTGCGATTTCCTGGAAGGTCTTGCCGCGGTCGGTGCCGGCGACCGAGAACACGCCCGCCTCGAACTGAATGTCCTGCTCGCTCGCTTCAAGCAGATGCGCCGCGATCTTCTTGCCTTTTGTCACGACCTTGTCGCTGGCCTTCGCTAGCGCGGCGCCGCCGACGACGAGCGAGCGCGAGCCATAGGTGCCCATGCCGAACTGTACGCGGTCGGTATCGCCGAACACGATGTCGACGTTGTCGAAGGCGACCCCGAGTTTTTCGGACACGATCTGCGCGAAGGTGGTCTCATGCCCCTGCCCGTGATTATGGGTGCCGATCAGGACCGTCACCTGTCCGGTCGGATGCACACGAACGGTGGCGCTCTCGTAGAGTCCGCCGCGGGCGCCGAGACGGCCGGCAAAGCGCGACGGCGCCAGGCCGCAGGCCTCGACATAGGTCGAAAACCCAAGGCCGCGGAATTTGCCGTCACGTTCGGAAGCCGCCTTGCGCGCGCCAAAGCCCGCGACGTCGGCCGCAACGAGCGCGCCTTCAAGGCATCCCATCGGATCGCCGGAATCATATTCGACCAGCACCGGCGTCTGATACGGATAGGCTTCCTTCGGGATGATGTTGCGCCGGCGTAACTCGACGCGATCGATCCCCATCTCTTTCGCCGCGACGTCGACCAGCCGTTCGACCACGAAGGTCGCCTCGGGACGGCCGGCGCCGCGATAGGCATCGACCGGCACGGTGTTCGTGAAGACCACCTTGACGTTGCAATAGATCGCGGGCGTGGTGTAGACGCCGCTCAACAATGGCCCATAGAGGTTGGTCGGAATATTGGGACCGAAGGTCGAGAGGTAGCCGCCCATATTGGCCAGTGTTGCGACCTTCAGCGCCAGGAATTTTCCGTTCTCGTCGAGCGCAAGTTCGGCTTCGGTGACGTGATCGCGGCCGTGACGATCGGAGACAAATCCTTCGGAACGGTCGGCCACCCATTTCACGGGACGGCCGACGCGTTTTGCGGCCCAGGTGATGACGGCTTCCTCGCCATAGTGGAATTGCTTGACGCCAAAGCCGCCGCCGACATCGGGCGCCACCACGCGCATCTTCTGCTCGGGAATCTTCAGCACCAGCGCGCTCATCAGAAACCGCACCACATGCGGAAACTGGCTGGTGGACCACAGCGTGTAATGACCGGTGCCGGCATTATATTCGGCGATCGCCGCGCGCGGCTCCATTGGATTGCCAATCAGCCGATTGTTGACAAGGCTTAAGCGCGCGACATGCGCGGCCTTGCGGAAGGCGACCGCGACCGCGGCCTTGTCGCCGAGCTCCCAGTCGCAGCACAGATTGTTCGGCACATCGTCGAACAATTGCGGCGCGCCCGGGCGAACGGCTTCGAGCACGCCGACCACCGACGGCAGCACCTCGTAATCAATCTCGACCGCCTCAGCGGCGGCGCGCGCCTGCTCCAGCGTATCAGCGATGACGAAGGCGACCATATCGCCGACGAAGCGCACCTTGCCCTGCGCCAGCATCGGGAACGGCGGCTCCTTCATCGGCAGGCCGTCGGAGCCATGGATGCCCCAGCCGCAAGGCAGCGATCCCAGGCCGTCGGCCGCGACGTCCTCGCCGGTCAAAACGGCCTCAACGCCCGGCAGCGCCAGCGCCGGCTTCTTGTCGATGCCGCGGATCACCGCGTGGCCGTGCTGCGAACGGATGAACACGCCGAATGTCATGTCGGCGCGCTTGACGTCGGCGACATAATTGCCGCGACCGGTCAGAAAGCGGAAATCTTCCTTGCGGCGCGGCGCGGCGCCAATCCCGATGACGTTCGACATGGTCATTCTCCGATCGCGGGTGCGTTCATGGCCGCCGCACCGGCCAAAACCGATGCCACGATGTTCTGGTAACCTGTGCAGCGGCAGATATTGCCTTCCAGACCGTGGCGGACTTCGGCCTCCGTCGGCGCCGGATTCTTCGCCGTCAGCGCCACCGCCGTCATCACCATGCCGGGCGTGCAGAAGCCGCATTGCAGGCCGTGATTTTGATGGAACGCCTCCTGCATCGGATGCAGGCGATTGGAGCCGCCTAATTCGGCTAATCCCTCGATCGTCGTCAGCGTGCCGCCATCCAGCATCGGCGCGAGCAGCGTGCAGCTCTTCACCGCCTCGCCGTTGAACAGGACGACGCAGGCCCCGCACTGGCTGGTGTCGCAGCCGACATGCGTTCCGGTCAGGTTCAGGGTCTCGCGGAGCAGGTCCGCGACCAATGTCGCGGGCTCGACATCGACGGTCCGGGGCCGGCCGTTAAGCGCAAAACTGATCATCATGGGTGACCTCCGGTTGGTTGGCTGACATCAGGCAAGAACACGGGCGCGGCCCGCCGACCAGGTGGCGAGCAGGATATCGCCGATATCAAAGGGATCGCGGAAAAATATGCGTTCGGGGATGTAGGCGACGAAGTCTTCGTCCGGGATAGTATCGAGCATCACCTTGACGAACGAGCCCTGGTACTCGATCGCCAATACCCGGCTCGGCAGCGCCGTCGCGCCGTTTTCAAGGCCGGACGCATCCGCGCGCATCAGTTCGATATCATCGCGCCGAACCGCGAGATCGATGCGATCGCCCACCTCGATACGCGGATTGGGCTTTACACCGACCTGAATTCCACCGCGGTTCGGCTGCGAGATCACGAGATGATCCTCGCCGACTTTTTCGACCTTGCCGGACAGCACATTCTGCCCGCCGAGGAATTCCGCGACATAGCGGTCGCGCGGATGGGCATAGACCTCGCGCGCGGGGCCTGCCTGCTTGATCTTGCCCTTCTCCATCACGACGACGATGTCGGCGAGCGCGATCGCCTCGAGCTGGGTGTGGGTGACGTGAACGAAGGTGATGCCGAGATCGCGCTGCATCCGCCGCAATTCCTGCCGCATCTGCACGCGAAGCTGTTCGTCGAGCGCGGAAAGGGGTTCGTCGAGCAGCAGCACGCGGGGTTCGGTGATCGCCGCGCGCGCCAGCGCGACGCGCTGCTGTTGTCCGCCTGATAGATTTGCCGGCAGACGATCGGCCAGTTCCGTCAGCCGCACCTTCTCCATCATCCGATCGACGGCCTTGTAGCGCTCCGCCTTGGATTGCCCGCGCACCCGCAGCGCGAAGGCGATGTTGTCGCGGACCGAGAGATGCGGAAACAGCGCGTAGGACTGGAACATCATCGCCGTCCGCCGCTCGACCGGCGCCAGCCCCACGACATTCTCGCCGCCGATGACGATTTCGCCGGCGGTCGGATCTTCGTGGCCGGCGATCATGCGCAGGATCGTGGTCTTGCCGCAGCCGGAGGGGCCGAGGAAGCAGCAATAGGCGCCGTCCGGAATCTTCAAGTTGACGCCGTCAACCACATTGGTGGCGCCGTCAAAACTCTTGCAGAGACCGGCCAGTTCGATATCGCCTTTGCCAGCGCGCATGGAGGATTCCCTTAGTGACTATTGTCGGCGCGGACACCGCGGCGCTTGTTGATGAGAACGATGGCGCCGATGCAGATGCCGATAATGGCGAACGAAACGATCGTCGTCACCGTACCCAGTGCATAGAGCGAGGGCGAGGTCACGTTCAGCGTCATGCTCCAGATTTCGAGCGGCAGGGTGTTGAGGGAGCCGGCGGTCTGCAGCGTGCGGGCGAACTCGTCATAGGACAGCGTGAAGCCGAACAGCGCGACGGCGACGAGACCGGGTGCCAGCACCGGGATCACGACGAGCCGGATGGTCTGCCAGCGGCTCGCACCGAGATCGCGCGCTGCCTCCTCCCAGACGCTGTTGAAGCGCGACATCACCGCGAACATCACCAGCACGCCGAACGGCAATGTCCAGGACAGCTGCGCGCCCAGCGCAGAGGTGTACCAGCTCGGGCTGATGCCGACCCATTGGAACAGAAGGCCGACGCCGATGCCGAGCACGAGACCCGGCGCCACCAGGCTGCCGATCATCAGATAGAATACAAAGGTGTCGCCGAAAAACCTTCGCCGGAACGCCAGTCCCGCCATGAAGGAAAACACCAGCGTGATCACCGTCACCAGCGCGGCCAGCTTGATCGAGCGATCGAACGAGCCCTTGACGTCGCCAGTGCGCACTTGCGTGAAGAGGTCGATGAACCAGTGCAGCGAGTGGCCCTTCATCGGAAATACCAGGCCGCCGCGGATATCCTGAAACGACAGGATGTAGATGCAGATCATCGGCCCGTACAGGGCCGCGACGTAGAACGTAAAGACCGCCGCGAGCACGTAGAATGTCCAGGGCCTGCGGTCGCTTCGCGCCACTACGCCGCGTCGGGCCTTGCTCATCGAGACATCGTACCTTTCCAGCGCCACCGTCATTGGGCGATTTCCCGGCGCAGATCGACCGCGCGAAGGATGGCGGAGATCACGACCGTCAGGATCAATGTCAGCACCACCGCACTGGCCGCCGCGAGCGGATATTGTAGCACCCCGACGTTTTCATAGAACGCGCTGACGACGGACGCCGAACTGCCGCCGGACATCACCTTGACGACGAAAAAGTCGCCCATCACGATCGAAATGACAAAAATCGACCCCAACGCGATGCCGCTTTTCGACAAGGGAATGACGATGTAGCGCATGACGTCGAGGCGGCTCGCGCCGGCATCGAGGGCGGCCTCGACGATCCGCTTGTCGATCCGCGCCAGCGAATTGAAGATCGGCACCACCATGAAGATCGTCAATTGGTGGACATAGGCGATGACGACCGCCAGACTCGAATAGAGCAGCACCTCGATCGGTTGGTGGATCACCCCCGTCGCAAGCAGCGTCGAGTTGACCAGCCCCTCCTTTCCGAGCAGCGGAATCCAGGAGATCATCCGGATGATATTCGAGGTCCAGAACGGAACGGTGCAGATCAGAAACAGCGAGATGGCGAGCAACTGGTTCTTGACATGAAACACCAGGAAATACGCGACCGGAAACCCGATCAGCAGCGTAAAGACCCAGGTCAAGACCGTGAACTTCAAGGTCGCGACATAAAGATGAAAGGTCTGCGCCGAGGTCAGGACATCGAGATAGTTCGCAAGCGTGAACGTCGGCAATAATCCGCCGAAGCCATCGGTCTCAAAAAAACTTGCCGCGAGCACCACCAGGATCGGCAGCAAAAAGAACGGCACGAGGACCAGCATCAGCGGGGCCACGTACAGCCATGCAGTTAGATTTCGCCGCAACATCCGGTATGGCCTAACTCAAGTCCGCCTAAAACTTCTTTGCGAGAAGGAGCTGCCGATGCGCGCGCCGCACCGGCAGCTTGTGCTGTCAGATCAAGCGACCTTGAAATCGTTCCAGCGCTTGTTCATGTAGGCGGCCTCGTCCATCAGCGTGTTCCAGCACGAGATGTTCTTGACCCGCTCGAGGAACGAACCGCCGTCCCGCTTGGTGCCGGCCTTTTCCATCGGCACGCCGTAGGGATCGTTGATGATTTCGGGTGCCGGCTTGCCGTCGTACCAGAAGTCCCACTCTGCGGCGGTGAGGAATTTCTTCGCCGTCGAAGGCACCGGGCTGTAATAGCCGTAGCGACCGACGAAGCCGCCCTGCCAGCCCGACAGATACCAGTTGAGATATTCGTAGGCCGCATCGAGCTTCTTGCCCGACAGATGCTTCATCAGGCCCATGCCGTTGCACCAGCCGCGGTAGCCTTCCTTGCCGTTCTTGATGTTGACCGGCGCATAGACGCAAGGGATTTCCTTGACGCGGACGGCCGCAACCGCCGGCGACCACATCGACTGGATCACGACTTCACCGGCCGCCATCAACTGCACCGATTGGTCGAACGTCGTCCAGGTGGCGCGGAACTGACCGTCCTTCTTCAGCTGGATCAATTTGTTGCAGGTGAAGTCGATCTCCTCTTTGGTCATGTTGCCTTTGTTGGCGTATTTAATGAGGCCAGCGCTTTCGAAGCATAACGCGGCGTCCATGATGCCGATCGCCGGGACGTCGAGGATCGCGGCCTTGCCCTTGAATTTCGGATCGATCAGATCCTTCCACTCGGTGACTTCATGGCCGACCAGATCGGGGCGATAGCCGATCGAGTCCGCGTTGTAGACCTGCGGCAGGAACGTCGCCCATTCGGTGACGCCGTCATGTAGTTCGGTGGAATTGGGCTTTTCGATATACATCGCCTCATAGGGCGAAATGCCCTGGCGCGGAATCTTGTGGCCGTCGATCTCGCCCTTGGTGAAAATCGGCAGGATGTTATCGAATTCCTTGATCTTCTTGACTTCGATGCCCTGGATCACCGACCGCTTCGCCGCGAGTTTTGCCTGCCAGCCTTCGAGGTCGGCGATGTCAACCGAATCCGGCTGGCTGATGAAGCGGTTGATGGCGGCTGACGTATCCAGATTCTGCATCGTCACTTTAAAACCGAGATCTTTCGCCGCCTGGTCTCCGATCGCTTTCACCACCGAATAGGACACCCCGACATGCCGCAATTCGATGTCCTTGATCTCCTGCGCCCAGATCGTCGGAAAGCCGCGGATCGCGTCGGAGCCAATCGCGGCGCCCGCCACCGCGGCGCCGGCCTTGAGCACGGCGCGCCGTGACAAGTCTTTTCGCTTCACCGGTCTCTTTGCAGAAGACGCGTTATCATTAGTATTGTCATCATCCAACATAACTATCTCCGTTGCCTGTTGATGGACTGGCCCGCGTCCAACCGGCGCGTGGTCGCGACGTGTTGATGTCAAAGCGTAGCGGCGGAGATTTCGACTTGTAAAATCGGAAGTGGAAATGCGAGCTATAAGGCCAGCTAATGGTTTGGCGTTTGCCCAGCGCAGAGGCACGCAGCGCCAAAGTTTGCTCTTTACTTTCGGGAAGGCGGATGGGTGAGACCGTTGAGAAACGGCTGGTCTTCGCTGACGATTTTCTTGAGAAAGCTTTTTACCGTCCTAATTCGGCTGAGGTATTGGTGGTCCTCGTGCACGGTGAGCCAGATCGATCGCGAGACGGCGGCCTCGGACGCCAGCACGGGAACGAGCCTGACGTCATCGGCCGCACTGAACGACGGCAACAGGACAAGGCCCAGTCCGGCCGCGGCGGCGTTGTGCTGGGCTATCATGCTGGAGCTTTGAAACACCACCCGGCTCGGCTTGAGCACATCATGCAGCCATCTCACCTCGGAGATGGCGACAAGATCGTCAACGTAGTCGACGAAATCATGCTGATCGAGATCTTGGATTGAGGTTGGTGTGCCGCTTCGTTCGAGATAGCAGGGCGCGGCATAAAGCCGTAGCTGAAACGTCCCGATCGTTTCGGAAATCAGCCGCGGGCCTTTCATTGGCGCGAAGCTTAGCGAGATATCGGCCTCTCGCTTGGTGAGGTTTATGATGTGGCGCTCCGTCACCAGCTCGACGCAGATTTCCGGAAACTCTTTGCGCAGCCTCGGCATACGCGGCGCGAGATAGAAGCTGCCGATGCCTTCCATCGTGGCGACACGAACGTTGCCGCTGGGCACGCCCGCCAACCCCGCCACATTCTCCGCGATCAGCAGAGCATTGCTCTCGATGATCTCGGCGTAGTTGAAGAGTTTTTGACCGGCATCGGTCAATGCAAATCCGTCCGCGCCGCGGTCGAACAGTTTGCAGTTTAGGCTTCTTTCCAGCTCGGCGACGCGGCGGCTAACCGTGGTGTGATCGGCGCGGAGTTTCCTGGCGGCCGGAACGAGCCGTCCCTGCCGCGCGAGCTCGAGGAAGAAGACCAGATCGCTCCAATCGAAGCCGGAAAGGCTCATTTACCCCCAACTTTAAAAGCTCATCTACGACCGAGAGGCGGTCGGGAGCGAACGCTCGCTTCTCAGCATCTAGCATACATTTACGCGCCCAGCAGATGTACTTTTGGGTCAGAAGGCGCCGAAAGGTCGGCGCCCCGGGCTTGAAGCGCGTCCGCATAAGGATCCCGCGGCGCGCTTCGGATATCGTCGCGGAAGACGATCGGCCGGTTCGCCTCCCGATTGACCTCGAGTTTGAAGATGTCGAAGCGATTGTAGTAACCTACTACGTCGTGAAATTGCTTGGGCTCGATGCAATCGGCGAGATCGATATCGCAATAAAGCAGCGTTTCCTCGCCGGAAACCACCGGGCTTACGGGCAAGCCGGATGGGCCGATCACGACCGAGATGGCCCGTGGGGTATGATCGATGATATCGAGGGCCGACGCACCCAGCACGGCCTCCAGCCTCGCCCGCATGGTATCGTCCACGCATGCCGAGGCCACGATATTGAAGGCCTTGGCCTCGAACGAGTGGGCACCCGCCCGGATCCGAATCGCCTGCTCGATGTCGTAACCTCCCGCTTCCCTGGAGGGTCGGGTCGGCCAGATCGGCGGATAGGTGGAGATATGAATCTGCTCGCCTTGTGCCATCAAGCTGTAGCGGGCGAGAGGATTGGTGTTTTCGCCGCAAATCAGCATGCCGATCCGGCCGATCGACGTCTCGACGACGCGTAGACCAGCCCCGTCTCCGCTCGACCAGACCAATTTCTCATAATAGGTCGGAACCAGCTTGCGATGGTGATTGAGCAGCGATCCGTCCTCGCCGATCAGCACGTTCGAATTCCAGATGCAGCCGACGCTCGCTTTCGTCCCTTCGTTGAACCCGATCGAGACGCATATTTCGTTGCGGCGCGCGGCATCCTTCAACCGCGCGATCTCAGGCCCTGTGATTTCGATCGCGCACGAGGCGAGCGACTTGAACAGCTCGTGGGTCAGGATCGGCGCCGCGATCGCGGTCCAGATCGGAAACGCCGGCACGAACGCCTCCGGGAAGACGATCAGCCGCGCTCCCGCCTGGGCGGCCTCGGCGATCAGCGAGCATGCCTTGTCGACCGTTCGCCCGGTATCGAGAAACACCGGGGCGACGTGGGCCGCGGCGACTTTTAGTTTCGGATAGTGATGAATCATCGAGCGTGCTGCTTTGCTGGATCGGGATGGAGGGAAGTGGTCCGGATTATTCTGCCGCCTGCGGCAGGTTCGCCCGCGGAGCGCCGAACAGAATCCGGTTGCGCATCTCATCGAAGCGGTCGTCGGCGGCCGCCTCCGACGTGAAGAGTGAGACGACAATGGCCATGCCGAACGACAACGGCATGGCGATGATCGCAGGATTGCGCAGCGGTACGAACCACCAATTGTTCTCGACCTCCTTGAGCACCTTGCCCAGCAGGTCTACCTGCACGGTCGGAGACAACAGGATCAGGACCAGCGAGACGATGGTGCCAGTCAGAATGCTCGCGACCGCGGCCGGCGTCGTGAAACGTCGCCAGAAAATCGCAAGCACGAGCGCGGGAAAGTTCGCCGCGCAGGCAATCGAGAAAGCAAGGCCCGCCATGAAGGCTACGTTTTGTCCCTCGAACAGCACGCCTAGAACGATGGCGAATAGCGCAATCAGCACGGTCGCACCTCGGGCGACCAACAATTGCTCGGCTTCCGGGCATTTTCCATCTCGCACCACGCTGGCCCAGATGTCGTGACTGAGGGTGGCGACGCCTGAAAGGGTCAGACCCGCAACGACCGCGAGCATGGTGGCGAATGCTACTGCGCAGATGAAACCGAAGAATGCATTTCCCCCCACCGCCAGTGCCAGAAGCGGCGCTGCCATATTGCCACCGCCGCCTGCCTTTGCGACGGCCTCGGGACCGACCAGCACCATGGCTCCGAACCCGATGATGAAAACGAAGAGATGAAAGATGCCGATGATGCCGGTGGCGTGCAGGATCGACATGCGGGCCTCCTTCACGTCCCGCACCGTATAGACCCTCATCAGGATGTGCGGCATCGCCGCGGTGCCGAACATGAGGCCGAGGCCAAGGGATATCGCGTCCCACTGACCGGAGACGACCCGCGATCCCGGTTGCAGAACTCTTGTCCCGTATTTTTCCGCTGCCGCCGCGAAAAGCCGGAGCGGGTTCAGCTCAAAATGCAAGAGGACGAGAAACGCAAGCAATGCGCCGCCCGCCATCAATAGCCCGGCCTTGATGATCTGCACCCAGGTGGTCGCGAGCATTCCGCCGAACAGGACATAGATCAGCATCACGGCGCCGACCAGGATGACGGACCACACATACGGCAAGCCGAACAGCAGTTTGATCAGGGATCCTGTCGCCACCATCTGTGCGATCAGATAAAACAGGATCACCGCGAGAGTCCCGACGGCCGCGGCCATACGAACGGGACGTTGCGCCAAGCGATAGGCGACCACGTCGGCGAAGGTGAATCTGCCGACGTTGCGCAGCGGCTCCACGATCAGGAACATGACGATCGGCCAGCCGACGAGCCATCCGATCGAGTATATCATTCCATCGAAGCCGTTGGATGTAACGATACCGGCGATACCGAGCAGTGCGGCCGCGCTTAGAAAATCCCCAGCCAGTGCCCAGCCGTTTTGCCAGGCCGTGATCTCGCCGCCCGCAGCATAGAAATGCTCGGTGGATTTGGTCCGCCGTGCGGCCCAGTATGTGATGACGAGCGTGAGCGCCATGAAGATAAAGAAGAAGCTGATGGCGAGCGCGTTGTTTCCTTGTGGCATGATCGCCCCCTAGCGGTTGAGCGATTTGACGCCGGGGTCGTACACCCGGTTGGCCCACAGGGCGTAGATCAGACAAAGCACGAACGAGCTCACGATGACGGCCGGTCCGAGAATGATGCAGTAGGAAAGCCCAGGCGCCAGGATCGTACCAAGCCAGGGCTTTTCGAACGCAAAAAGACCCATGAAACCGAAATAGATGATGATCATCAGGGCGCTCAGAATGAGCGCGACCCGAAGGCGCCGATTGGCGAGATCGATGGCGCCCCGGTTGGATCGAAAGTCTTTAGCAGTCATTTTGCCCCCTTTGCCCCGGCGGATCGGACCTTCAAGCCTGCCGGGCCGGATGAACACTGTGAATTTTCAAGAGTGCCCTTGCGGGTTTTCGATCTGGCCGTCCGCCGGCGCCTGCGAAATAGCCGTGTGAGGCCAACGGCAAGACAAACCCATCGGGCCGGTCGCGGCCAGCAGCGCCGCTCTACGGCTCATGCCCTCCATCGAAATCGGCTTCGAACCGCAAGTGCTTGACGCTGCGGCCGTGGCGCCGCACCAGCTTCAAGGCCTCGATCCCGATTTTGATGTGCCGTTCGACAAAGGTCGCGGTCACCGTCTGATCCGACGCCTCCGTCTTCACCCCTTCGGGAATCATCGGCTGGTCGGACACCAGAAGCAGCGCGCCGGTCGGAATATGGTTGGCAAATCCCGCGGCAAAGATGGTTGCGGTCTCCATGTCGATCGCCATGCTTCGCGTCCGACGCAACAGTTCCCGGAAGCGATCATCATGTTCCCAGACACGGCGATTGGTGGTGTACACCGTGCCCGTCCAATAGTCGTGACCGAGATCGCGGATCATGGTCGACACCGCCCGTTGCAGCTGGAAGGCGGGCAGCGCGGGAACCTCCGGCGGCAGGTAATCGTTCGAGGTGCCTTCGCCGCGAATGGCCGCAATCGGCAGGATCAGATCGCCGATCTGGTTCTTGCGTTTCAAGCCACCGCATTTGCCGAGAAACAACACGGCTTTCGGCGAGATGGCACTTAGCAGATCCATCACGGTCGCGGCATTCGGGCTTCCCATGCCGAAGTTGATCAGCGTGATTCCATCGGCGGTCGCGTTCGGCATCGGTCGATCGATGCCCTTGACCAAGACGCCGTGCACCGTGGCGAACCATTCGACGTAATTGTCGAAATTGGTCAGAAGGACATATTGCCCGAATTCAGCAAGCGGCGTGCCGGTGTAGCGCGGCAGCCAGTTTTCGACGATTTCCTTTTTCTCTTTCATTGCCGTTGGACTCACTTGCAGGCGGGTAACAACATAGCACTATCCGCGCGGGTGGATAGAACCGCGCCCCATCAAATGTGAGACAACTGGACCTGCAGTCGCGGGCCAAATACTCGCCAGGGTCTTGCGAATTCCCTGAGCGAGATGCGCGGACTGGCCGCCAGCTCAATCCATGTTCTATAATGGATATCAAAGGAGACGGCTGCACGGTGGGACCAGACAGCCAGTCGCCAAAAAAGAAGCTGTCAATTAGGGAGGCGCAGCATGCTGAAGTCGATCGATCCAATGTTGAATGCAGACGTCCTTTACGCGTTGCGGGCCATGGGCCATGACGACGACCTCGTCATCTGTGACACGAATTTCCCGGCCGACGCGGTCGCCCGTCAGAGCGTGTTGGGGCGGCTGCTGCGGATCGATAACGTAACGGCTGGCCGGGCGGCGCGCGCGATCCTTTCAGTGCTGCCGCTGGATTCCTTTGTCGACAAGCCCGCTTTGCGAATGCAAATCGTCGGCGAGCCCGACGAGGTTCCTCCGGTGCAGATCGAGGTGCAGCGTGAGATCGACGCTGCGCAGGGCGGCCCTTTGCCGATGGGCTCGATCGAGCGATTTGCCTTCTATGAACTCGCGAAGAAATCCTATTGCGTGATCCAGACCGGTGAACGGCGCTTCTACGGCTGCTTCGTGTTCAAGAAGGGAGTGATCGGGCCCGATGCGGCCTAGCGTTACGGGATCAACAACGGCGGTTGCGCCGATATTGCGCCGCCGCATGCACGTCCAGCGCGGCGCTCCTTCTCACGGACAATGATATCTCGCTGCGAGAGCGCGATACCCGGCACCAGGCTGCCTGCGGTTTCGTTGACATTGATCAAGGCTGTTGCATACTCGAACAGGCCTCTGTCACCACCTGTCCGGATATCGCCAATAAGAGCGGAGGACATATGAGTCCTCCGAAGTTCTATCCGCTAGAATAATGGTGCTCAGGCGACCAAAACGCAGCATCAAAAAAACAAAGGGAGGTTCGTGGTGAAACAGCAAGAGTACGATCAGCATCAGAGAATGCGACCGAACCGGCGCACTGTCCTCAAGGGAGCGGCCAGCGCGGCTGCCCTCGGCTCGGCCGGCGCTCTCGGCGCGTTTTCCGAGCGTGCGCTGGCACAGAACAATCTGCGGGCACAGATCCTGCAGATTCCGGGCGTGGGCAAAGGCGCTCCAACCGACGCCGATTGGCAGAAGGTCGGCGAGCTTTGCCTCGGCCCGACCAAGGCGAACGTCAAGGAGGGCGAATTCAAGGGCGTCGAACTCTCGTTCATGGGGCTGAACAACCAGAACCTGCACAATTTGCTGTTCCGCGGTTTCCTGAAACCGTGGGAGGCCTACACGGGCGCAAAAATTTCCTGGATCGATCTCGCTCAGGCTGACTACAACCCGCGACTGCAACAGGCGATCGCGACCGGCACGGTCGACTTCGACATCCTTGAAATGGGCGCCCCGTTCGAAGGCGATGTGTGCGGCAAGGGCCTGGCGTCGGAGATGCCGGACTGGGTCAAGAAGCAGATCGATATCGACGATTATGTGGAATACCTGAAACCGCCGGTCGGTACCTGGAACGGCAAGACGTATCGGGTCACCATCGACGGCGACTGCCACAACTTCAACTACCGGACCGATTATTTCTCCGACGCTGGGCTCGCCAAGGCCTGGAAGGACGCCGGCAACCAGAGCGAATGGGGCGTGCCGAAGACCTGGCAGCAGGTCCAGGCCGTGACCAAGTTCCTCAAGGGCAAAAAGATAAAAGGCCAGAATGCGGTCGGCTACCTCGATGCGCCAAAACCCTGGGGTGGGTTCGGCTTCTATTTCCTCGGCAGCCGCGCCACCGCTTATGCGAAGCATCCGGACGACAAGGCCTGGCTGTTCGATGTCGACACCATGAAGCCGCGCATCAACAATCCGGCCTGGGTTCGCGCCATTCAGGACGTCATCGACGCGCTGCCGTACGAGCCGGCCGATCAGCTCAACGCCGACCCGAACACCACCGGCTTCCAGCAGTTTTTGGCCGGCATCGGCTCGATGATCCCGTGGTGGGGAGATATCGGCCAAGTGGCGAAAGCGAGCGACACCTCCGTCATCGGCGACATCGTCGGCTTCGACATCCTGCCCGGATCGGACGACGTCTATAATTCCAAGACAGGCAAATGGGAAAAGCTCGCCAGCGGTCCAAACCATGCTCCGAACTGCGCCTATCTCGGTTGGGGCATTTACGTCATGGCGCGGGTCGCCTCCGACGAACGCAAGCACAAGGCGGCGTGGAGTGCGGCAGCCCATGTCGGCGGCAAGGATCTGTCGCTGTGGACCGTGATGTATCCGTCCGGCTTCCAGGTTCACCGGACCAGCCATTCCAACATCGACGAATGGGTGGCGGCGGGCTACGACAGGAAATACATCACGTCGTACCTGAACTCGCAGTTCGGCTCCTATAATCATCCGAACCGTGCGGTCGAGCCGCGCATTCCCGGTATTTTCCAGTACTACAGCATCGCGGAGGACGAACTGACCAAGATCTTCGCCGGCCGTGCCGACGCGCAGACCGGCGCCAACGCGATCGCAGCCGCCTGGGAAAAGCTGACCGACCAGATCGGTCGCGAGAAGCAGATCGCGCTCTACAAGGCATCGCTCGGCATGGCGTAGTTTCCCACGCCACATTTCATCGGCCTTCGGCTGGCGCCGCTCGCGGCACCAGCCGAAATTTTCCCGGGGCATCCGGATCAAAATCCAAACCGGCAGAGTGCGATGTTGATGCAGAATTCATCACCGGTGGCGGATGAGCCGCACCACAAGCTCGCATCGCGGCGGCTCCCTGTCAGCCGGAAGAACGCAGGACGCGCGCTCATTGTCCTAGCCTCGCTTGCATTCCTGCTCCTGCTGCTGATCCAGATTCTGCACACGACCGGATCGATCACTGCGGGGTTCGCCGATTGGCGCCCGATCCTCTACGCCTATCTCGTCTGGGCCATTGCGCTCGGTGTCGGGCAAGTCGTGGTCCGCGGCGAACGCGGTTTGCGCGCGCTGTTCCTGCTGCCGGCCGTGTTGTTCACCGTTGCGGTGGTTATTTTTCCGACGCTGTTCGGGATCTACATTGCTTCGCTGGACTGGAATCTCAGCTCGTTCGAAGGCCCGCATTTCAACGGCCTCAACAATCTCATCGGATTGTTTCACGATAATTACTACTGGAACGCGCTTGGCAACATGGTCTTCTACGCGGTGGCCGTGCTTGGCGAGTATGCGATCGCGTTTGGGCTGGCTCTGTTGCTGAACGCCGAGATACGCGGGCGAAAATTCTTTCGCGTCGTTTTCCTGCTGCCTTTGATGCTCAGTCCCGTGGCCGTGAGCTGGATGATCGGCAAGTCGCTGATGGAGTATCGCTTTGGTCCGGCGGCCACGCTGGCCCGCGATCTCGGATGGGAAAATCCGGCGTTCTTCGCCTTCCCCTGGATCGCGCGCTTCAGCATCGAGGCGATGGATGCCTGGGTTTCCATCCCCTTCATCATGATCATGTTGCTCGCCGGCCTGCAGGCGATGCCCAAGGAGGTGATGGAAGCCGCCAAGGTCGATGGCGCGGGTGCGTGGCAGTCGTTCTGGCATGTAACGTTCCCCCTGATGCTGCCGGTGAGCGTCACCGTGCTCATCATCAGGATCATTTTCAAATTGAAGCTCGCTGACATCGTGATCAACGTGACGGCGGGAGGACCAGGCGGCGCCACCGACACGGTGTCGAGCTTCATTTACCGCGTGTACCGCGATCGATCGAATGTCGGGTACGGCACCGGGCTCGCCATGTTCTATCTTCTCATGATCATCGTCTTCCTGACGGTGTTGCTGCGCCTGTCCAGTCGCTGGACGCAGAGAGTTTCGTGAGCCCGCAAGCCGAAACCGGTTTCTGAAGGGAGTTGCTCGATTGGCCATTTTCACCTCGGCGGCACCGCCAGTCCGCAAGTCTCACGCGAAGTCCCGGGCCACCCGGATCTTGAGCCGTGTGCTGATCTACAGCGCGTTGCTGTTCTGGGCGTTCGTCTGCCTGTTTCCGATCTATTGGACGGTCACGACCTCGTTCAAGTCGGCACTCGACGTGACGCAAGGTCACCTCATTCCCTGGCTCGACTTCCAGCCGGATTGGAAAGGCTGGCGCTCGCTCGGGCTGTCGCCGGATTCGATTTTCGGAACCTCCACCGCCCGCGCCGAGTTCATGAGCCGGTTCGGGAACAGCATTATTACCTCGGTCGGCGCATCCATCCTGGCGCTCGTGCTCGGATCGCTGGCTGCCTACGGATTGAGCCGCTTCCGGTACAAATTCGCATGGATGCGCAACGACGATATCCTGTTCTTCTTCATGTCGCAGTTGATCCTGCCGCCGGTCGTGCTGGCCTTGCCGTTCCTGGTTCTCTACAAGGCGCTGTCGCTGCTCGACACGCGATTGGGCCTGATCCTGCTCTACACTTTGACCGTGCTTCCGATCGTGATCTGGATCATGCGCGATCAATTCAACTCGATCCCGGTCGAACTCGATGAGGCCGCCTTCGTCGACGGCCTGTCGGTTTGGGGCGCCTTCTTTCGTATCATCTTGCCGCTCGCGGTTCCCGGAATGGCGGCCGCCTTCATCCTCTCGGTTGTATTGTGCTGGAACGAATATTTCTTCGCGGCACTGCTGACGAGCACGGATGCCAAAACCCTGCCCGTCATGGTAGCCAGCCAAACCGGCTCGCAAGGCATCAACTGGTGGTCGATGGCGGCGCTTTCGACTGCTGCGATCGCTCCGCTCGTGATTGTTGGAGTCTTCCTGGAACGCTACATCGTCAGCGGTTTGACCACGGGCGCGGGCAAGTAGGGCGTCAATCGTCTTCAAGATCTCCGTCGTCCCCGGCGTGAGAGATAGATTCGCGCCGCGTTGCCGCCGAAGATGTCTGCCTTTTCGTGCTGCGACAGATCAGCCAGCAAGGTTTCCGTGGCAGCGAACCATTTTGCATAACCTCCCGCCAGATTGACCACCGGCCAGTCGCTTCCCCACAGCATGCGTTGTGGCCCGAAGCACGCAAGGACATGATCCACCGCCCGGCGCAGATCCGCGATCTGCCAGTCCGGTGCAGCCTCCGTCACCAGTCCCGACAGTTTGCAGACGATGTTGGGGTGCTCAGCAAGCAGCGCGACATCGCGTTGCCATGTCGCAATCTCGCCGGTCGCAAGCTGCGGCTTGCCGCAATGATCGAGCACGAATTGCAGATCGGGATGGCGGCCGATCACTTGCAGGAGTCGCGGCAAATGCCGCGGCAGCACCAGCGCGTCAAATACCAGGCCGCCTCTCGCCATCGCTGTCAGCAGCGGCGCCAATCCCGGACCAAGCAGCCAATCATCATCGGCGATGTCCTGCACCATTGGCCGCAGCCCCACCAGTAGCTTCCGCGCGGCCAGCGCATCGATACGCGCCACGGCGTCGGCTGCGTCGAAATCCGTCCAGCCGACCACGCCGCGCACGACTTCTGCGTTGTCAGCAATGTCGAGCAGAAACATTGTCTCGGCCTCGGTCGGCGCGGCCTGCACCAGGATCGTTCCCTCGATGCGGCTTGCGGAGAGATGCGGCGCGAGGTCCGCGAGGGAAAAGTCGCGATAGATCGGCGCCAGGTCGGGCGTCAGCCAGCCGTAATCGCCGCGAGCAAGAGTCCACACATGATGATGCGCATCGATCCGCATCAGCCGGTGACCGATGACGGAACCGGCGCATCCGCGTCGAGCAGGTGCTGCGCCTTCAGATCGCTCCAAAGCGCTGACGGCACTTGGCTTGCGAGTGCAGCCACGTTGCGCTCGACCTCCTGCGGATGTTGCGCTCCGAGCACGACGCTGACGACAGCCGGATGGCCGAGGGCAAAATGCAGCGCCGCGGTTGGCAAGGCGACGCCATGGGCTGCACAGACGCGTTCGATCTCTTTAACCTTTGCCAGGATGTGAGGTGGCGCGTCCCTATAGTTGTATTTGGCGCCGGGAACTGCGCCGGTTGCCAGAATGCCCGAATTGAAAACGCCGCCGAGCAACACACCGATGCCCTGCCTCTCGGCCAGCGGCAGGAAGTGCGCCAGCGCCGGCTGCTCCAGCAGCGAATAGCGCCCGGCGAGCAGCATGGTGTCGAACGATCCGGCTTGCGCGAAACGCACGCACATCTCGGCCTCGTTGACGCCGATCCCGATGCCCGCGACCACGCCCTCTGCGCGAAGCCGGTCGAGCGCGACATAGGCCCCAGTCATCGCTTCGCGAAACCGGTCCTCGATCGCCTCCAGGCCATGGGTCCAGACATCGACGTCGTGGATCAACAGCAGGTCGAGCCGGTCGGTGCCAAGCCGCAACAGCGACTGCTCCACCGAACGCATGGTGCCGTCATACGAATAGTCGACCACCGCGCGGTGCGGCTGCCCGCCGACAAAGCCGGAAGCGTCGCTGGGCGCGTGAAACGGATCCATCCAGCGACCGACCTTGGTGCAGACCACGATGTCCTGTCGCGGCACGCGCCGGATCGCCGTCCCGCAGCGATGTTCGGCGAGGCCGCGGCCGTAAAGAGGAGACGTGTCGAGCAGGTTGATGCCGAGCTCGAATGCGCGCTCGACCGCGGCGATGGCAGCGGCGTCGTCCAGCCGCGCGAAGAGATCGCCAAGCGGCGCGGTGCCGAACCCGAGAGCCGAGACCGAAAGTCCGGTCCGGCCCAGCATCCGCCGCGGTATTGTGGACAGCGCAATCATATGTGGCTCAAGAGATATCGTAGACCAACACCTTATCCGCGATGCCGCTCAGCGCCACGTGTCTGAGCGTTGGCGTTAGCCCGTTGGTCTCAAGCAGGGCCCGGGCATGCACATTCTCCACCACCGATTCCGTCACCACGATCGAGCGTGAGTCAGCAAGGCCCTGGACGCGCGACGCGACGTTCACAGTCTGGCCAAAATAGTCCTGCTGGCCATTGAGTGTGACCGCGAGGCATGATCCTTCATGGATGCCCATCTTCAGGTGCAGGCTCTGATGCTGACGCTCGGCGCCGAGATCGCTCATCGCCTCGCGCATACGGATCGCAGCGGCGATGGCGCGGTCAGGTGTCTCGAAGGTCGCCATCACGGCATCGCCAACGGTCTTCACGACGGCCCCCCTTTCGGACGCGATAATCTCCTGCAGCAGCCTGAAATGCTCGTTGACGAGATCGAAGGCGACGAGGTCACCGACGCGCTCATAGAGCGCAGTGGAGTCCTTGAGATCACTGAACAGGAAAGTCAGGCTCAAGATCTTGAGGCGCTGGCCGATGGCGAGCGTTTCGGTCCGGTAGATGTCGCGAAAGGTCTGATTGGTGAGGAGACGCTTTGCAGTGAGAACGGGCTTGCGTCGCTTCAGGAGGTCGTCCAGCACCTGGTTCGCCACCCACACCGCCGGTAATACGCGACTCTCGGTGCGGTTTTCCAAAGCCAGGCGCAGTGGCCCGGGGCGCAAGGCAACGGTGTCGACGGGAACATCGACCTTGTTGAAAATCACGGACAGGTTCTGGCGATCGCTCGCCTCCTCGCCGCCGACATCAAGGAACTGGGCCGTATGCGTCACGGGATCGAACACGATCAACGTGCCCTTCGGCAATTGTAATGAAAGGATGGCCCTTTCTCCTGGCGGCAAGTCAACCATTTCGAGCGTGACCTCGCGCAGCAGCTTCTCCAGATCGGCTGGAAGATCGATGGCCGAACTCCAGAAGATCTGGCGATAATATTCGGCCGCGGACAATTCGTCGGGACTGTGGGCCGCGATCTTCCGCACGCGCGGGCTTACCGTGAAGGTCACCTCGACCAAATTGTCGAGCGTCGTGTCATAACCCGCAGCGCAGAAAGCGCAACTATACTGCGCCCGATCCAGGGTCTTCAGGCTTTTATTGGCGGAAAGAACACCGGCGCAACTTGGGCACATGACATTCCATGTCATCTCGAAAATGCCGAGCCCCACCGCATTCAGCAGCGCCGCGATGACCCGCTCCTCGTCGAGGCCTTCGCTAGCCGCGAGATCAAGCGCGTTCATCTTGTTCAAGGCATGATCCGGGGCATCCCGCACCATGCGCTCGAGCATGTCCACCACGTCGTCGTCGGCCGACTGACGCAGGGCCACAAACAAAGTCTCGGCGTCGTTCATGCGACAATGCTACACGAAAGCAGGCAAAGCGGAAACCCCGCGGACCCATCCCTTGTGCGTACCGAAAACTTGAACCCGGACGTCATGGCGATGAAGTCCGACAAGGATGGGTGCGATTTGATGCTTGCGGCCGACTGAACGAGCGAGAGACTGGCGCATCTTGGTCCATCTGCGGCCGCCACCCGAGTGCCCACCGATCTTGCAGCGCCGGTCTTCGACCCGACCCATGATCGTTGGATATGGCTTCGCGATCTCGCCGCGTGTTTCGCGCGAGGTTTGCAAGAACTTCCCGCCCTCGGAGATCAGAGGGCGCAGGGAATGCCGGGCGCCGATGCGCCCGCAGCCGCGCGTGTAGTGTAGTAAACACGCGCGTTAGTCACCACGGTCACACCGGAATCACCCGGCATTCCCCGCGCAATGGTTTTAACCGCTACTTCGTGCTCTCCCCGGCGACCGGGCTTTCTTGCCACCGTCGCCCCTGAGAAGCTTGCTTCTCAAGAACTTGACACCAGCGTCGGGGCGTCAGGACCACACGACTTCGCCGTCCGCATCAGCATCATTCGTCCGCGCGCTATTCGCGCGCCTGACGCTGCCGCGTCCACCGCATCCCGCCGCCTACGTCCGTGACGATCGCGAAACGCCCCTCTGTGTGGGACGGGATGGCGATATTAGTGAAGTGATTTGCGTGAGAACGAAACAGGAATATTTTTGCAAAGGGGGCTAGACAGCCAAATGAGTGATTTGCCCGTCGGGCAATCGTGGCAGGCTCGCGAACCGAATGGGTGGTCGGCCTCTAGGACGGCTCACGGCGTTTTGAATTTGTCGTATGGCTATTTTCCAAATTCTCGTTGGTTTCGGTTTGTCGATGCCTATTTTGGAAAACAGCAGATTCACGAGACGCCGAGCTCGGCGGCTCGGACGCCGAGCACGATGGGTCGGAGACCCTCAAGGCACGCGTCCTCCAACCCGAACAGGGCGAGCCGTCGCATACAGTAGGGGTGGCAGCCGGGGAGCGTTCGTCGCGCACGGCGCTTCTCGTCGGCGCGAACGATTTGGAGAAAGGCTCAACGATGTGCCCTAAGATCTACCAAGGCACCCTGCCCGTCGATCTGGTGGAAGTGGGTTCAAATAGCGGCCGTCGCTGAGGCACGCGGCGCTAAGGCCCTACTTGGAAAACCAGCATGAGCCGCGACGGAGTATTCGTTCGAAGTGCACCCACGGTGCTTAGGGCCTCGCCGGCAATGATCGGCCATCATGGGCACCGGGGAACCATTCATTCAACGCTCGATGGAATGGTAAATCAGTCCCGGCAGGTTGCTTGGGCAGGTGGCAGCGCTACAGCGCACGAAATCCAATCATTGGTTGGCGAAGCGGACGTGATGGCCAGGGCGGTTGAGCTGCATTTCTCGTGGAATTCGGGCTGCATCAACGCGGAGGCACGATCGGGCGGTAAGATCTGGTACGACGAAAACAGGCCGAGCTATGCGTACATTCTTCCGCCAGGCACTCTCGTCGCGTTTCGAGTGAAAGAGGCTCGCGAATTTCGAAATTTGTCAGTGGAATTGGAGCGGGACTTTCTTTTGGGTGCCGCAGGCTTTGAAGGTCCTGTGAACTTTGGCATTAGCGAAACGTGGGACTACAGGGATACGTTGAGTTGGCAACTGGCTCGCGTGATCTATGACGAGTGCTCCAACGGTGCGCCGCAAGGCATTCTCTACACGGAAACGGCGGCCACGCTCTTGGCCATGCATCTCATCCGCAATCTCTCGACCGTCACTCCCCCGCTGAAGGAGATCCGGCGCGGGGGGCTCCCGCCGTCACGTCTCCGCCGCGCGTGTGATTACATGATGAGCGGCTTAGGAGAGGATATCTCGCTGCAGGAAGTGGCGGCGAGTGTAGAGCTGTCGACAGGCCATTTCTCAACGGCATTCAAGCAGTCGTTGGGTATAACCCCCCATGCATGGGTGCGCCGTCAGCGGATCGACCGGGCAAAGGCCCTGCTCCATGATGCCAACCTGAATCTGACCCAGATCGCGATCATCCTAGGCTATGCCAACCAGAGCTCCTTGGGTGTTGCATTCAAGAGAGAGACCAGCGCTACACCAACGCAGTGGCGAATACGCAAGATGGTTTGAGACTTCCGGACACCGACAAGACTTTCATCCGTCGCGCGCGAATCGCTCGCTCCCTTACGGGGCTCTCCTCCCGCCAGGATTTCGCCTAATGGCTTTCAGTAACCCATGCAGGCTAGTCAATTCGCTCGACGTTGTTGCGTTTACACGCCTTTAAGGAGAAGCCGATAGCGGCCCAACTATCGCCGTCTTTCTTGGACCCGCGAGCTGGGCAGTTTTCCTGCTTAACGAGAATGGCCGGAGGGTATGCTCGCCGGCCGCTGGAGTTGATTTCGATGCGTCCCTTCCTTTAGGGGCCGCATGAGCCTGCGTCTGTGTCCCGATCCTAGCGCATATCCCACCGCATCCGGCTTCGCCGGGCAAGTGTGCGACCTGTGCTTCAAACAGATCCCGGAACCCTTCCAGATCTAATCCGAGGTCTGAATTCTCTGCAGGTACACGTTCAGCGCGAGACGCGTGCCAGCCCGCATCGAAGACCGCGAGTCGTGGGCCGACGCATTCACCTCCCTACACCGGATCTTGGGGACGATGGTTTATCGCTGTCTCTGACGAAGCCCCGGAGTTTCTGACGAGTCAGCCAACGTTGCCAATCTACATATTCCGGAAAGCAAGTGTCTGCTCCAGATCGTCGCCTGACCGTTTTGTTTCGAGGGAGATTTACGATGTCAACCATCAAGCGCGCCGCACTCAAAGATTCAGTCATTGCGTCACCGATGGTCGCTTCCCCGTCGCGCCGCCGGTTTCTGATCGGCAGCGCTGGTATTGCCGTTGCCGCAAGCCTGCCGGCAGCGACGATGGTTGCAACTTCCGAGCAGGCGAACGCCTCGACCCATTCCGACCCAACGAAAGGAAACCGAAACATGGGTAGCTTCACAACCAAAGACGGCACGCAGATTTACTACAAAGATTGGGGCACCGGGCAGCCGGTGGTTTTCAGCCACGGCTGGCCGCTCTCCGCGGACGCCTTCGAAGACCAGATGTTCTATCTTGCTTCGCACGGATATCGCTGCATTGCGCATGACCGCCGCGGCCACGGGCGTTCGAGCCAGCCGTGGACCGGCAACGACATGGACCACTACGCCGACGACCTCACTGAACTCGTCCAAAAGCTCGATCTCAAGAGCGCCGTCCATGTCGGTCACTCCACGGGCGGTGGCGAAGTTGCCCGCTATATCGCTCGCCACGGCACGAAGCGCGTGGCCAAGGCAGTCCTGATCGCCTCCGTACCGCCGCTGATGCTGAAGACGCCCGCCAATCCGGGTGGCCTGCCGATCACGGTGTTCGATGGGCTACGCGCCAGCGTTGCCGCCGACCGTTCGCAGTTCTGGAAGGATCTCAGCCTTGCATTCTACGGTTACAACCGACCCGGCGCGAAGGTCTCGGAAGGGGTGCGCGAATCATTCTGGTTGCAAGGAATGAGGGCGGGCTTCCCTGCCGCATACTTCTGCATCAAGGCGTTCTCCGAGACGGATCAAACCGAGGACCTGAAGAAGTTCGACGTACCGACGCTCATCATTCAGGGCGACGACGACCAGATCGTGCCGTTCGCCGACGCCGGCCAGCTCCAGTCCAAGCTCATCAAGGGCGCGACCCTGAAGGTTTACAAGGGCGCCCCGCACGGCCTGTGCACGACACACAAGGACGAGGTGAGCGCCGATCTGCTTGCGTTTGCTGAACGCAAGGAAGCGCACAAGGCGGCCTAGGCCCGCCGCATACGTTCAGCCTCAGCGCGCCCCGTTCCCGATGCTCGCGCTGATGGCCGAGCGTAGCGACGTCGAACGACTAGCGGAGGCCGCTTCCTGTTCGATGCTCAGTACTGCACCAACCTCACCATCTGAGCGCCTCCGGCAAGTTGAGCGGCGCCTCGCCGATCGACCGCGCCTGTCGTCCACGAAGATCGCAACGTGCGATGCGTATGGCTGCCTCCGCACCCTAAAGCTTAGCAAGCCGTGACTTTTCCGCGCAAAAATTTGATCGCGCCGAAGTGGTGATCACCCCGCGAGGACGACTTTGCCAAACGGTCGTTCCTCAATCAGATGGCGCAAGGCTTCGCCGGCCTCGCCGAGGTGATAGACCCGCTCGACGATCGGCTTGACCGATCCGCTGACGATCAGCGGGATGATGTCCCGCCACGCAGTGGCGATCGCGGTCGGCGATTGGGCGAACAGAGAGAAGCCGGCCATCCGCGCCCGTTTCCAGATCAGGTCTGTCACATCGATGGTGGTTTTGCGCCCGGCGGAATAGCCCAACGTGATCAGAACACCGCCGAGACCGAGGCTGCTCAAAGCCTCGCTGGTCACGGTCCCGCCGATGCTCTCGATGACGATATCGACGCCGCTGCCGGCCGTTATCCGGCGAGCGCCCTCGGCGAGACCTTCCGTGGAGAGATCAATCACGTCTTCGAAGCCAAGCTCGCGCGCCCTGGCGGCTTTCACCGCGCTGCCGGCGGTCGAAATCACCTTGCCGGCGCCCTGCGCCCGCGCAAGCTGATAGGTCGCGTTGCCGACCGACCCGCCGATCCCCGGAGCCAGCACCGTCATGCCCGGCTTGAATCCGGCCAGCGTCAACGTGATCTGCGCCGTCAGATAGGCCACCGGAAGGCTGGCCGCGACGACGTCGTCGATCGCGTCGGGCACGAGCGCCAGATCTTCGGGCCTCACCAGCAGCCATTCTTGCCACGCGCCATTCTCACCGACGCCGTAGGGTCCCGTGAACATCACGCGGCTTCCCACCGCGAGACCGGAGTCGCCGGCATCCTCGATGACACCCGCGCCCTCGTTGCCGAGCACCAGCGGCGCCTTGGCCCGGGGATGTCCTCCCGACAGGACCGTGTATTCGAGCGGCGTGACGCCGGCGGCTGTGACGCGAACCAGCACCCTGCCCCTTGCGGGTTGCGGCTTGGGCAATTCGCTCTGCCGCAGCCCGCCATAGCCCGAGAAGGTTTTCGCCTCGATCGCACGCATCGCCATCCTCCATAAAGTGACGGACCTGTTCAGTAGATGTCGAGCGGCTGCTTAGCCGTCGAGCCAACGGCAGATGTTCGCGACCGTATCCTGGTAGAAGCGCTCGTACAGCCCGCGTGAGACGTAGCCGATATGCGGCGTTGCCAGCAGGTTCGGCAGCGCGCGGAACGGATGGTCGAGCGGCAACGGCTCCAGGTCGAAGACATCGATGGCTGCGCCGGCGATCTTTTTGTCTTTAAGCGCCGCAACGAGATCGGCCTCGACGACGATCGGTCCACGCGAGGTATTTATCAGGCGCGCCGTTGGCTTCATGAGCGCTAGTTCCGCCGCACCGACGAGGCCGCGCGTCCTTCCACTGAGCACCAGATGGACGGAGACGACATCCGCCTTTTGGAACAGCTCGTCCCTCGAGACGAGTGTGGCGCCCACTTCAGCCGCGCGCTCGGTCGTGAGATTCTGGCTCCACGCGATCACCTTCATCCCGAAGGCGTTGCCAATCCGTGCCACCGCACCGCCGACATTGCCGAGACCCAGGACACCGAGCGTCCGCCCGGCCATGTCATCACCGACCGACTGCTGCCATCCGCCGCCGCGCAACGAGGTATTCTCGGTGACGAGATCGCGGGCACTGCCCAGGATAAGTGCCCAGGTCAGTTCGATCGTCGGCGCCGAGGTGTAGCCCGTATGAACGACCTGCACGCCCCGCTCTTCTGCAGCCTTGAGATCGATCGAGGCATTCCGGGGCCCCGTCGAGGCGATCATGCGGAGCTTGGGCAAGCGCTCGATGATGGTGCGCGTCATTGGCGTGCGCTCGCGCATCACGCAGACAATGTCGAATGGCTGCAGGCGCTCGACGACGGCGTCGGAGTCCGCGAGATGGTCGTTAAATACAGTGACGGTCGCCCGCGCTTCCAGCACCGACCAGTCCGCGAGCGAAAGAGCGACGTGCTGGTAGTCGTCCAGGACGGCGATTCTAAAGGGCTCTTGCTTGGAAGACATCGCGTGCCGCTCGCTACCAGGCCCACTGGGCAGCTTCCCAGTGGTATGCGGTGTTGTATCGGACGACATGTCCAATAGCCGGGAATGGAAAATGATAGCCCATCACCATGACCTGATCAGTCGCGACGCGGTCCAGAATGGCCTTGCGCGACTTGATCGCTTGCGCGGGGTCGTAGTCGAAGACGGGCGTCCAGTCGGGGTGCTGCAAACTCGTCACCGGGTTATGGGCGATGTCACCCATATGCATGAACTGCTCCTTGCCCGAGGTGAACAGGATTGCGGCATGGGACGGCGAATGTCCCGGCGCCGCAATATAGTTCACGCCGCTCGCGATTTCGCCGCCCTGCTTCACGAACCGGGTTCGGTTGGCGACCGGTGGCAAGTTATCTCGAGCTGCCCCAATCGTACCCTTCTTGAACTGGTCGGGCATCGGCGAACTGTTGACCTCGCTTTCGTAACGGCTGCCGGTCCAGTAGTTCCACTCCGTATCGACAAAGACGAACTGAGCCTTCGGAAACGCCAGCGCGCCCGATTTCTTCACAAGGCCGCCGATATGGTCCAGATGACCGTGCGACATCACGACCAGATCTATAGTCTCGGGCGCGATTCCGGCCCGGCGCAGGTTCGCTTCGAGCCCGGGAAAGCTGCCGTAGGATGGGCCGAGTCTCTCACCAAAGCCGGAATCGACAAGGATGCGCTCCCGTCCCGTGTCGACCGCCAAGATGTTGTTCGTGGCTTGGATCACCGGCTGCATGAAGTTTGCCTTCAACACCGGAGCGAGTTCAGCTTCAGAGGCGTTCATAACGAGGATCGGCCGGATCGGTATCTGCCCATAGCCATCCGAGATCACGGTCGCCTGGAAGTCGCCGATCTTGAAGCGATAGAAGCCATCGCCGTTTAGGGGTTCCGCGCCGGCTTGACGGGCGCCCTCCGACTGGGCCGAGGCGGGGGTGAGCAACGGCGTTGCCGTTGCAGCAACAGCCAGTCCGGCGCCGGCACGAAATACGCTGCGACGGGTTAGGGTCGTCGGGGGCTTAATCATGTCGATCTCCAAGGTGAAGGCGCTGCGTGCCAGCGCGGAGGCGGTAGCGTTCGCGAAAGGTATAAAACACAATGTCGTTCACAATTGTCTTTGTCAATCTACTTCGGCAGAAGGTCAAGCCTCTACCATCCGAGCTTGAGCATGACACCTCGCATTGAGGCTAATCCATTGAATTAACGCCTGATAGCGAGCCCGTCATGCTTCTATGCACCCCAGCCTTGAGCCAGCATTCTGACCGTGATTGTCGATTGTAAACGCAATCGTGATGTATTAAGTCAATGCCCGTGGCGGCAACGAATCGAGGAGCAAGCTTTTGGGCGTGTCGAGAGAACAGGCTGCGGAAAACCGCCGCGCGATCGTTGCCGCGGCGACGCGGCTATTCAGAGAACGCGGAGTGGAGGCCGTCGGGCTGAACGAACTGATGAAGCATGCCGGCTTTACGCAAGGTGGCTTCTACAACCACTTTGAGTCGAAGGCCGCCCTGGTTGCCGAGGTGCTTGCCTCGGCAATCGCTGAGGGGAATGCCGAGTTCATCAAAATCGCAAAGGCGCCCGTCGATGAGTCCACCACCGCTCTTCGGCACTACATAAACTGGTATCTGTCGCAGGCCCACCGCGACGATATCGACCACGGCTGCCCCGTCACTGGATTTGCTGGCGATGCTCCTCGCTTGGGCGCCGAAGCACAGTCGCATTTCGCCGGCGGATTGGACGATCAGATAACGATCCTGGCTGGGCTGATCGCCGAGAGCGGATCTTTGGCTGTGGCTGGCGAGCGTAGGACGTTACGCGAACGGGCGATCAGCTTGCATTGCGAAATGCTGGGTGCGCTGGTCCTGTCGCGGTCTGTCGCGCAGGCCGCGCCAGCGCTTTCGAACGAGATGCTGGAGAACGTTAAGCGAGATGTACTCGCATCTCTCGATGAGGGTTCGGGCCGGGCTCCCAAACCGCGAAAGAAACACTAGGCAGATCTCGTTCGGGTGAGTGCTCCCGAATACGGTGATGATCGAGCACAAACTAAATGCAGGCTAAGCGCATGGATCCTACCGCAAACGAAGGCGTTTCCGCTTTCTCTGGTCTTAAGTACTTCAGAGCGCTCATGGAGGGGTCCATTGCGCGTTCGGCGATGCTCGAGCTTTTCGATATCAACATCGAGGCTGCCGAGCCTGGGCTCGTCGTGCTAACCGCGATACCGACGGCAGAGCACTACAATCCCCTGGGATTCGTCCATGGTGGTTACGCGGCCGTCCTGCTCGATACCTGTATGGCAGCAGCCATCGTAACTTCGCTGGAGCCAGGCCTTTCCCCCGTGACGCTCGAATACAAGATCAACTTCACAAGACCGATGTCCGCCGATACGGGGGTCGTCCGTGGGGAGGGCAAGACGCTACATGTCGGTCGGCAGATGGCCATCGGCGAAGGCAGATTGCTCGACGCGAAGGGTAGGCTTCTCGCCCACGGGACGACCACCTGCCATGTCGTGCGGGAAGGAGTTTCCTGAGGGAAGTTTACGCAGCGCCAGCCCTTCGCGATAACAACGGCCGAGCTGCCGTACTGACCAAGCGCTACCATCGAGTGAGCGGGACCGTAAAAAATCGAAAGATCGCGAGCAAAAATCGTATGACTTTTGGTAGCGGGAGAGGGACTCGAACCCCCGACCCCAGGATTATGATTCCCGTGCTCTAACCAGCTGAGCTACCCCGCCACGGCGTCCGTCGTCACGGCTCTATATACCGCGGTCGCGAACGCGCGGCATATAAGAAGTAGCCCTTGGGCATGTCAAGCAAAGCAGCCTCGGTCCTGATGTCTCAGAACCGAGGCTTTAACCCTGTGTTTGACGCGTTTTCTTCACGCGAACCGGTGCCCACTTCGCTCGAAAACGCTTTGTCGCGCCAAGTGCCTGTAAACCGCGCTTATTTCGGCCGCACGCTCGGGTCACCGCCGGGGCTGCCAGGCGGCCGGATCACCGGCGTGTTGCCGCTATCCGGCGTCGGCGCGCGGATTTCGGGGTCTACGCCCGAGGGCGGGCATAACACGCCGTCGGATCTTGCCAGTTTGTCGCCGAGCACCTCTCTGCTTTGGCCGGTCGTCGTGCCTTCAGGCACGGCCCCGTGCGGCGTCGCCGGCTGCATCGGCGCGCAACCGCCCGCACGCGACGGCAGCGGCGGCGCGGTCTGGCCCTGCGGCGTCTTGGGCGACGGCGGGGCTTGCGCGCTGGCTGCGCCGGACGCGGCCAGCAGAACACTTGCGAGAAGGCTGACGGATCTCATTGACATGCGGGAAAAACGATCCGCAGGCCCAGATGTTCCGCCGAAAAGCCGGATCTTCACCTCGCCCCGCGTGCGGGGAGAGGTCGGATTCGCGCGGTTGCGCGAAGCCGGGTGAGGGGGAGTCTCCGCGCACTCTTTAATCTTCCGAATTTGCGGATGCAGCCCCTCACAATAGCCGATGCTTCGCATCGGCGTTCTTCTATCAATCACGGCGGCCGTAGGCCGCCTACGCCCTCTCCCCGCAAGGGCGGGGCGAGGGAGACGGCGAGCGGTTCCGCGGAACTCTTACGATTTGCGATAGCGGATCAGCGAAAAATGCCCCATCGGCGGCATCGGGCGGCGCTCGGCGAGGCTGACGCCGCCGTGTTTGGCGGCCCACTTCTCCAGGCGCAGCCAGGGGAATTCCGGCCGCCAGCCGAGCCGGCGCGCGAGCGGCGCGAATGCCAGTTCGAAGACGCGGCGCGGGCCGCTTTCAGCGCCGATGTGATTGACCAGGATGAGCTCGCCGCCGGGTTTTAGCACGCGGATGAAATCATCGAGCGTCGCTTCGGGATCGGGCACCGCGGTGATGACATATTGCGCCACCACCGCGTCGAAGGAGGAATCCGCAAAAGCCAGATTCTTGGCGTCCATCACCGCGAGCGTCTCGACATTGGAAAGCCCGAGCGCACGCACCCGGCTCTGCGCCTTGCGCAGCATCGGCTCGGAAATATCGACACCGCACAATTTCGTGGTGCGCGAATAGTCCGACAGCGACAATCCGGTGCCGACGCCGACGTCGAGAATGCGGCCGCCGATCCGGTCGGCTTCGGCAATCGTCGATTGGCGGCCGTGGTCGAATACCCTGCCGAACACGAGATCGTAGACCGGCGCCCAGCGCCCATAAGCCTTCGCGACCCCCGCGCGGTCGATATCTGCCGCCATGCCCCCGCCCTGAAATTTCTTAGCCGCGCATCGCCTCGACCAGCGGCGGTCGCATGGTGTCGCTCGCCGCCGCGCGCTTCGCGGTCGCGCTCTGAATAAAACCGCCGCCGAGCACGCGGGCCTGGCCTGACGGCGCATCGTAGAACACGCAGGCCTGGCCCGGGGAGACGCCCTCCTCGCCCGCGACGAGTTCGATTTCGTAGCCGCCATTGGCCGCGCGCAGCCATGCCGGCTGCGGCGCGCGGGTCGATCGCACCCGCACGAAAATCTCGAGCCCCTCGCCGACCGTGTGCTCGAGCGCGCCGTCGCCGATCCAGTTGACGTCGCGCAGCACGATGCGATCCATCCGTAACGCCTCGCGCGGGCCGACCACGACGCGGCGGCTTTTAGCCTCCAGCCGCACCACATAGAGCGGCGCGCTCGACGCAATGCCCAATCCGCGGCGCTGGCCGACGGTGAAATGAACGATACCCTGATGGCTGCCGATGACGCGGCCCTCGAGGTCGACGATATCGCCGGGCAGAACCGCATTCGGCCGCAAGCGCCCGATGATGTCGGTATAGCGTCCGGTCGGCACGAAGCAGATGTCCTGGCTGTCGTGCTTGTCGGCAACCTCGAGACCGAAGCGCCGCGCCAATTCGCGCGTCTCGTGCTTGGTCATGTCGCCGAGCGGAAAGCGCAAATAATCGAGCTGCTCGCGCGTGGTCGCGAACAGGAAATAGCTCTGGTCGCGATCGGCGTCAGCCGCGCACAGCAGCGCGCGCGAGCCGTCGGCGAGGCGGCGCGAGGCGACATAATGGCCGGTGGCGAGCACGTCGGCGCCGAGCTCGCGCGCGGTCTTGAGCAGGTCGCGGAATTTGATGGAGCGGTTGCACTCGATGCAGGGCACCGGCGTTTCGCCCGAGGCATAGCTGTCGGCGAAATTGTCGATCACCGACTCGCGAAAGCGGTTTTCGTAATCCAGCACATAATGCGGAACGCCGATCCGCTCGGCGACATTGCGCGCGTCGTGGATGTCCTGCCCGGCGCAGCAGGCGCCCTTGCGATGGGTGGCGGCGCCATGATCGTAGAGCTGCAGCGTGATGCCGACGACGTCATAGCCCTCCGACTTCAACAGCGCGGCCGTGACCGAGGAATCGACGCCGCCCGACATGGCGACGACGACCCTTGTGTCCTGTGGACGGCCCTTGAGATCGAGACTGTTGAGCATGGTTCCGGTCATTGCTGCGATCGCCGCGGCATCGAATACAGCGGGTTTCCGGCCAAAGCGGTCTGGCCCTGCCGGATGCGGCGTGAAAGCCGCTCTTTAATATAGGCCGCATTCCCGTGAAGCAATCACGCTTCCCGCTTCGCCCGCAACAATCGGCAAATCTTGCCGCCGGGCAGAAAAGGGGGGCCGCGGCGGCCCCGCCGCGGTCCATCGCCCGCTTTATAACGCATTGAAATACATAGCGATTTTTTTAGGGCGCCGGATGGCCCGGTCCTTGCTGATCTCAGGTCCAGTTTCATCGCGAGAGGCCGCCCGTGTTCAGTGTGACGTCAGACCTAGCAGCAAGCGTGTCCGTTCCGACCACGCCGCCGAAATCCGTGCGCTCCGACCAATCGCGGGCGACCGACAGTTTCGGGGCCCTGGTCGATAGCAACGCGGCCGCCGACGTCAGCAACAGTTCCACCGCCCCAGCCGCGCAGCAGCCACATGCCGCTCCGCAGCAGTCCCCCTCGCCGCGTCCTTCGAACGATAATTCGGCGCCTGCGGATAACAGCGGGTCGCGCGATAAAGCGGCTTCCGACCAGAGCGCCGGCAACAATTCAGGCAACAGCGGCGGCGCCACGACCGGACCGGGCTCCGATGCCGGTGCCAATGCCAATGCCAGTCAACCCGCCGCGACGAAATCCGGCACGACAAAATCCGACACTACGAAATCGACGGACAAGCCGGCTTCCGGTGCCAATTCCACGGCCGATTCCTCGACGGCTCCCGCCGTCGTAGCCCAGCCGCTGTCCATCACGACGCCGAACCCGGTCGCCGTCACCATTGCCGTCGCCATCCCAACGTCCGGCACCCCCGGCGCGACGCCGGCGTCCGGATCCGGCAGCGCTACGGCACCGCTCGCGATTGCGGCGGCGGCGATCGCCGCCAGTTCGCAAGCCGCACCGGCATCGACGTCATCCGCGCAGACCAAGATCGATGCGAACGCTGCCGCTGCCGCCTCGACAACCGCCGCCACAGCAACCAACCCGGATGCCGCGGCAGCGGCGAAGATCGCCGTTCAAGCGGCGGCGGGCGAGGCGATCGCCAAGCCCGTCAAGCCGCAGCTCACGCCAACCGGCGCAACCGATGTGGCAACGACCATTGCCGCAACAGCGCCCGTCGCGCCCAAAACCACCTCGACCAAGGCCGCAGTGGCTACGCCGGCAAAGGGCGCGACATCGGGCACCTCGGATGCGACGTCAGGAACATCCGATTCCTCCGCAACCGCCGCACCGGCCGATCGCGGCAATGTCGCGTCACAACAAGCCGCCGCCGCCAAGCCGGAAGCCGGCAACGGTCTTGCGGCAAAACCGGATGCCTCCGCCGGCGCCGCATTGACAACGCCTGCGCCCGTGACGGCCCGGGATCACTCGACGGTCGCGGCGACGGCCAACGCACCGACCGGTTCGTCGGATGCCGGCGGCCAAGTGACGGGCGCGTTCCAGCCGCAGCCAGGCACTGCTGCAACCCCGCTCGCTCCCACCGGACCGTTGAGCGTCACGGCAGCGACCAATGCGCCGGTGCCGCTGAGCGGGCTTGCGGTTCAGATCGCAGCCTCCGTCAAGAGCGGCAAGAGCAGTTTTGAGATCCGGCTCGATCCGGCCGATCTCGGCCGCATCGACGTTCGCATCAACGTCGATACCAACGGCAACGTGACGTCGCATTTGACGGTCGAAAAGCCGGAAACGCTGTCGATGCTGCGTCAGGACGCACCGCAGTTGCAGCAGGCGCTCGACGACGCCGGCTTCAAGACCGGCGACGGCGGCCTGCAATTCAGCCTGCGCGACCAGTCCTTTTCCGGCCAGAACGGCGGCAACGACACGCCCCGCAACGCGCAGCGGCTGGTGATCACCGACGACGTCACGATCCCCGCAACGGTTGCGGGACAAAGCTATGGCCGCATGCTCGGATCGAGCAGCGGCGTCGATATCAGGGTCTGAGGAGACGGACATGACAACAACAACAGGCGCAGCAACCACAGCGAGCCCGATCGTTTCGGGGACGACGAAGCAACCGGCCTCGTCTTCGTCGAGCTCCTCCCTGAGTTCGACCTCCGGCGCCACGCTCGCCGGCAACTTTCAGTCTTTTCTGACGCTGCTCACGACGCAATTGAAGAACCAGAATCCGCTCGATCCGCTGGACACCAACCAGTTCACCCAGCAACTCGTGCAATTCGCCGGCGTCGAGCAGCAGCTCAAGACCAACGATCAGCTGACTAACCTGGTTTCGCTGCAACAGACCGCGCAATCGACGCAGGCGCTCGGATTCGTCGGCAAGACCGCGGTGGTCGACGGCTCGACCGCGGCCTTGACCAAGAGTTCGGCCACCTGGGAATTGAGCGTTCCGAGCAATTCCAACGTCAAAATCTCGATCACCAACTCAACCGGGCAAACCGTCTTTTCCGGCAGCTACTCAGTCAGCGCCGGCCAGAATCAGCCCTTCACCTGGGACGGCAAGGGCAACGACGGCACGCAATTGCCGGACGGCCAATACAAGCTGACCGCAACGGCTGCCGACAGCGCGGGCAATTCGGTGGCCGTCACCACCGAGATCCAGGGCGTGGTCAGTTCGGTGGACCTCACCCAGTCACCCCCCTTGCTGTCGATCAACGGCAAGACCTATACGGTCAGCCAGATCAAGGGCATCGCCAGCTAGGGCTTTCGTCATTCCGGGATGGTCCGAAGGACCAGACCTCAGATGTGCAATTGCACATCGGGGAATCTCGAGATTCCGGGTTCGCCGCTTCGCGGCGCCCCGGAATGACGTCTACGCTGTTGGTCAACCCCCCGGCCTGGCGTCTCGGACGCCGGGCCGATGGCCTTTTACAGGCATTTTCAAGGAGATTCGTATTGAAGCCTTGGGCTTAGGCAAATTTTAAGCCGCGGGGCGTAGGTTGTTGCTCGTGAGTTCAGTGGTTGAGAGTTTGTGAGTACGCCATGACAGAACCCCATCGCCCGAGGGTAAAATACGTCATCGGGCCTGACGGTAGTCCGTTAACGATTGCGGATCTGCCCGCGCCCGGAACCAAACGGTGGGTAATTCGCCGTAAGGCCGAAGTCGTTGCCGCTGTGCGCGGCGGTCTGCTCTCCCTCGAGGAGGCCTGCAGCCGCTACACGCTGACGGTCGACGAGTTCCTCTCTTGGCAGTTTTCCATCGACCAACATGGCCTTGCCGGACTGCGCACGACCCGCATCCAGCAATATCGCCAATAACCCTCTTCGAAACCGACTGCATTTGATGAAAATCGGCTTCGTTCTGCGAAGCCGATTTTTTTGATGTTTGCGTTTCGCAGGCCCCCCTTAACCTTCGTTAACCATATCGAAACCATCCCATAGGCAATAATTGCCCAGTCGGCTCTTGGCGCCGAATCTCGGGGGCAGTCGGTGCAGGGTCTGGTAGCTTTCCTAAGGGGCCTCGGTGCTTCGCGCTTGATGGCGATGGTCGCGGTGACAACCGCGCTGATCGCCTTCTTCGGCTTTGTCATCATGCGCGTCACCACCCCGCAGCTGACGACGCTGTTCACCGACTTAAGCGTCGAGGATTCCTCGGCCATCATCAAGGACCTAGAACGCCAGGCGATCCCCTTCGAGCTGCGCAACGACGGCGCCGTGATCATGGTGCCGAAGGACAAGGTGACGCGGCTGCGCATGAAGCTCGCCGAGGGCGGCCTGCCCAAGGGCGGCGGCGTCGGCTACGAGATCTTCGACAAATCCGACGCGCTCGGCACCACGAGTTTCGTCCAGAACATCAATCATTTGCGCGCGCTCGAGGGCGAACTCGCCCGCACCATCCACGCCATCGACCGGGTCCAGGCGGCCCGGGTCCATCTGGTGCTGCCGGAGCGGCCGCTGTTCTCGCGCGAAACCCCCGAGCCATCGGCCTCGATCGTGCTGCGCGTCCGCGGCGCGCTGGAACCGCAGCAGATCCGGGCGATCCGCCATCTGGTCGCCTCCGCCGTCAACGGCTTGAAGCCGCAGCGGGTGTCGATCGTCGACGAGGCCGGCCAATTGCTTGCCGACGGCGCCGGGACCGGCACCGATGGCGACAACGCGGTGGCCGACGAGCGAAGGGCGGGCTTCGAGAAGCGGATGCGCAACCAGGTCGAGGCGATCGTGTCCTCGGTGGTCGGCGCGGGGCGCGCCCGCGTCCAGATCTCGGCCGACTTCGACTACAACAAGATCACCCAGACCTCGGACAAGTTCGATCCCGAAGGCCGCGTGCTGCGCTCGACCCAGACCAAGGAAGAATCCGCGGCGACCACCGACAGCAACGGCCAGGTCACCGTCAACAACGAATTGCCGGGCAATCAAAACGGCAACAATGCGATACCGGCGCGCGACCAGAGCAAGAAGACCGAAGAGACCAACAATTACGAGATCTCCCGCACCACCAAGACCGAAGTGACCGAGGCCGGACGGGTCAACCGTCTCTCGGTCGCGGTGCTGGTCGACGGCAGCTACACCAAGAACGACAAGGGCGAGATGGTCTACCAGGAGCGCAGCAAGGAACAGCTCGACCGCATCGCGGCGCTGGTGCGCTCGGCCATCGGCTTCGATCAGAAGCGCGGCGACCAGGTCGAGGTCGTCAACCTCAAATTCGCCGAGGCGCCGATGGTTCCCCCGGTCGCCGAAGCGACCGGCCTGCTCGGCATGCTGCAGTTCACCAAGGACGACGTGATGTACGTCATCGAGCTCGGCGTCATGATGATGCTCAGCCTGGTGGTGATGTTCATGGTGATCCGGCCGCTGGTCAAGCGCATCCTCGCCTCCGAGGAGGTCGCCGCCCTGACCGGCGACGGCGCGATGGCGGCGCTGACCGATGGCAGCGCGCAAGGGGGCGGCCAGAATCTCGTTCCCTCCACCAACGCCACCGCGCAAATGATCGACGTCGCCCAGATCCAGGGCCAGGTCCATGCCCAGTCGGTGCATCGGGTCGGTGAACTGGCCGAACGAAACCCCAATGAAACCGCCAATATTGTTCGTCAATGGCTCACCGAAACGGCCACGTGATCTGACATGAACGTACCGCAAACCACCAACGTCAACGATATCACCAGCGTCATCTCCTCGCTGGCGGCCCGTCAGAGCGGTCGCCCGAAAGCCCAGCCGCTGAGCGGCCCGAAACGCGCCGCGGTGCTGATGCTCGCACTCGGCGAGCAATATGGCGGCAAGGTCTGGTCGCTGCTCGACGATGATGAAGTGCGCGAGCTATCGCTCGTGATGTCGACGCTCGGCACCGTCGAGGCCGACGTGGTGGAAGACCTTTTGCTCGAATTCGTCTCGCGGATGTCGGCTTCCGGCGCGCTGATGGGAACCTTCGACGGCACCGAGCGGCTGTTGCAGCTCTATTTGCCGCCCGAGCGCGTCAACGGCATCATGGACGAAATTCGCGGCCCCGCCGGGCGCAACATGTGGGAGAAACTCTCCAACGTCCAGGAAGAGGTGCTCGCCAACTATCTCAAGAATGAATATCCGCAGACCATCGCGGTAGTGCTGTCGAAGCTGAAGCCGGAGCACGCCGCCCGCGTGCTCGCGATCCTGCCCGAGGACATGGCGCTCGACGTGGTCGGCCGCATGCTGAAGATGGAAGCGGTGCAGAAGGAAGTGATCGAGCGCGTCGAACAGACGCTGCGCACCGAATTCATGTCGAACCTGTCGCAGACCCGCCGCCGCGACGCCCACGAGGTGATGGCGGAAATCTTCAACAACTTCGACCGCCAGACCGAAACCCGCTTCATCACCTCGCTGGAAGAGGAAAACCGCGAGTCCGCCGAACGCATCAAGGCGCTGATGTTCACCTTCGACGACCTTGTCAAGCTCGACTCTGGTTCCGCCCAGACCCTGATGCGCCACGTCGACAAGGACAAGCTCGGCGTCGCGCTCAAGAGCGCCAACGAGGAAGTCCGCGGCTTCTTCCTCGGCAACATGTCGTCCCGCGCCGGCAAGATGCTGCTCGACGACATGGCGGCGCTTGGACCGGTGCGATTGCGCGACGTCGACGAGGCGCAGGCGCTGTTGGTCAACCTCGCCAAGGATCTGGCGGCCAAGGGCGAGATCATGCTGACCAAGAACCGCGCCGACGACGAATTGGTGTATTGATGGGCGCACCGGCAAAATTTTTGTTCGACACCGACTTCTCCGCGCCGGACAAGACGCGCGAGCGGCCGGCTACTCCTGCCGAGATCGCCCAGAAGCTCGCCGCCGCCGAGGCCCGCGCCTATCGCGAAGGCTTCGATGCCGGCCAACGCGAGGCACGGGCGGAAAGCGACCGCCGCGCGGCGCTGGCGCTCGAGGAGATCGGCATCGCCATCAAGGGCATCGCGACGCGCTTTTCCGGCATCGAAATCAGGATGGAGACCGAGGCGGTCGACGTCGCGGTCGCAGTGGCGCGCAAGCTATGCAGCGCACTGATTGCCGGCGAGCCGCTCGGCGAGATCACAGCGCTAGTGAGCGATTGCTTCTCGCATTTGGTCTCGACGCCGCATCTGGTGGTCCGGATCAACGACTCTCTCTACGAGGCGGCGCGCGAGCGGATCGAAAAACTGGCGAAACAAAGCGGCTTCGAGGGCCGTCTCGTGATCCTGGCCGAGCCGCAGATCGACACCGGCGATTGCAGGATCGAATGGGCCGATGGCGGCGTCGTGCTGGAGCGCACCGCGATCGAGACCAAGATCGACGAACTTGTCGGACGCTACATCGCGTCCCGCAACCAGGCCACGACTTGAGGCCGGGAGGACTGAAATGCGGACTGAAATGAGGGCTGAACCATGAGTGACACCGACGCACAGGTCCCGCTTCCGGATCTCAACTCCACCGAGGTGCCGCCGATCGATGACGTGGCCTATCACGACAACGAACAGGCCTCGCGGGTTGCCGCCGACCTCGAGGCCGTGTTCGACGTGCCGGTGCAGGTCTCCGCCGTGCTCGGCCGCTCGAAGATGGACGTCGGCGAATTGCTTAAGCTCGGTCCCGGCACCGTGCTCGAACTCGACCGCCGCGTCGGCGAAGCCATCGACATCTACGTCAACAACCGTCTGGTCGCGCGCGGCGAAGTGGTTCTGGTCGAAGACAAGCTTGGCGTGACCATGACGGAAATCATCAAGGCGGAACGCAGCTAAACCTTTTAGGCGATACCGCGCATGACGGCGCGAACAGACGAACAGGAGATTATGATGCGGCTTCTCATCGTTGGCACACTAAAGGGCCAGCTTACGACAGCCACCAAGATCGCGATGGACAACGGCGCTTCCGTGACACATGCGGAGGACCATGAACAGGCGATGCGGGTGTTGCGCGGCGGCAAGGGCGCCGACCTCTTGCTGGTCGATGTCTTCCTCGACATCCGCGACCTGGTGATGCGGCTGGAGGCCGAACACATCCACGTGCCGATCGTCGCCTGCGGCATTTCCAACGACGCCCGCGCCGCGGTTGCCGCGATCCACGCCGGCGCCAAGGAATACATCCCGCTGCCGCCCGATCCGGAATTGATCGCCGCCGTGCTCGCCGCCGTCGCCAACGATTCCCGCGACCTCGTCTATCGCGACGACGCGATGGCGAAAGTGATAAAACTGGCGCAGCAGATCGCGGGCTCCGACGCCTCCGTCATGATCACCGGCGAGTCCGGCACCGGCAAGGAAGTGCTGGCGCGCTATGTCCACACCCGCTCCAACCGCGCCAAAAAGCCCTTTATCAGCATCAATTGCGCGGCGATCCCCGAGCACCTCCTGGAATCCGAACTGTTCGGCCACGAGAAGGGCGCGTTCACCGGCGCGGTCGCGCGCCGCATCGGGAAATTCGAGGAAGCCACCGGCGGCACGCTCTTGCTCGACGAAATCTCCGAGATGGACGTGCGGCTGCAATCCAAATTGCTGCGCGCGATCCAGGAGCGCGTGATCGACCGGGTCGGCGGCACCAGGCCAGTTCCGGTCGATATTCGTATCATCGCCACCTCGAACCGCAACCTCGCGGATGCCGTGCGCGAAGGCACGTTCCGCGAGGATCTGCTGTTCCGGCTCAATGTCGTGAACCTCAAGATCCCGCCCTTGCGCGATCGCCCCGCGGACATCCTCGAACTGGCGCAGCATTTTGCCAAGAAATATGCCGACGCCAATGGCGTACCGTTGCGGCCGATCTCGGCCGATGCGCGGCGGGTGCTGACGTCGAACCGTTGGCCCGGCAACGTCCGCGAACTGGAAAACACCATCCATCGTTCGGTGTTGATGGCGCAGGGCGACGAGATCGGCGTCGACGCCATCCTGACCCCGGACGGCGACCGCCTCGACGCGCCAAAAACCGTGCCGGCGGTGGCGCATGCGACGTTTGCCGCCGAGCAGGTGACGCGCGCTTTGGTCGGCCGCACGGTTGCGGATGTCGAGCGCGACCTGATCCTGGAGACCCTAAAACATTGCCTCGGCAATCGCACCCATGCCGCCAACATCCTCGGCATCTCGATCCGCACCTTGCGCAACAAGCTGAACGAATATGCCGACGGCGGATTGCCGATCACCCCCGCCGGCGCCGGCGATTATAACCGCGTCGCGGCGCAGGCCTGATGCTTTCGCTCTCCCGTCGCGGGAGTCTGAGCGTGCCGCCTGGAATTGCCACTTACGCTGGCGCACGCAGCCGCGAGGTTATTTTTCCTGCCCGTCCTGCGTGGCCGGTTGCTTGGGCGGAGCCGCAGGGCTGATCTGCTTCGGAAGCGGTGCGGCCACATTGGGTTGCCTGGCAGCAGGCGTGGGGGTTTGCTTCGCAGCAGGCGCTTGCTTCGAGGCAGGAGGTGGCGGCGGCTCCGGCGCGACCGGCCCGCTTTGCCCGAGGGCGACGGAAATGCCGAACAGGCGCCATTGGCCGTTCACCGGCGCGAAGGTGAGCTCGAAATTGACCTGCGACGGCACCGAGGGGAAAAAGCCCACCATCCGCATCAGCCCGTTGGGTTCGATCTGCGGCAGCAGACTGAGCTGCGGATCGATCACGGCAACCCCTGAGAGATCAAGATTATCGTTGCGCTGCTTTGCAAATATTTCGGCAAGACGCGCTGATGTGTTGACCTGAAAGCCGGGCGCGCCGAGATCGCGCAGCACGGTATAATTTCCGGTCTTGTTGGCCTGATCGAGCGCCAGCAATGCGGAGCGGATGAGGATCAAGACGCCATTGCGATCGATCTGGGCTGGCTTGGGCGCCGGCGTTTCGACCGGCGCAGTTTTCGGCTTCGGCGTTTGCGCTTGTCCCGCGCCGAAGCTCGTGCAAATGAACGCGATCAACAAGATTGCCTGAAGGGACGGGCGAGTTCCGATCATTACCAGGCGAACGTCACGCCTGCGCGGCTGCCGATGCCGCCCTGCGCAAAGCCGCCGCCGACACCGATATTCGCAACGGCGTAGTCGGTGAGCCGGAATTGGGCAGCAACGCCAACGGCATTTTGTCCGCGGAAATTACCCCAGTTCGTGGAGATCGCGAACCTCTTGTCGGATGGCAGTGCCGCGCCACCCAATGCGATTGCGATTGCGGTGCCTTCGAACCCCTGCTTCATCTGCTGCTGAAGGACGCTCACGTTGGATTGCAAAGCTGAAATGTCCTGCGGAGCGAAGCTCGCCGCCGCGAGATTCCCGAAGGCATCGGTGGTCAACACCTTGGTCGGCCCCGTTTGTGCCGCGAGGCTTGCCGCTGACGTGACGCCCGCCATGGTATAAGTGTTAGCCGCGGTTCCGACCACGATTTGATTGGCTCGTGTGGTCGCTGCACCGGTGCCGATGGCTGTGGAATTAGCGAACGTCGCCGATGTATTAGGCCCGAGCGCGGACGCAAGCGAGCCGGTCGCCACCGTGCCATCGCCGATGGCGGCACCACCGTTCGCTGCGGACGCCGCGGCTCCCAACGCGACAGACCCGGTTGCGGTTGCGCCGACTCCGATTGCGATCGCATTGGTGCCAGTGGACGCGGAATTAAGGCCGAGCGCAATTGCGCCCGCCGCTGTGACGCTAGCGTTGCTGCCGATTGCTATGCCATTAGCCCCGCCGGCAAAAGCAGGAGCGTTAGAACCGACGCGGCCGCCGCCTATTGCGATCGAGTTCACGGCGTTTGCGGTGCTACCGGCGCCAAGGGCCGTGGAAAACGCTCCCGTCGCATTTGAAATGGTGCCGACTGCGACCGAACCGCTGTTAGTCGCATTCGATTGTCCTCCGACCGCTACCGAAGCGTCATTGGCGATTCCTCCAGCGCCTCCGGTCGCTCTGGCGTTGTTACCCACAGCCGTTGCACCCGTAACAGCATTTGAATTGATACCAAACGCCGATGCGAAGTCGCCGCTAGCTTGGCTGCCGCTGCCGACGGCTGCGGCAAAATTCCCGTTGGCTCGAGCGCCGTTGATCGTAGTACCATCACCGCCCCCGACGGCGACGCTAAAATTCCCTGTGGCTGACGGGGCAGAACCCACACCTTGTCCAGCGCCTATAGCGGTTGAGTATGTTCCACTGCTAAGACTTCCAGCGAAGGCGCCAACCGCAGTAGACCCGTTTACAGCGCCAGTGGGTCCGGAGTTAACACCGATCGCGGTCGAACTGACCCCTTGCCCGAATGCCCCGTTCCCAAAGGCTGCGGAATTTGTCCCGGTTGCAGTCGCCCCGAGCCCTACGGCAGTAGCGCTGCCGGACGCATTGGCCTGGCAATTCGCGCTAGAAAGCAAATCGGTGTTGGCAACGTTGCCTGAATTGCACCCAGCCCTTGCCGCGGGCGGCTCCGCCAGCAGCCCCGCCGTGAGTCCGCAAAACACAACAAACGAAACGCGCGAAATCCGCAAATTCATGGTCATTGCCCGCCCGGGGGTCGTTTGAAATAAGCTCGTGTGAATTAGCCTGCGCCCAAACCTGATCTTTGCTCCGTGCACCTAAGCCTCACCGAATCTTAACCGAATCGAGGATCCGAACAACTGACGGCCTGGTCCAGGACCGCTTCTGAACGACATATGGAGCGGATCGGAGGCTGCCCCATAGCCCATATTTACGCCGGCATAAAACCCGGTCCAGTCGTAGGCCGGACTTGGCGCCGGGGGCGCCTTGACGTAGGTCTTCGGCGTAAGGTCTGCGGCCGGCACAGCCGCCACGCCAACGAGAGCCGCAAGCGGGGCGCCGAGCAGCAGGCTCCGTAGATACGATCGGATTGGATGGAAGTCACGCATTGGCAATTGCTCTCTCGTGGCATCAGGCGGGTACAGTCATCCTGCCGCAGAGATAGCCGGCGCCCGGCAAATGCGTTTGTTCCGAAGCGAACGCGGCTTGGAGGGAAACGAATTTTCGGTCGTTTGTCCGCGGCGATGCAATCCTGCAACACCGGCGACGCGCCGAATACACTTGTCGCCGAACGAACCAGGTTTGCCCTGAAGCGAACTTCGGGCGTTTGTCCATTGCACTTCTGTCAGGCAATCTGGATAGCGCGTCGCAAATCGGATGAATTTGTCGAACCCCGACGCGGAACACTGCAACTACCGGGTACGACATTTCCGGGGAAACTAACCTCCCATGCAGCAGCCATTGAGATTTTCCACCGACGTGTTGCCGGAGCGCGACCGTCTCGCGATCTGGCGCGAGGTGTTCGGCCGCTATGTCGTGATGGCGCAGGTTGAGCCGGCCGGAGACGGCGGTTTTTCGCAAACCGCCACGTTGCGGGAGCTGCCGGGTTTGTCGCTAGGCTCGTTCTCAAGCACAGGCTATCAAGTGACCCGAACCAAGAACCTGGTCGTTGACGGCAATGACAACCTTGTCCTCATTATCAATAGCGCCGGCCGTTCGCAGTTTCACCAGCTCGGCCGCGAAGCCGTGCTGGCTTCTCACGAAGGCGTATTGATGTCGAACGCCGAGCAAGGCAGCGGCATCCATCCGGGTGCCTCGCGGCACCTGACGATCAGCGCACCACGCCGCACCCTCGTGTCGATGGTCCGCGATCCCGAAGCCATCGCATGCCGGCCATTGCCGCGATCGGAGGTGTTGCGCCTGCTCATCTCCTATATACAATCCACCGACAGTCTGAGCCTCGACTCTCCCGGCCTCGGCCAGGCCTTCGCCACTCACCTGCAGGACCTGATGGTGCTGGCGATTGGCGCCACAAGCGACGGCGAGGAAGTCGCGCGCGGTCGTGGTCTGCGCGCCGCGCGGCTGGTCGCCATCAAGCTCGACATCGGACGATCTCTCGGCCGCAACGACCTGTCGATCGGCGCGCTCGCGCTACGCCACGGCGTCACGACGCGTTACGTCCAGAAACTGTTCGAGAGCGACGGCGCGACATTCACCGAATATGTCATCGAACGGCGGCTGCTCGAGGCGAGGCGGATGCTTACCGATCCGCGATTTGCCGGTCACAGCATCGGCGATATTGCACTCAAGGCCGGCTTTGGCGATCTGCCCTATTTCACCCGCTCATTTCGTCGCCGCTTCGGCATGACGCCATCGGACGCCAGGGAGCAAGCCCGCCGCGAGCCGGAGTGAATTTGTGGGCCGAGGCCGGCCAACGCGTCGCCGCGCAGGCTTGATTGGGTAAGACCCTCTCCGCCGTCATTGCGAGGAGCCAACGGGTCGCGCGAACGCGCGCCCGATGACAGGCTCCGCGACGAAGCAATCCACAGTTACTATGCCGCGCTATGGATTGCTTCGCGGAGCCTGTCATCGGGCGGCGCTTTGCGCCGACCCGTTGGCTCGCAATGACGATGGAGGGATCACGAATAATCCGGCGCGTCGGGTTTGCGGAAAATATGGATGGGATCGCCGGGCTGCAGGTCGCGGCCGGTGAAGGCCGCATAGGCGTAGAGCGCGAGATACGCTATCGCGAGCACGCCGATACAATAGAAAACCCAGGTCGCAATACGCTTCATCGGTTGAGGTTTTAGTCCCCGACGGCGCAAAACGCTACTCGCCGAGACGATATTCCCGCGCCGACCCGGCGGTACGGCTTGCCATTTACGACCCTCCTCTCCTGAGTTAGGCTTTCACGATCGCGGTGCGCTACCGTACGCTATCCGCACGCCTGGAGAGCTGGCATGCAGCCGAACAGCGACATCTCCTTCGAGACCGCGCTCGCCGGGCGCGTCGAGGATATGCTCGACGCCTGCACGCGATGCGGCAAGTGCGTCGAGGCCTGTCCGAGTGTAAAACCCGCAGGGATCGCGGATGCGAGGTCTGAGGACATCATCAGCGGCGTGCTCGACATCGTGCGCAGCGGCGACGGACCTGAGGCGTCGCGCACATGGGCAGCCTCCTGCATGCTCAGCGGCGACTGCATCAAGGCCTGCGATGAGGGCGTCAATCCGCGGTTTCTGCTGGCGATGGCGCGGCTTGCCATCGCCAAGGCGGACCATGAACTGCCCGAACGGCGCCGCCAGGGCGTGGAAAAATACCGCGATCTCGGCCGCGACGTGACGGTGCTGTCGCAGCTGCAGCTCGATGGCGAGGTGCTGGAGCGGCTCGGCCAGAAATCGGCGTCGGTGGCGACGCCAGCGGAAGCGCCCGACTTCGTATTCTACACCGGCTGCAACGTGCTCAAGACGCCGCATATCGCGCTGCTGGCGCTGGATATCATGGATGCCCTCGGCGTCACTTATCAAGTCATGGGCGGACCGAGCCATTGTTGCGGGATCCTGCAAATGCGCGCCGGCGATATCGAGATGTCCGCTCGGATGGGGGCGAACTCGATCGAGAAACTGGCGCAATCGAAATCCGGCCAGGTGATCTCCTGGTGCCCGAGCTGCTATGTCCAGTTCACCGAAACCACATTGCCGACGTTGGAGCGGCAGCGCGGCGCGCGGCCTTTCGAAATGACGCCGTTCATTCGCTTCCTCGGCGGCCGGCTGGCCGAGCTGACGCCGCATTTGCGGCGAGAGGTCAGAATGCGCGTCGCGCTGCACCGGCATCCCGGCGTCGCCGGCGTGATGGAGGCCGCAACTGATATTTTGCAGGCCATCCCCGGCGTCGAACTGGTCGATTTGAACCAGCCGGCGGTAGGCCTTCAGAGCGTCAGTCTCGCCGTGTTGCCGGCGTTCAAGCGCGAATTGCAGCTTGGCGAACTAGAGGCCGCGCGCGATGCCGGCATCGACGCGCTGGTCACCGTCTATCATTCCGAGCATCGCGAGCTCTGCGCGCATGAGCGCGACTGGCCGTTCCGTATCGTCAATATTCTCGAAATCGTCGGCGAGAGCATGGGCCTCAATCGCGAGGATCGCTACAAACAGCTCAAGATCATGCAGGACGCCGACCAGATCATCTCCGAATGCAGGGACCTGATCGCAGCGCACGCGCTCGATGCAGGAAAGGCGCGCGATGTCGTCGTCAAGGCGATGCTCGGCGACCAGCCGCTACCCCTGAATGGCGGCCGGTAATCTTAGCAGCGCAGACCCGGCGTCCTCGTGGTGGTCGAGCGCGACATACTGCCCCTGCCAATAGACCAGCGCCGCGCTATGCGGCGAGCGCCGCACATCGAGCACGCGTCCGATCACAATGGCGTGGGAATGGCGTTCAACGATGTCCTCGACCTCACAGTCGATCGCGGCCAGCGCACCCGCCAGCAGCGGCACGCCCGACGTGCGGGTGAACCATTCGGCGCCGGCAAAGCGCTCGGCGCCCTTCAGCCCATCCTTGCCGGCAAATCTCTCGGCGATGTCGACTTGGTCGGCGTTGAGAATATTCACACCGAAGCAGCCGTGGCGCTTGAGCAGCGGCCAGGACGATGATTCCCGGTTGATGCTGACGATCAAGGTCGGCGGATCGACCGACAGCGATGCCACCGAGGTGACGGTCATGCCGGTGATGTCGTTACCGCGTCCGACCGTGATGACGCTGACGCCGCCGGCCAGATGGCGCATGGACTTGCGAAAATCGTCCGCGGAAAGCTCGTAATCGATCTTGATGGTGCGGACGGCGGAGTTCATGGCGGCCTCACAAGTCTGACGGTTCGCTGTTGGATTGCAATAGCTCGCGCAGGATCGAACCTTCCAGGGCCGCGAGATCGGCGGAGCCGCGGCGGCGTGGCCGCGGCACATCCACCTTGATATCGTGGGCGATGCGGCCGTCTTCAAGGACCAGCACCCGGTCGGCCAGCGCGACCGCTTCCGACACGTCATGCGTCACCAGGATCGCCGTAAATGCCTGGTCGCGCCAAACCCGCTCCAGCAAGCGCTGCATGGAAATCCGCGTCAGGGCATCGAGCGCGCCGAGCGGCTCGTCGAAGGCCAGAATCCGGGGATCGCTGACCAGCGCCCGCGCCAGCGCCACCCGTTGCTTCTGCCCGCCGGAAAGCACCGCCGGCCACTGGCCCCGTTTGTCGCCGAGGCCGACTTCGGTCAGCGCCTTTTCGGCCCGCGCTTGCGCATCCGAAGAGGCGCGGTCGCGGCCGAGACCGACCTCGACGTTCGACAGAACCCGCGCCCATGGCAACAGCCGCGGCTCCTGAAACATCACGCGGATGTCCTCGGGCCGCGTTTCTTCCCCAAAGCTGATGGCGCCGGCGTCGATGGTTTCGAGGCCGGCGATCAGGCGCAACAGCGTGCTCTTGCCGCAGCCGCTGCGGCCGACGATCGCGACGAACTGGCCCGCGGGAATATGCAGATCGATGCCGCGCAGCACTTGGTGGTCGCCGAAGGATTTGTGCAGGCCGCGAATGGTGAGCGCGAGCCCACGCGACAAAACTTCGGAGCTGCGCCGCAAACGTCGCGCCTGTTCGATGAAATCTGCGGGCTCCACGGGCTCGGCATCGGGCAAACGAAAACGAATGGCTTCTTGCATGTTTATTCCTAGAGTTTCTGGAACGCCGGATGCCAGGCCAGCGACAGCCGTTCGAGCACGCGCGAGGCGCTGTCGGCGAGCTTTCCGAGCAAGGCATAGATCAGGATGCTGAGCACCACGACATCGATCTGCATGAACTCGCGCGCCTGCATCGCCATGTAGCCGAGCCCCGACGAGGCGGCGATGGTTTCCGCAACGATCAGCGTCAGCCACATGATGCCGAGCGCAAAGCGCAGGCCGACGAAGATCGACGGCAGCGCGCCCGGAAAGATTACCCGCCGGAACAACTCGCTATCGGTCATGCCGTAGATCCGTCCCATCTCGATCAGCTGCGGATCGACGTTGCGGATGCCGTGCAGGGTGTTGAGATAGATCGGAAAGAACACCCCGAGCGATACCAGAAACAGTTTTGCGGTCTCATCGATGCCGAACCACAGGATCACCAGCGGGATCAGCGCCAGATGCGGAATGTTGCGCACCATCTGCAGCGTGGTATCGGTCAATCTATTGCTGAGCTGCGACAGGCCATTGGCGAGCCCAAAGGCAAAGCCGATGCCGCCGCCGATCACAAGGCCTGCGGCGGCGCGCCAAAAACTGACCCAGATGTTGCGCGCCAGTTCGCCTGACAGCGATAGCTTCCAGGCAGCCAATGCGACGTCGCTCGGCGCCGGCAGCACCCGCGCCGATACCAGTCCGGCCTCGCAGGCGATCTGCCAGATGAGGACAATGGCCAGCGGCACGATCCAGGGGATCAGGCCGTCGGCACGCGGCAGCCGGAGCCTGCGGACGCGCGGCAGAATTTCAACAACACTCATGACTGCGATGCCTTCACGAGCGGCCGATGCTCGTTGGCGATGGTTTCGCCGAACGGCCCGGTATTGACGCGAAGCGGCGTCACGTTGCTGGGCAGCTCGAGCGACAACAGCGGAAATACCAGTTCCGCAAAACGATAGGCCTCTTCGAGATGCGGATAGCCCGACATAATAAACGTGTCGATGCCGACGTCCTGGTATTCCCTGATCCGCGCGGCGACGGTTGCGGGATCGCCGACCAGGGCGGTTCCAGCACCGCCGCGCACCAGGCCGACGCCGGCCCAGAGGTTCGGGCTGATCTCGAGCTTGTCGCGGCGTCCGCCATGCAGTTGCGCCATGCGCTGCTGGCCGATCGAGTCCATCCGCGAGAAGATCTTTTGCGCCGAGGCCACGGTTTCGTCCGTGACATATTGGATCAATTCGTCCGCGGCCTTCCAGGCTTCCGTGTTGGTTTCGCGCACGATCACATGCAGGCGAATGCCGAACGAGAGTTTCCGCCCGCGTTTCGCGGCAACCGCCTTGACGCGCTCGATTTTTTCGGCGACCTGCGCCGGCGGCTCGCCCCATGTCAGATATTTGTCGACGGTATCGACGGCGACATCGATGCCGGCGTCCGACGATCCGCCGAAATAGAGCGGCGGCCGCGGCGACTGCACCGGCGGAAACAGCAGGCGTCCGTCTTCGATGCGGATGTGCTTGCCTTCCACGTTCACCGTTTTGCCCGCCAGCAGAACGCTATAGACATTGAGGAACTCGCGGGTCACCGCATAGCGCTCGTCATGATCGAGAAAGATGCCGTCGCCCTTGTTCTCGACGGGATCGCCGCCGGTGACGACGTTGATCAACAGCCGTCCGTTCGACACCCGGTCGAGCGTTGCGGTCATGCGGGCGGCGACGCTTGGCGATTGCAGGCCGGGGCGCACAGCGACGAGATACCGCAGCCGCTCGGTGAAGGGCGCTACCGCTGAAGCGACCACCCAGGAATCCTCGCAGCTGCGCCCGGTCGGCAGCAGCACGCCGAAATAGCCGAGCTGATCGGCGGCCTGGGCGATCTGGCGCAGATAGTTGAAGTTGACCTCACGCCCGCCCGTCGTGGTGCCGAGATAGCGGCCGTCGCCGTGGGTCGGCAGGAACCAGAGGATGTTGGCTTTGGAAGATGCGTGATTGCTCATGCGCCGGTTTTCCTTGTCGTGCTCGTGTTCGGATGCGCTCAGGAACCCGGCGTCCATTTCCAGACGATTTCCGAAACCTTCACCGGCTTGGGAATGAGGCCAAGGCGCGCAAAACGGTCAGCGACCGCCTGCTGGCTCTTGATGACGTCGTCGTCGATGGGAACGACGCGGTAGTTCGAGCGATCGACAAAACGCCTGATGGCTTCGATGTCGACGCCCGTCGCCTCGGCTTGCGCTCTCGCGACTTCCTCGTGATGCTGGTCGGCCCACATCCCTTCCGACGCGAAAACCTGGTTGAGCCGGGCTACCAGGTCGGGGTATTTCGCAACGAAGTCCGAACTCGCGATATAGAAGGCGTTGGGCTTGTGGATGTCCTTGTCAAAGGCGATGACGCGGGCATTCTCCTTGAGCTCGGCTAATGCCAGATAAGGATCCCAAATCGACCAGGCATCGACGGAGCCTTTAACGAACGCCGCCGTCGCATCGGCCGGCGCGAGCGGAGCCGGCGTGATGTCGCTCCAGGCTAGTCCGGCCTTCTCGAGTGCTGCGACCAGCAGATTATGCGCGCTCGAACCCTTGCCGAACGCGATACGTTTTCCCTTCAAATCGGCGAGCGTCTTGATCGGCGAATCCTTCGGGACGACGATCGCTTGCGTATTCCCCTCCTGCTTGACGGCTGCGACATAGCGAATCCTGGCGCCTGCCGCCTGCGCGAAGATCGGCGGGGAATCGCCGACATACCCGAAGTCGACGCTACCGACGTTGATCGCTTCCAACAGCGGCGGACCGAACTGGAAATCGATCCATTTGATGTCGATGCCGAGCGGCTTGAAGGCGTCCTCCAATGTATGACGCTGCCGCACTGCCGGAAAGAAACCGCCTTTTTGGGTGCCGATGCGGATTTCCTTCAACCCTGTTTCGCCCATGGCGCGGGACGACAACGCCGCGGCGGCCGTGGCTCCAAGAGAGAAGTTTAGGAATTCCCGACGCTTCATCACGTTTCTCCTGAACGAGAATGCTCGCAGTTCACGCGCGATCATTCGATGTCAGGATGTTGGTGCGGCGCCAAAGCACTGTCGAGTGCTCTGCAAAAATAGCAATGACGACACTGCGGAGCCCGGCGACGACAATGGGTTTATTGCCAAATCATGATCGCCCGCGGTGCTTTTTTCTTGACGCTCGGATCGGGCAAACTTGTTAATCTTAAATTGTGCAGAGAGACCCGATCTGCATAATGGTCTGACCGGAGCCCAACATGCCCGCACCAAAACCGCCTGCTTTCGAAACCCTCAGTCTGCACGCCGGCCAGCACCCGGATCCCTTAACCGGCGCGCGTGCGGTTCCGATCTATCAGACGACGTCCTACGTCTTTCAGGATTCCGAGCACGCGGCTGCGCTGTTCAATCTCGAACGCGCCGGCCACATCTATACCCGGATTTCGAACCCGACCACGGCGGTGCTGGAAGAGCGGCTTGCGGCGCTGGAAGGCGGCGTCGGCGCGATCTGCACCGCAAGCGGCATGGCCGCAATGCATCTGGCAATCGCAACCTTGCTCAATGCCGGCGACCACATCGTCGCCTCCTCCTCGCTCTATGGCGGCTCGATCAATCTGCTGACACACACGCTGCCGCGTTTCGGCATCACGACGACGTTTGTAAAACCGCGCGCGCTGGACGCGTTTCGCGCGGCGATAAAGCCGAACACGCGCCTCGTCATCGGCGAGACCATCGGCAATCCCGGCCTCGAGGTGCTGGATATCCCTGAAGTCTCGCAGATCGCGCATGACGCGAAGATCCCGCTTCTGATCGACAACACCTTTGCGACGCCCTATCTCAGCCGGCCGATCGAGCTTGGCGCCGACATCGTGATGAATTCCGCGACCAAATGGATCGGCGGCCACGGCATCGCCATCGGCGGAGTGATCGTCGACGGCGGCCGCTTCGACTGGCGGGCTTCAGAAAAATTTCCGGCGCTGACTGAACCCTATGCCGGCTACCACGGCATTGTCTTCGACGAACAATTCGGCCAGGCCGCCTTCATCATGCGGGCACGCACCGAAGGTTTGCGCGATTTTGGCGCCTGCCTGTCGCCGACCAATGCCTTCCAACTGCTGCAGGGGGTCGAGACGCTCGGCGTTCGCATGGATCGCCATATGGCGAATACCCATGCGGTGCTCGAGTTTCTCAGCTCGAGCAAGGCAGTGGATTGGGTGCTGCATCCCTCACTCGAGAGTCATACAGATTACCAACTCGCAAAAAGATTGCTGCCGCGCGGCGCGGGCTCGATCATCAGTTTCGGCATCAAGGGCGGCCGGCCGGCGGGCAAGAAATTCATCGAGGCGTTGCGGATGATCAGCCATCTCGCCAATGTCGGGGACGCCAAGACACTCGTTATTCATCCCGCCAGCACCACCCATCAGCAGATGGATGCCGCCCAGCTCAAGGCCGCGGAGATCGGCGAGGAGCTGGTGCGGTTGTCGATCGGCATCGAGGCCGCCGCCGACATCATCGACGACCTCGGCCAGGCGCTACGGTTTTCGCAGAAGGTTTGAGCCATGCAGCTTAAGGTAAGAGGCATCGATACCTTCGTCGCCACCGGCGGCCGCGAGTTCGACAGATCGCAGCCCTCCGTCGTGCTGCTGCACGGCGCCGGTTTTGATCACACCACCTGGGCGCTGCACAGCCGTTGGTTCGCCCATCACGGTTTTAACGTGCTGGCGCCGGATTTGCCCGGACATGGCCGCTCATCCGGCGCACCGCTCCCAACGATTGCCGACATGGCCGACTGGACCGCCGCGCTGCTCGATACGGCCGGCGCGGGAAAGGCAAAACTGGTCGGCCATTCCATGGGATCCCTGATCGCGCTGGAAACCGCGGCGCGGCATCCGGCAAAAGTCTCGGCGCTCAGCCTCATCGGCACGGCCGCCACCATGACGGTCGGACCCGATCTGCTCAAGGCCGCGGAGGCCAACGATCAAACGGCGATCGACATGGTCTCGATCTGGGGCCTCGGCTTTCAGGCCGAGCTCGGCGGCAGCCTCGCGCCCGGTTTGTGGATGCACGCCGGCGCCCAGCGCGTGCTGGAAAAATGCCGCCCCGGCGTTCTCTTCAACGATCTCTCCGCCTGCAACGCCTATCAGGGCGCGCTTGCCGCCGCCGCGCAAATCAGCGTTCCCGTCACTTTGATTCTGGGCGAGCGCGACATGATGACACCGGCCAAGGCCGGCAAGACGCTCGCCGCCGCGCTGCCGAACTCACGCACCGTCGTGCTGCCGGGAGCCGGCCACATGATGATGGTCGAACGGCCCGACGAATTGCTGGCGGCGCTGCAGGGCTGAGTGCGCCCAGTGCGCAGGTCACCTCGCCCCGCCTGCGGGGAGAGGTATAGGCCGCCTCCGGCGGCCGTCCTTAGAAGAAGAACGCCGAAGCGATGCTTCGGCTATGTCGCTCTTGCGATCCGGGTGAGGGGCAGTCTCCGCAAACGTTACGCTTCAGCATTCGCGGCGACAGCCCCTCACCCCAACCCTCTCCCCGCGAAGAGCGGGGAGAGGGAGAAGTGGGATCGCCGCTGCGCGTCAGCACAAGCTCGCCACGCGCTACTCCTTGTGAAACACCAGCGTGCGCAGCTCGATGCTCTCGCGCGGCAGAGCATCCGCGGGCGTGGTCGGATCGGCGAAGGCAGTGTGCGGCGCGAAGCGGGCCCGCCCGTCGGTTTTGGAGTCAAAACATTTCAGCAGCAGGATTTCGTCGGCCGTCATCCGCGGCACATAAAACCATTGATGATCGGGATTGAATTTTACGGAATAGGTCTCGCCGACGCGATCGGGATAGACCAGATCAGAGGCGACCAGTTCGCCAGATTTTACCGTGCGGGCATCGCATACCGCCAAGGGCGAATCGAGCAGCGGTCCTCGAATGGGTCGCCAGAGGTTGATGATCTGCAGCCTGCCCTTCAAGAGCTCCTCCGCCTCATCAGGGAGAAGATCGCGGACGCGCTGCGGGCCTGATTTCTCGGTGTGATCGACGTGCACGCGCGCGACAGGCTGGCGCGGGCCGCCGCCGCGATCGGCCGCGCCTTCAACGCGCTTGCGTACGGTGTGGTCGAACACGAACACCCGGTCCGCGCCGGTCGCGGCCTTTATCAGCCGCTCGGCTTCCGGGTAGTAGACGTTCTTGACTTGGTCTTGGTCGTAAAAGTCCTTCACCGCGCTCTTCTGGCGAACAAGGGCAAATCCCTCTCGATCGAGCGAAACGGTTTCGCTGATCGGCCTGACGTCATGAATCGGCACGCGATGTGGTTCCGGCACGATGTTCGACCTGGGCTCACCGGACGGCGGCTCAAAGGTAAACGTTCGCGGCCGGTCCCGAGATGGCGTCAGATAATTGAGGTCGGCGGTGACGGACGATAACGCCGCGATCTTCTCGTTTTGCAGTCCCATGTTGTTCTCCTTGTTGTTGACTATTGTCGGGATCTAAAACGCTTCCTTGAACGGCCGCAGATCCAGTTCGTGGGTCCAGGCCGAGGGATGCTGCGTATGCAGATGCCAATAGGCGTCGGCAATGGCGTCGATATTCAACAGCCCATCGGCGCCGCGCATTTCCTTGAACTGCGGCACGGCTGAGTTGAGCTTTTCTCCGTCGATGCCGCCGTCAATGACGACATGGGCGACATGAATGCCCAGCGGTCCGAACTCGCGCGCCATCGATTGCGCCAATGAGCGAAGCGCAGCCTTGGCGGAAGCAAACGCCGTGAACGGCGGCTTGCCGCGCAGGCTCGCGGTAGCGCCCGTGAAGATGATGCTGCCTTGGCCTGACGGCGCCAGCCGCCGCGCTGCTTCGCGTCCGACCAGAAACCCGCCGAAGGTTGCGACACGCCAGGTCTGCTCGAACAGCTCGGCCGGCATGGTACGAAAATCATGGCGAACGTTGTTGCCGGCGTTGAACACCACGAGGTCGACGGCGTTACCGGAGGCCTGCGCGAAATCAAACAACGCCACGACATCGGACTCGAGCGTGGCGTCGGCCGTAAAGGCCTCGGCTTTGCCGCCCTCCTCACCGATGGCGCGAACGACCTGAGCGATCTTCGCTTCGGTACGTCCGGAAACGATCACGCGATGACCTTCGCTGGCAAAACGCCGGGCGAGCGCGGCACCTAGTCCCTGTTCGGAACCAACTCCCACAACGATCGCTGTGCGTTCAAGCGTGGCCATGCAGGCATCCTCGATCCAGGACGAAGCGCAAAGCTCCATCTGGATCGATCAGCCGTCTTCGCCAATGGCCCTAAGGAAAATAAGATTGCTGTGGCGCAATCCGCCTGCGTTGTGAAAGAATCTTCCAAGAACCTGATTGAAAATGCACCCGGCATTTTCAATCTCCTGCCAACGTGACTCGCTTTCTCGTCATGGCCGGGCATAGCCGTCCGAAGGACGGCGTCGCTTCCGCTCGCCTATGCCCGGCCATCCACGTCTTTCTTGCTCAGTGAACCAAAGACGTGGATGCCCGGCATCGCAGACAAGTTTACGCAGTCTGCGCAAGGCAGACTGCTATGGCCGGGCATGACGGGGGCTTGGTTGTCGTGTGCGTAAAAGGTCAGCCGGTCGCCGCGACGGGTTTCGGCGGCGCGACGTTGATTGCGAGTTTGCCATAACGATCCGTAAAGGCCTGCGTGTCGATCTCCTCGAGCTGGATCGCCCCGCTCATCACGCCGGCCTTCCAGGCCTCGTGCTCGGGATCTTCACGGAATTCCGGCAGCACTTCCTTGGCGAACAGTTCCAAGGACTCGCAGATGTGCTCGTGGCTGTTCTTGCCGGCCTGGTTGAGCAGGATCACCTGGTCGATATGGGACGTGCGAAACCGCCGCAGTTTTTTAGCGATGGTTTCAGGCGACCCGATCAGGCCGCCGCGCAGCGCCGCCTCCTGCGCTTCCGGATTTTCCCGTTTCCACTTGTTGTATTCGTCCCACATGTTGACGGTGCCCGGCGCGGGCCGCTGACGGTTTTGCGAGGCGCCGTAGAAGCGCAGCGCGAACTGGAAGAAGGTCGCACCGTCGGCGCGCGCGCGGGCCTCCTCGTCGGTCTTCGCGCACATGAAGAACGACACCAGCGCCATGTTCGGATTGATCTCGTAGTCGGCGAGTTTCTTCAGCCGCTTTGTGATCGCATTGTAATAGGCGTGCACCCAGGCATGCGCGGCATCCGCGCTGACGAATTGGAAGCCGAGCGCCCCAAAGCCGTTCTGGCCGGCGCGCTCGATGGTCGGCAACTGCGAGCACGCCATCCACAAGGGCGGATGCGGTTTTTGGACGGGCTTGGGCACGACGTTACGGAGCGGAATATCAAAATATTTGCCATGGTGTTCGCTGCCGCCGTCCTTGAACATCGGAAAGATGGCGCGCACGGCTTCCTCGAACACTTCCTTCTTGGTTTCCATGTCGCGGCCGAACGGCGTCAGTTCGGTGATGGAAGCGCTCTCGCCCATGCCGAACTCGACGCGGCCACGGCTCAAGAGATCAAGCACTGCCACCCGCTCGGCGACGCGGGCGGGGTGATTGGTGGTGAGCTGGAAAATGCCATGACCAAGCCGGATATTCTTGGTGCGCTGGCTCGCGGCGGCAAGAAAGGATTCCGGCGAGGGCGAATGCGAATATTCCTCGAGGAAATGATGTTCCACCACCCAGGCATAATCGTAGCCCAGCCGGTCGGCGGTCTCGAGCTGCGTCAGCGCGTCCTGATAGAGCCTGAGCTCATCGCCTGATTGCCACGGGCGTGGCAATTGCAGCTCATAGAAGATGCCGAATTTCATGACGTTTCTCCCCGCGACATTTTATTATTTCCCGCAAGTGTAGTCCGCTGAGGGGGCAAGTCCAGCCTCGAGCAATTCCGCGCGACGGAAGGCTGGCTTGCGCTGGACGCACGAATGGTTAGTTTTGCGGGCTATGAGTCGCTAGCTCAGTTGCGCGACCCCGCCACCGAGACCTCATGCCAACCTTTACGCCGCACCAGGATTCCGCGCTGAAGGCCGTTGCCGACTGGCTGAAGGCAAAGCCCGGCAAGAACGGCACGCCGCCGATATTTCGCCTGTTCGGCTATGCCGGAACCGGCAAGACCACACTCGCCCGCCACATCGCCGACGGCGTCGATGGCGAGGTGAAGTTTGCGGCGTTTACCGGCAAAGCGGCCTTGGTGATGCGCAACAAGGGCTGCGACAACGCTTCCACGATCCACTCGCTGATTTATCGCGCGCGGGAATCCGGCGTGGAGCAACCAAGTTTTGAGCTCTGGGACGACGCGCCGGCGTCGAAAGCAAAACTGATCGTGATCGACGAATGCTCGATGGTGGATGCCGAACTCGGCCGCGACCTGATGTCGTTCGAATGTCCGCTGCTGGTGCTCGGCGATCCCGCGCAATTGCCGCCGATCCAGGGCGGCGGCTTCTTCACCGACTGCGAGCCCGACGCGATGTTGACCGAGGTCCACCGCCAGGCACAGAACGATCCGATCGTGCGGATGTCGATGGACGTGCGCGAGGGCCGCGAGCTCGACATCGGCCGCTACGGCGAAAGCGAGGTGGTGTCGCGCGGCGAACTCGATCCCGACCGCGTGATGGGCGCCGACCAGGTTTTGGTCGGGCGCAACAACACACGGCGCGCCTACAACATGCGGGTGCGGCAAAAGCAGCACATCGAAGACCCCTTGCCGGTCGCCGGCGACAAGCTGGTTTGCCTGCGCAACAACCGCAAAAAAGGCCTGTTCAACGGCGGGCTGTGGCGAGTGAAGTCGCGCGCGCAGTCGAAATCGAAGATCATCACCATGCGATTGTCGCCCGATGAGGATTTTGGATCGAAGGTGACAAAAGTCTCGGTCCGCGGCGACTGCTTTGGCGGCGCCATCGAGACCATACCGTGGGAGCAGCGCAAGCCCTATGACGAGTTCGATTACGGCTATGTGCTGACCGTGCACAAATCGCAGGGCTCGCAATGGGACGACGTGGTGTTGTTCGACGAGAGTTTTGCGTTCCAGGACAGCCGCGCGCGATGGCTCTACACGGGGATCACGCGCGCCGCGAAACGGCTGAGCGTGGTGGTGTGAGTCATCCAGGGCGACGAACCCTCCCCGTCATTGCGAGCCAACGGGTCGCGCGAACGCGCGCCCGATGACAGGCTCCGCGAAGCAATCCATCGCCCGGCAAAGCAAGTGTGGATTGCTTCGTCGCTTGCGCTCCTCGCAATGACGACGGTGAGGCCTATTTCGCCGCCACGAAATAAAAATCCTCCCGCCCCGGCGGCGAGCCGTAGATGAACGGCTGCTGCTCGTGCTTGGTCGAATTCCAGACGTCGTCGCGGACGATATCGAACAGTTTTCGCACCTCGACATGCGGCTCCCTGACGTCGCGCGCCACCGCGATCGCGAACGGTGAGTCGACGCCCTCGCCGTCCTGCGCGGTCTCGCCGTGCTTGGCGGCGTACACCACCATAAAACCGGCGCTGGGTTCGATATCCGACAGGCCCTTGTCGACGAGTCGTAAGGCGATAGTCCGCTGCATGGCGGGCGCGAACGGGTTGTCGCGGCAGGCATCGAGCATCACGAGGTGGAGCTTGCGCGCGGCGCCGACCGCGGCGATCACCTGCTCCAGCGCCACCGCCTCGGTCTCGGCGTCCTTGTCCGCGGCGAACAGAAACGCCTGCCCCCTGACGCCATTGGCGATGGCGAGGTCCTTGCCCGTCACCTGACCGGCCGCGACCACCTTTTCGCAGGCATCGACGCGCGCCTTGGCCTCGGTTTGGCGGTCGCGGCAGAGGTCCATGTCATCGGCGAGCGCAGGGCCCGCGATGACCAGCAGGACGGCCGAAAGGGACAAGGCGCGCAACATCTGCAGAACACTCCGGCTGATGAAGGCTTTGTCGGCCGATCGAAGCCGCGGTTCATCCAAGCCTCGGCGGCGATATTATTCACGAACTCGTGTGCATCCGGAGGTAACAATGTCCGCCCCGCCGCGTATCTTGGCACATCGGGCCGAGCCACGGTGATTGCGAACCGCCGCCCCCGCTCTAAACTGCTGTCAAATCCGCTTCACCCCAAGAGGAACCCGCCATGTCTCGCAGCCAATTCAGCCGCCTTTCGCTTTGCGCCGCCGCCATTGGCGCGCTGGCGATCACCGCCTTCGCCGTGGCGCCGCTGCGCGCGGCGGAAGACGCCGTGGTCATCCCCGCTCCCACCCAGGACGTCAAGGCCACGGATGGCCTTCAGACCGCCGTCATCGCGGGCGGCTGCTTCTGGGGCGTGCAGGGCGTGTTCCAGCACACCGCCGGTGTCGTCAACGCCGTCTCCGGTTATTCCGGCGGCAGCAAGATGACGGCCGACTACCACATGGTCTCAACCGGTACGACCGGCCATGCCGAGTCGGTCGAGATCAAGTTCGACCCGAAGAAGATCAGCTACGGCAAGATCCTGCAGATCTTCTTCTCGGTCGCGCACGATCCGACCCAGCTGAACCGGCAGGGACCGGACAGCGGCACGCAATATCGCTCGGCGATCTTCACCACCTCCGACGAGCAGACGAAGGTGGCGGACGCCTACATCGCCCAGCTCAACGCCGCAAAAGTCTACCAGAAGCCGATCGTGACCAAGGTCGGGCCGCTCGAGGGATTTTTTCCGGCCGAGGCTTACCATCAGGACTACCTGACGCTGCACCCGACCCAGCCCTATATTGCCTATAACGACATTCCGAAGGTCGAGAACCTGAAGAAGATCTTTGCAGACAAGTACATCGAGAAGCCGACGCTGGTGAGCGAAGCCAAGGTCACCAACTAAGCGGTTGCTCCAAGAAGGAGTTTCCATGTCCGACGCCAAGACGATGACCGGCAAAGTGCAGAAGAGCGACGCCGACTGGCGCAAGGAATTGACGCCGATGCAGTATGCGGTATTGCGCGAGAAGGCGACCGAACGGCCGTTCTCGGGCGAATACGAGCATGAGCATCGGCCGGGCACCTATATCTGCGCCGGCTGCGGGCAGACGCTGTTCGAATCCGACGCCAAGTTCGATTCCGGTTGCGGCTGGCCGAGCTTCACCGCGCCCGCGGTGGAGAGCCATGTCGATGAAGAGCGCGATGTGACCCATGGCATGATCCGGACCGAAGTCTTGTGCTCGAAGTGCAATGGCCATCTCGGCCATGTCTTCGACGACGGCCCCGGCCCGACCGGCTTGCGCTACTGCATCAACTCGGCCGCGCTGAAACTGCAGCCGAAATAGAACGATCCGTTACGCAAACCGTCATTCCGGGGCGTCGCGTCAGCGACGAACCCGGAGTCTCGTCATTCCGGGTTCGATGCTTTCGCATCGCCCCGGAATGACAGAGGAGTAGTTTCAGGTTCCCTCGCTGGAACCAACAGCCGCGATATGCTTTTCTTCTGCCGCGGAGCGGACGATTTTCGCACCGCCAAGGGAGTGCGCCATGTCGCTAGGAACGATCCTCATCATCATTCTGATCATTGCGCTGCTGGGCGGCTTCAGTGGCCGGGTCGGCGGTTACGGCTATGGCATGGGCCATTCAGGAATGGGCCTGTTGGGCGTCGTCCTGGTCGTATTGCTAGTGCTGGTCCTGCTCGGCAAGATTTGATCATAACAAGTCATTGAAATAAAAAGAGTTATTTCGATTAACGGTATCCGGGTGCCCGGATTCATCATCGGGCCCGGCAGGAGTCGCATTTCTGTCAAACGAGCTTATATTAAAGCCTGTCCTGAAATGACGTGTACCGGCGCGCCGCCGCTTTCGGCGGGTCCCCGTACGATCCGTTCGCGATAACGAGATCGCGTTCTCACTAAAAAGATCAGAGGTCCCTGACCATGGCTTCCTTCAGCTTCAATACTGCTGCCGAACTGTTTCCCGCCGCGATCCGCAAGAAAAAGCGGGCGGGTTTTGCGTATCGGCGATTTGGCACCGCGGCCGAAGCGGTTCGCTTCGCGATCGAGGAATTGCCGGCGGATTCGCTGAACGGCGCCTATCTGCAGGTCGACGAAGCCCGCTTCGATCAGAGCGGCATCCGTACCCTCTATGAGAGCCAGGATTTTCCGCTGCCGCGCCGCCCGCGCAAGCCGGAGCCCGAGCCCGCCAGCGACAAGGCCGACAACGAGGCCGCGTAACTCTTACCGGCTTGTTAACGCGGCTGCCTGTCCATCCAGCGCCGCAACAGCTGCACATTGCGCATGTTGGCGCGGAACAGTACGTCGAAGGCATCGCCCGCGACCGGCACCGTTCCGACCACTCCCTGGATCGCGACATTGCCGAGCATCCGCGCCGTAATATGCCAGGGCGCGCCGAGCGCGCGCGCCTCGCGCACCAGCCACAGCGAGAGCGCGGTCGCGATGATGCCGCCGACCACCGGGATCAATCCGACGATGCCGTCGACGCCATAGCGGATCTTGGTGCCCGGCAGGATGAAGGCGATATCGAGAAGTTTTGCGATCGCATCGAGCCGCGCCAGCCGCTGCTCGCGGGTGAGATCGCCGAACGGATTGGCGGCGGAATGCGCGAAATCGAAGCCGCCAAACCGCGACCCGAGCGATTCCTGCGGGATTTCACGGCCGTCCTGATCGATGATCGGCCCGCGCGCCTCCGCGCCGCGAAAATTGGCGCGGGAGGTTTTGCCAGACTTCCAGCTCCGGGAGCCTGCGGCGCTTGGGACAAGAATCTCTGCGTTCGACATCACCATCAGATGGGTAACGCGCTGGGCCAGCGCAAGTTGCGGCACGCTGCTTACCGCCCCCGCGCCGCCGACGGCGTCAAGCCAAAGCGGCGGCGAAAGCAGCGGTTGAAATAGGACAGATCGTTAAAGCCGCAATCGAAGGCGATGTCGCTGATCCGGCCACCATGGCCTTCAGCGTCGCCTCCAAATCCTTAAGCCCCGGCGCCCACTAGAGCGTGATGACTTTAGGTTGAGGCACAGCGGTGACCTCTCCCTCGCCCCGCTCTTGCGGGGAGAGGGTTGGGGTGAGGGGCTGTTTCCGCGAATGCTGAAGCACAAATTATGCGGAGAATCCCCCTCACCCGGATCGCTGCGCGACATAGCCGAAGCCTCGCTTCGGCGTTCTTCTTATCTATGGACGGCCGCCGAAGGCGGCCTATGCCTCTCCCCGCAAGCGGGGCGAGGTGATCGAACTTGCGCAGGCGACGATTCAACTCAAAATCATCATGCTCTAGTCCAAGACGGCGGAAATTCGTAAAGCTACCGATGCGGCGGGAGCGGCCGCCGGGGCGTCGCGTCAGGGTCCGGCGCCGCCTCGCGATTTCGAGCAAAGGCCATCAGAGGAGACGACGACATGACGACATCCTACGCCCGCACCATTTTGTTGGGCGCCGCCATCGCCGGAAGCATGGGCATCGGCTACGCCATCGGCGCGCAGCCGCATATGGGCGAGACCCTCGGGTTTCTGCAATCGGCGCGCGGCGAACTCGCCGCAGCGACGCCGAACAAGGGCGGTCACCGCGAACGCGCTTTGGCGCTGATTGATCAGGCGATCGCCGAAGTCCGCGCCGGCATCGCGTTCGCCGGCGGCTGATGCGATCGCACCATTCATCCCAACCGACGTGAGAGGAGATTTCCATGAAAAAGCTGATCGCAGCCGCGCGGCTATCGGCGGCGGCGGCGGCAACGGCCGCTAATAGCTTTTATCACGTCACGCTACTGCATCACGGCGGCGGGCCGAAAGGTCAGCCGTTTTTTTGTGGGAACCACCGTCCGTCGTCGTCGCGTTCGCGAGGCCCCTTTAGGCCGTGCCGGCGGCCTGAGATAGCGGCAATTGCCTTTCACTAAGCTCCCGTGACATGGCAAAATCGCAGGAAATGTGATAGATCCTGTGTATGCCAAAGCAGAAACGTTCGACGGGAAAAAGCGGAAAAGCCGGCTTCGTGATCGGGCGCGCTGGTTTCGCTAAGATCAGCTCGGTTGAAGGCATACGCCTCAAACCGGCGATGGAAAAACGAGCCGATGAGGCCGGAAAAAAAGGTTTATCCCCTGAAGAATATCGCAAAGTGATAATTCGCACCTATCGCAAGGCCTGAGTTGCCGTCGCATGTATGATGCGATCGACGATCCCTATACTTACGAAAATTCTACAGTCCTCGTTAACAAGCTTGATCTACGCGACCAGCGCGAACTCGACGACTTTGAGGCCGAGATTACCAGCGCGCGTGCCAGCGAACCTCTCCCCGAAGGCAACCTCGATTTCGCGCATTTTTGCACGATCCATCATCACTTGTTCCAGGATGTATTCGACTGGGCGGGCACCCCGCGGACAGTGAGAATTTCCAAGCAAGGCAGCGCATTCTGTTTTCCTGAGCACATTGAGGTTCAATCGGCCAAGCTGTTCTCTGATCTGAAGGCCGAGAATAATTTTGAAAATTTGCCCGCGAATAAATTTGCCGAGAAGGCGGCGCATTTTCTTGCCGAGTTAAATGCGATCCATGCCTTTCGCGAAGGCAACGGTCGCACTCAATTGACTTTCTTCGCCTTGTTGGCAGATCGCGCCGGGCAGCCACTTGACCTTGAAAGACTTGATCCCGAACGCCATGATCGCCAGCTTCGACGGTGACGAATCTGAATTGGCTACGGTCGTTCTCGGACTTATTCGCTGAGCGATATTATTCTACTGTTACAAGATCACACTGAACTCGGACGATGTCGGAAACGACCGCTCGCCTACTTGCTCCCCACCGCGGGCTCGCCGGGCGCCGTCACGGGGAAATCCATCGCCTCATGCGCAAGCCACGAGGAGACCGTCGCGGGAATGAAGCCGACCAGGCCGTAGAGGACGAACTGCAGCGCGCCGCTGTCGGACCCGCGCGAACCGTAGAGAAATTCCGCGGCGATGAAGGCGAGCACGCCGACAATCAGCATCCGCACAAGGGGGACCACTCGCTTGACGTGGGCCAGGATGTCATCCACCGCCGCCATCATCAGCGCCGGCAATATGCCGAACAGATAGCTGTATTGCAGCGTCTTGAAGAACACCGCGACCACCTTTTCGACTTCCGTAGCGCTGGGCGGATGGCTCCAATATCCGGACATCACGGTGGTCGTCAGCAACAGCCAAAACCCGCCAAGCAGCGGGCCAAGCGCTGCGAATATCAGATACCGTTTCATGCCGCCCTCACCCTAATCCAGAGCCAATCCGATCGGCCTGTCTTACGATTGTTTTCCGGCAAATTCGACAGGCCAAGCCTCCGATGGGCCAATGCCACCTGTCGCCACTATACGCCCGGGCATGACGCGGAGATGATAGCCGCAGCGCACAAAGACGCTTTTGGGAAACAGCCCGCCGCTATTCCCCCCACGCCGCGAACGCGTCATTAAACGCGCGCTCGCCGGGGGCGCCCTTTTCGATCGCGATGATGGCGCGGCGCTGGTTGACATAGACTAGCGGCACGTCGAACCACGAACGCTCCTTGAGGAGCTGCAGATTGCGCGCGCGGTCAGCATCGACATTGGACAGCCCGACCAGGAAGAAGCCATCGGTGACCTTGACCGCGAGGCCGGCGAGCGGCGTGCCGCGCGCCTGCTCGTTGGACTTCATCAGGATGCCCGGTACGTTGCTGACGCCGCCGCCGACGAAATCCGGCGGCAGGATGAAGGTCAGTTCCGCGGTATGGCTGGCGGGCAGCGAGGTGTCGGTGTTGCGGCGGAACGACATCGTCATCTTGAACTTGCGGTCGGGGATCTCGATGTCGGCGCGCACCGCAATATCCGGCTGTTGGCCGGCTGTCGCCTTGACCGGTTCGGTGCGCCAGATCACCGAGCCGACATATTGCTTGCCCTTGGGATCGGCGGGATCCTCGTCATAGAGCACCACGCGCTGCGCCACCGGCGCGACCTGCTCGCTCGACGACGGCTGGCCGACCCGGTCGGGGATCTTCGGTTTTGCGAGCGGCGAATTGTCCTTGGGCGCTTCCACCACCGGGGCCGGCTTGAACAGCGAGCTTACGGTCGTCACCACCGACTTGCCCCACAGGATCCCGGCGCCGACCAGGATCAGCACGATGCCGATCGCGATCGCGCTCTTGAACGGGAACACCGTGCCACGCCGCGCCGGTTTCTTCGGCTCGCGATCGGCCGCAAGCCGCGGCCGCGGCCCGGGCGGAGGCGCATAGCGCTCGGCCTCCTCGACCGACTCGTCATAGGAATAGGGCGCGTCGGGATCGGCGCCGCGGTTCTCCAGGCTCGGCTCGAGCCGGTCGAACTCCGGCGAGGGCGACGGCACGTTGGCATAGGTCTTTCGCGCGGCGCGGTTGGCCTGGGCGGCGGCACGGCCGAGATCGTCGGCGTCGGCTGCGATATCGCGAAAACCGCGCATGCCAGGCGCCTGCGGCGCGGCGTTGTCGGGACCGCGGCGCGGCGCGCCTGACCGTTCCCGGGTCGGCGGCAGCGGCGGGTCCTGCATCGGGAATTGCGGCGGCTGCGGCGCTTGCGGCCGCGGCGGTATCGGCGGCTCGGCACGGCGCTGGGCGCGCGGGTCTTGCCTGTCGTCCTGCCCGAGCGGCGGACGCTCGTTGCGCGAGGGCGGCGGCGCCGGCGGACGCGGCCGCGAGGGCGGCGGCGGCGCCTGCGAAGACGAGGGTGGTGGCGCCGGCTCGCCCGGCCGCGCCTGGGGCCGCGTGTTGGCGCGGAACGCGTCGCCGGCGCGGGCACGCTCGCCGCGCGCGGGGTCCGCCGAGCGGGAGGCGTCACCGGCGCGCGACGCGTCGGCGGAGCGCGACGCATCGCGCGCGCGCTGGGCCGCTTCGGATTCGACCTTGCGAACGGCCTCTTCCAGCGACAACCGCTCGCGGGTAATTTCGGATTCGCTCAACGGCGGCTGCACGCTGCGCAATTGCGCGATCAGCGCCGCGCGCGCCCGCTCGTAGAGCGCGCGGCGGCTCTCGCCGGGGGCACTGGGGTCCAGTCCGGCAATGGCGCGGGCGATCAGCGGGTAGTAATCAGCCATTTCTACTCAACAATGCGTACTTTCCAGTAACATCTCGTTAAGCCTCAAACGGGTTCTGTACCAGAATAGTATCCTCGCGTTCCGGGCTGGTGGAAAGCAATGCGATTGGGCAGCCCACCAGTTCCTCGACCCGGCGGACATATTTGATGGCCTGCGCCGGCAAATCCGCCCAGGAGCGGGCGTTGGCGGTCGGCTCCTTCCAGCCCTCGATGGTCTCGTAGACCGGCACCACCCGGGCCTGCGCGCCCTCACCGGCCGGCAGGTGATCGATATCCTTGCCGTCCAGCCGGTAACCGACGCAGACCTCGATCCTGTCGAAACCGTCGAGAATATCGAGTTTTGTCAGCGCCAGGCCGTTGATGCCGCAGGTCCGCACGGTCTGGCGCACCAGCACGGCGTCGAACCAGCCGCAGCGCCGCGGGCGGCCGGTATTCGTTCCGAATTCGCGGCCGCGCTCGCCGATCTTGCGGCCGATCTCGTTGTCCTGTTCGGTCGGAAACGGCCCCTGGCCGACCCGGGTCGTATAGGCCTTGCAAATGCCGAGCACATAGCCGACGGCGCTTGGCCCCATGCCGGTCCCGGTCGCGGCCTGCGCCGCCACCGTGTTGGACGAGGTGACGTAGGGGTAGGTGCCGTGGTCGACGTCGAGCAGCGCGCCCTGCGCGCCCTCGAACAGGATGCGCTTGCCCTCGCGGCGTTTTAAGTCGAGCAATCGCCACACCGTCTCGGCGTAAGGCAGAATCTTCGGCGCCAGCGCCGTCAACTCCTGCAAAATGCCCTTGCCGTCGATTTCCGCGAGATTAAGCCCGCGCCGCAGCGCGTTGTGATGCGCCAACAGGCGGTCGATCTTGTGCGGCAGCGTGTCGAGATCGGCAAGATCCATCAGCCGGATGGCGCGGCGGCCGACCTTGTCCTCGTAAGCCGGGCCGATGCCGCGGCGCGTGGTGCCGATCGCGGTGATGGCATTCGAGGATTCCCGCAAGGCATCTAGTTCGCGATGCAGCGGCAGGATCAGGGTGACGTTTTCGGCGACCCGCAGATTGTCCGGGCTGACGGCGACGCCCTGGGCTTTCAGTTTTGCCACCTCGTCGAGGAAGGCCTGCGGATCGACCACCACGCCGTTGCCGATCACGGCGAGCTTCGAGGGCCGCAGCACGCCGGAGGGCAACAGCGCGAGCTTGTAGGTTTCGCCGTTGATGACGAGGGTGTGGCCGGCATTGTGGCCGCCCTGGAAGCGCACGACGATGTCGGCCTGCTCCGACAACCAGTCGACGATCTTGCCCTTCCCTTCGTCGCCCCATTGGGCGCCGACGACGACGACATTAGCCATTTCGCAAATAATCCCTCTGCATTTATTTCAGTACGAGCATGATCTCGTCGGAAAAAAGGTTCCCAATCTTCTTGATCATGTGCCCAGCCTAAATCACGGCCGCAGCCGCTCGCATGCGAGGCACACAATCGGATAAAGGATGCGGGCTATCGACGCAAGCAAGAAGGGCTGTTTAGCCGGGGTCGAAGCCGGGTTCAACCCATTGATATCCCCTGAAAATTTGTGTCCGTCCGATGGCGGTCCCGTGCTACTTGCGTCGAATACGGCCACGAGCCGCTTTCCGCGTCAGGAGACCGCGCGCAGTTCCGCGTCACGGTGGATCTCGGCGAGACGTCGCGGGTTGGTCAACGCCACGAAGACAAGCAACAACGGCACCATCGCGGCCAGCAAGGCGGCGCCCGCGATCAGCGCTGCCGACGGCGTTCCCCAGACATCCTGCAAGCGGCCCGCGGCCAAAGGCCCGGCCGCCATCAGGATATAGAAGCAGGTGTAGAACACGCCAAATCCGACGGCGCGCTGCTGCGAGGCGAGCACCTTCGAGGGCAACGACAGGATCGCGCCGGACATCGGGCCGACCGCGACCCCGAAGACCAGGCAGGACATCGCCGGATGCATGCCGGCGACCGACAGCGCAAGCGCCGCTGAGGCGACCAGCGCGCAGACCACGATCGCCGCGATCGGCGCACCCAGACGATCAACGAGATAGCCGCCGGATGGAATGGCGAGAATCGTGAACCAGATCGCGAGGCTGGTCAGCGATGCGGCTGCGGTCGGCGACAATCCCTGCGCCACCAACGATAACGGCGCGTAGGTGAAAAACAGGATGCAGGCCAAGTTCATCGCGCCCCAGATCACGCCGGCGATGGTGACGGGAAGCAAAACGGCGGCAGGCAGCCTCGCGCCGCCGGCCGCCGCAAGCTGCGCCGGCTTCTCCTGCTCCGGCGCCGAGACAGTCAGGAACGCCAACAGCGCCAGCGCCGAAAAAAACGCGGCCGAGCCCATCACCGCGGGCCAGCCCAGCGATTGCGCGATAAAGGCCTGGACCGGCAGCGCCAGCATCGCCCCGAACGGCCAGCTCATCTGCAGGATCGACATCGCCAGCACGATTTCGCGGCCCGCGAACCAGTCGGTCGTCATCTTGGTGGCGACCACAATGACAATGGTCGCGCCGACGCCGCCCAGGGTGCGCGCGGCCAGCGCCATCGCCAAGCCATTGCAGAAACTCAACGCGACGTTCGAGATCACCATCAGCGCCAGGCCGGCAAGCCCGAGCTTCTTTTCGTCAAATCGCTGGCCGAGCAGTCCTGCCGGAAACGAGACGATGACGCCGGGCAACAGATAGACGCCGAGCAGCATGCCGATCTCGGAATAGTCGAGACCCAAATCCCGCATCAAGAGGTCGGCGGCCGAGCCGACCGATTGAAACTGAAACCCGGTCGCCGCGCGCGCCGCGAACAAGACCGCGAGGATGATCCACCTTCGGCCCGTCATCCCTGACGCCTCCCGATCAATCCGAGTGCTCGCTACTGACCAAGCCGACGCTCAGCACATTGGAGAATTCGGACAGCTCTTCCTCGGAGATCTCATTCAGCGTCAGGCGAAGCTGCATGATCGCCAGATCGATCAGGTGGCCGGCGAAGGAAGCGCCCCTGGAGACGACGATGTTGCGTTGTTCCGTCAGCACAGGAATGACGTTACGCAAACGATGGGTACTGAATTCATCCATATCGATGCCCTTTGGGGCTTCGCGGCGCGGTCGCAACCAGCCAATGGCGCGTCGTGACGGTCTCGGCAAATAATTCGATGGCTTTCGTCGTCAGGGTGTGGACGGCCTGGGAATCGGTGTTGTGCCGGCCGCGGCTCACCGAGGCGTCGCTCAGGAAGGTAATGTTGTGGCCACGATGCGCGGCATCGATCGCGGTCGCAAGGCACGTCTCCTCGGCGACGAGACCGGCGATGGCGAAATTTCCGATCCGCGACACCACGTCCTCGAACAGCTGATTGGTGTAGCAGGATGGCTGCGGCCGTTCGAACACCATGTCGGATCGCTTCGGCTCAAAGCCCGAGATCCATGCCGATTGCGCGGCGCGCTCGATCATCCCGGGATTGCCGGACGGCCGGGTGAAGGCGATCGGCAGGCCGAGATTGCGCGCGTGCTGGATCGCCAGCGTGCAGTTCTCGATCGAACGGGCGAGGTCGGACGCGCGGTCCTTTGCCAGTTCGTCATAGTTTTTTTCCTGCAGGTCGACCATGACCAGCAGGCGGCTGTTGGAAGCGGCGACATAGGTCCTGAGATCGATGACGGAGCTCATCGCAATCACCGGGCACTTGCCAATAGAGAAACGCCTCTGTTCGCCGACATTTCAAGTATGCCCGGCGCGTCCCAACGGCCCTCGGGGCGAATGATGACATAGGGATCTGCGGCAAGGCTGATGCTTTGCGGGTGCCTTTCGGTCTCAAGCTTGACCTCGGTATAGTCGAAGTCGGAAAACGTGAAGTCGCGCGCACTGGTCATGCGGGTGAAACCTTGCTGCTCCCAGAATTCCAGAAATCGCTTCTGGGAATGCGCATACAGGACGCGATAACCCTTCTTCCGGCAGAGCTCGATGGCGGTCGAGACAATCTGGCTCGCCAAGCCCTCGTTGCGGCTTTCATGGCGCACAGCCAGCCGTTCGAGCTTGGCAAAATCTGCAAAATATCGAATGCGCATGCAACCGACCGGCTCCTGGTCCTTGTGGCAGATCAGGTGGGTCGCGGAGAAATCGTTGCCGTCGAATTCCTCTTCGAACGGACATTGTTGCTCACCCATATAGACCGCGCCGCGGATGGCGATCACGCGCGCCATTTCATCCATCGATTGAACAACGCGGACCGATACCGAAGGCTCGCGACGGAATTTTGCCGCCGCGACATCCTTCGAGCGATCACACATCTGCAGATTGGGCGCGAACAATCCGTCATAGCGCGCTCCCGGCGTGAAGCCGAGGGGCTCCAGCACGCGCAGCCCCTCCTTGGTTACCGGCCGGGAATAGAGGTTGACCCCTCGATAAAGCGGCGTCGAGATTTTTTCCAGGACGAGCGGTATGGCTGCGGCGAGAGTACCCTTGGCATGGATGCACCAGATATAGATACCGGCGGGCCGCTCCGATTGCCGGGTGATGCAAGAAATATCGGGGTTGCGGGTATCGAGGCTGCCATCGAGAAGCCCGCGCAAGCCTTCGTGGGTCAACGGCAATACCGCGAAAAACCCTTCGCCCTTGGGAGAAGAGATGTCGAAATGATCCTTCCTCGCGATCGCCCAGAAGGTGTCCGGGTTGTGGTTTGCCACCGTTTGAATGGTTCGATTGCAGGTCAAACCTGGAATGTCCGCTCGCGCCGCGTCGACCAGCGAGGCGATGCCCGCAGCATCGACCGTGAAAATGACGATGCGCCTGGCCACCTGCAAATTCGTCATCCGGTCAAGCGAATGCGCCGTCGAGCGGTCCCTTGGAGCTTTTCCCCTTGCCGATTTGCGAAGCAAATCGATGTCGAGCGCGTTCATTTTGACGTCTCTTGATTGTACAAACATGCGAGTTCTGCCATTAATAGAATGGTTTCATGGGGTTCATTTGTATGCACTCACCTGAGCGCAGGGGTGCGCATATCGGCGCGCACACCCCGGGACGGATGGCAAACTGGGACTTGGTCCGGATCTTTCTGGAGGTCGCACGCATAGGCAGCTTCCGAGCCGCGGCGGCGCATCTTAATATGTCCGCAAACTTTCTCAGCAAGCGAATTTCGGCGTTGGAGAGCGCTTACCGAACGACATTGATAACCCGCCATGTCGACGGGATCAGATTGACGCCGGAAGGTACGCTGGTTCTCGAAGCTGCGAAGCGGATGGAAGAGGCGTCGTTTGGTCTGGAGCGCGCGCTCGGCCAAACAACACCTGCGCTGAGCGGCGAGGTTCGGATCGCGGTTACCGAGGGGCTGGGCACATTTTGGCTGGCGCCCAGGCTGGTCGAATTCCAGCGCGCCTATCCCGGCTTGCTGGTGGATTTGAAATGCGAGATGCGCTCCGCCGACGTGCTTCGTCTCGAGGCTGACGTCGCCGTCCAGCTTGAGGAGCCGGAAAATCCCGATCTGAAAAGAATCAAGATCGGGCGGCTCCATGTCGTGCCCTTCGTGAGTCCGTCCTACGTCGAAATCTACGGCATGCCGAAAGACATGGATGATCTCCGTAAGAATCATCGAGTGGTCATTCAGAATGCGGAGCAGACCAAAGGCAGCGAAATGTACGCCAAATTTGGTCGCCGCGAGCAGCTCGGCTTCGTGGCGATGCGCAACAACGTGAGCAGCGCGCATGTCTGGGCGACCTCCAAGGGCGCCGGCGTGGGCTGGCTGCCGACCTATGTGCCGGCGCTTGGCGATCCTTTGATACCACTCGATCTCGGCGCCAAGTTCGAGCTCGATATCTGGCTCGCCTATCACCCGGACGCGAAGAAGATTCCGCGTGTCAGGCAGCTGATCGAGTGGACTATCCAATCGTTCGACGGCCGCAAATATCCCTGGTTTCGGGACGAGTTCGTTCATCCCGACGATTTGCAAAAATCATACAAGGGTGAGCCGCTGGTAAATCTATTCGCCGGATTCATGAAAGAATCACGGACGAAAGTCGGCTGAATTCCTTTCGGATTGACAGGTAAGCGAGGCAATGGGCAACGCAACGGACGGGCATATCGATCGGCTGGTGAAGGCGCGATGGCTGGCGATCGGGCTTTCGCAAAGCGACCTTGCCGAAGTGCTCGAGGCTGCGTTCACCTGCAAAGACGGCAATGGATCGAACGGCGCCGACACCAGCCGCCTGATGCAGGTCGCCGAAGCGCTCGACCTGCCGCTCGATCTCTTTCGCGGCGAGGAGGCGAGAGCAGCCAAGTACGAACAGGATCCGGCCTGCACTGAGCCGCTCGGCTCGCTGCACTCGCTGCTCGAATTGCGCCTGCTGCGGTCGTTTCACGAATTGAGGGACCAGCACACAAAACGCCTGCTGGTTCATCTCGCCGAACAGATCGTCAAGCGCCAGGCCAACCGCGGCGACGCCGGGTAGCGGCGGGCGCCAACACCCACCGTCATTGCGAGCCACCGGGTCGGCGCGAAGCGTCGCCCGATGACAGGCTCCGCGAAGCAATCCAGCTTTTCATCCACGGTACGAAAGCTGGATTGCTTCGTCGCTTGCGCTCCTCGCAATGACGGGGGAAAGAGCGGCGTAGCCCGGATGGAGCGCAGCGAAATCCAGGCTACGCCGCGCGCACGGCGGCCGATGAGTTTGTGATTCCCGCACACATCCGCCATTCCGCCCGCGCGCCACCCACAACCGGTGACCGCTAGAGCGTCGCGTTCGATCGCCATAGTCCTGGACGGCCGCCGCCCTGTTCCGTTTCGCTGCGCCGCAACGACAAAGCGATTGGCCCCGGCGCATGGTGGCGATGCATCCTGCGCCGTTGAAGTGCCGCGAAAATCCGTGTCTGTGAGGCGGGCCGGGCGAACAGATTCCGGCCCGGGGCATCACGCCGGGCGGGGCCGCGGCGCTATGAACCCGGGCCGAAACGACCGCCTTATGTCCGCATCCGAGCAAACCTCCGGCGCCGCCTCCCCCGGCAGCTGGATCGCCAACCAGCCTTATCTGCTGCTCTCCTTCACCGCGCTGTTCTGGGCCGGCAATGCCATCGTCGGCCGCCTCGCCGCCGGGCATATTCCCCCGGTGACGCTGTCATTCCTGCGCTGGGCGATCGCGTTTTTCATCATCCTCCCGTTCGCCTGGAAACATCTCCAGCGCGACTGGGCCGCGATCCGCGGCCACCTTGTCACCATGATCGTGCTTTCGGTCACCGGCATCGGCGCCTTCAACACCCTGCAATACTGGGCGCTCGAACATACCCAGGCGCTGAACACGCTGTTGCTGCAGTCGGCGGGGCCACTGTTCGTCGCGGTATGGTCGCTGATCCTGCTCGGCGTCCGCCTGACGCTGGCGCAGGCCTGCGGGATCGCATTGTCGCTGGCCGGCGTATTGGTGATCCTGCTGCACGGCGATCCCTCCGCGCTCACCAGCATCCGGTTCAACAAAGGCGACATCATCTTCACGATAGCGCTCGCGATCTTCGGGTTCTATTCGGTGCTGACGCTGAAGCGTCCGAAGATCAGTGGTCTGTCGTTCGTCGCCTTCACCTTCGGCTGCGGCTCGGCGTGCCTCATACCGCTCTGGATCTGGGAACTATTCACGCGTCCGGTGATGCAACTGGATACGGCGAATCTGCTGAGCCTGTTTTATGTCGCGGTATTTCCCTCCACGCTCGCCTATCTGTGCTTCAATCGCGGCGTGCAGCTGATCGGCGCCAACCGCGCCGCGCCGTTTTTTCATGTGGTGCCGGTATTCGGATCGGTGATGGCGATCTTCTTTCTCGGCGAGCGGCTCCAGCTGTTTCATGTTATCGGCTTTGCGCTGGTGCTGACCGGGGTTTTCATCGCGTCGCGAAAGCAATGAGACGGATCGCCCTCCGACATGCATGACAAGACGTCAACCATGACCTCCCCGCCGACGGTGGTGGAACGCGCCGCGAGCGCTGTTCCGCGCACGCTGCGGCGCTACCTTTCGCTGGACGATTTCGAAGCAACCGCCCGCCGCCTGCTGCCGAAATTTCTATACGGCTATATCGCCGGCGGCGCCGAGACCGATGCATCGGTTCGCGACAACCGGCGGGCGTTCGACGAATACGGATTTGTCCCGCGGGTCTTGAACGATGTCTCGGGCCGCGAGCAGACCACAACATTGTTCGGCAAGACCTATGCAGCGCCGTTCGGCATTCCGCCGATGGGGTCGGCGGCGCTCTGCGCCTACCGGGGCGATGTGGTGTTGACACGCGCGGCGGCCGCGATGAACCTGCCGATGATCCTGAGCGCGTCATCGCTGATCACGCTGGAAGAGGTCCGGCGCGAGAATCCCGCGGCCTGGTACCAGGCCTATCTCGCGGGCGACCCTTCCCGCATCGAGCCGCTGGTCGACCGCGTCGCCGCCGCCGGCTACGACACCTTTGTCGTCACCGCCGACGTCCCGGTGCCGCCCAACCGCGAGAACAACATCCGCAATGGGTTTCGGGTGCCGCTGGCCATCACCCCGCGCGTCGCCTTTGCTGTCATGACCCATCCGCATTGGCTGTTCAGAACCTGGATGCGCACCGTGACCAACCATGGCATGCCGCATTTCGAGAACATGGACGCCAGTCGCGGGCCGCCGGTGCTGTCGCAAAACCTGATGCGCAATATCGGCAAGCGCGACCAGCTTGCCTGGAAGCATGTCGAACTGATCCGCCGCCGCTGGAACGGCAAGCTCGTGGTCAAGGGCCTGATCGCGCCGGCGGATGCACGGATCGCGCGCGAGTCCGGCGTTGATGGCGTGATCGTCTCCAATCATGGCGGCCGCCAGCTCGACTACACCATGTCGGCGCTGCGCACGCTGCCCGAGATTGCGGCGCAAGCGAACGGCATGACTGTGATGCTCGACGGCGGCATCCGGCGCGGCACCGACGTGCTCAAGGCGCTCTCGCTGGGCGCCCAGTTCGTCTTCGTCGGCCGTCCGTTCCTGTTCGCGGCTGTCGCCGGCGGCGAAGCCGGGGTGCGGCGCGCGCTGACGCTGCTCAAGGACGAGATCGATCGCGACATGGCGCTGCTCGGCATCCGAAGCATCGGCGAAATTTCATCCGACCTGGTTCGCCGGTTTTAGCCGGAAACACCTCACACATAGCGCGCCGCTCCCATGCACACGGCTGTCACCGCGAGCAGCGCGGCTGCCACACGCTGGGCCGTCGCGATGCGCGAGCGCACATATGTCTCGTCGGCTTTTCCATTGCGCAAGCTTCTGATTGCGCGGCCGCCGATCGCGCCCTGAACCCCTGCCGCGATCAGCGCGGCGAGCGCGCCCACCGCCAGCACCTGTTCGGTCGGGCCGAATGCGCCGCCATGGACCAGATGCGCCAGATAGAGGCCGGTCAGAACCGCGATCATAGCCGCGCCCATCTGTGGGCGGAAAAGCTGCTCACCGCCGGCGCCGCCGGTTCGGGCCAGTGTAAAACTCGTCCCCGCCCAGAATACGGCGGAGAGGATATGAAGTGACAAGGCTATGATGAGTGCGATCTGCATGGCATCGCTCCAGGACGGGGTGTAATTGATTATACAATATGTATATCTAATTCGTCAAAACCATGGCGAGAGGCCGGCATGTCGACCCGCCCCTATTTGAGTCCCGTGCGGACGGCTGCAGCGGCAGCCAAGCGGGATCGCGTGATCGAAGCCGCGGCGGGGTTGCTGCGCGGGAATGCAAGCATCGCCAGCTTCTCGCTGGACGCGGTGGCGAAAGCGGCAGGCGTAACGCGGCTGACCGTCTATCATCAGTTCGGCTCGCGGCAAGGATTGCTCGAAGCCGTGTTCGATGACATCGCGCGACAGGGCGGCCTCACCGAGATCGCCGACGCGATGGCGATGCCGGATCCGCGCGCCGCGCTCGACCGACTGGTCGAGATTTTTTGCGCCTTTTGGAACCGGGATCCCGCGATGGGCCGGCTGCATGAAGCGATGGCGACCGACCCCGAATTCGCGCAAGCCTTGCTCGAGCGCAACGAGCGCCGCCGCAAGGCATTCGACGTCCTGGTCAAGCGGATCGCCGCGAAGTCGGCATCGCCTCGCGCGCGGCAGGACGCCGTCGACATGATCTTCGCCCTCACGAGCTTCGCGACGTTCGCCATGCTGAGCCAGGATCGCTCGCTCGATGGGGTGTGCGAACTCGTAAAATTCGCCTGCCGCAGCGCACTTGATCCGCTATTGTCAGGCACGCGAACAAGGAGAGCATCGTGAATATGCCAAAGCATCTGTTGCCGACGACGGTTGTCGGAAGCTATCCGCAGCCGGAATGGCTGGTCGATCGCGCCATGCTCTCGAAATCGGTCCCGCGTACCCGCATGCACGAGATGTGGCGGCTTCCGCCGAAACATCTCGAGGAAGCCCAGGACGATGCGACCATCGTCGCCATCCGTGACATGGAGCGCGCCGGCATCGATATCGTGACCGACGGCGAGATTCGCCGGGAAAGCTATTCGAACCGTTTTGCCACTGCGCTCGAAGGCATCGATATCGACAATCCCGCTGTTATCACGTCGCAGTCGGGACACAAGACTCCGGTGCCGCGCGTGGTTGGAAAAATACGCCGCACACACCCCGTCGAGTTGCGCGACATGGAGTTCCTTCGCCGCAATACCGACCGCGCGGCGAAAATCACCCTGCCCGGCCCGTTCACCATGAGCCAGCAGGCCAAGAACGAGTTTTACAAGGACGACGAGGAGCTGGCGATGGCGTTTGCCGAAGCCGTCAACGCGGAAGCGCTCGACCTGCAAAAGGCCGGCGCCGACGTCATCCAGCTCGACGAGCCCTGGGTGCGCAACAATCCCGAGCTGGCAAAACGCTATGCGGTAAAGGCGATCAACCGCGCGCTCGACGGCATCACGGTGCCGACCGTGGTGCATTTGTGTTTTGGCTATGCCGCCGTGGTGCCGGGCTCGACCAAACCTTCCGGCTATTCGTTTCTCGCCGAACTTGCCGACACGCGCGCCGAACAGATTTCGATCGAGGCGGCGCAACCAAAACTCGATCTCGGCGTGTTGAAGGAATTGTCGTCGAAGACGATCATGTTAGGGGTGCTCGATCTCGGCAACCCCGAGATCGAAACAGCCGACATTATCGCCGACCGTATCCGGCACGGCCTGAAATATGTCGCAGCCGACCGGCTCATTCCCGCCCCCGATTGCGGCATGAAATACATGCCGCGCCACATCGCCTTCGGAAAGCTCAAGGCGATGTGCGATGCTGCGGCGATGGTGCGGAAGGAATTGAGCTAGCTCGAGCATTTGTCGAGCCGCAAATACTAACCCTCATCCTGAGGAGCGGCCCGTCGGCCGCGTCTCGAAGGATGGCCGCGAGTCCATGCGCTGCGTCCATCCTTCGAGACGCTTGCTTCGCAAGCTCCTCAGGATGAGGTCCTACCCGATCTTGAACTTGCTGTAGGCCTCAGCAGTCGCAATGATCACATGCTCGGCGCATCCATTGCGGCGGTGCGGATCGCTGAGATTTTCGTAGTCGGCCGATGTCATCATGTCGATGAAGGCTGCGACCGAGGGATAATACACCAGCGCCAGATAATCCCATTGCTGGCCGTCCTGTGCCCCGAGCGCGACCGTCTTGGCGTCGCCGGTCCACAACAGCGTGCCGCCGCGCGCCTTGATCATCGGCACGGTCAGGGCGCTGTAGCGCAAATAGGCGTCCCAGCCGCTGCCGTCGCCGTCGAGCGAGCGGTCGCGAAACCGCATCAGGTTCACCATCACGACCGGCCCCTGGTGCTCCAGCGCCTTCAGCCCTTCGATATTCAATAAATCCACGCCCATGGCCGCTCCTTGTTGGGTACTGAGGGTACCCCTTTGCGCATGATGGCCGCAACGATGGTGTCACACGTCAGCGCTATCCTGAAAAGCTGTGCGGCCCGGCCGGCTTGCGGGTGCGCGCGCAACGTTCGGGGGCAGCGGCAATGATTACCGTTCCGGAGCTTGCAGCCGACGCGCTGGGTGAATTCCTCGCCAGTTACATGCGCCGCCGGTTCGGGTCGTCGCAGGCGCCTCTGGTCGAAATGGTGCCTTCGATCGCGCGGATCGCGATCGAATGCATCGGAAACAGCGACGCGCTCTATCACAATGTCGAACATACCATGCTGGTGACGCTGGCGGGGCACGACATCCTGCGCGGACGCGCGCTGCACACCCACATGCCGGCCGAAGACTATGCCCATGTGATCATCGCCTGCCTGACCCACGACATCGGCTATGTCCGCGGCGTGTTCCGGGATGACGACAAGGACGGCTATCTGGTCGACGCCGATGGCCGCAAGATCACCCTGCCGCGCGGCTCGTCGGACGCGGCACTGTTGCCCTACCATGTCGACCGTTCCAAGATGTTCGTCATGGAGCGCCTCGAGGGCGTGGCGCTGTTGGACAAGCAGCGGATCGCGCGCGCCGTCGAGGGGACGCGATTCCCATCGAGCTTTCCCAGCGAAGGCGAGGAATGCGACGAGGAGGCGGCGTTGTTGCGGGCGGCCGACCTGATCGGCCAGCTCGGCGACCCGCATTATATTCGCAAGGCCAATGCGCTTTATTACGAATTCGAGGAGGCCGGGCTGAACCGGCAGCTCGGCTATTCATCGCCCGCCGACCTTGTCAATCTCTACCCGCAATTCTACTGGAACAGCGTGGCGCCGCATGTGCAGACCGCGATCCGCTATCTCAATGTCACCTCGAGCGGGCGGCAGTGGATCGCCAATCTCTACAGCAATGTTTTCCGCGCCGAGCGCGATATCTCGCTGTCGGGACCGCAGAAATAGCGCGCGAACGCCGCGCAAGCGCCGCCGCATGGCACCAATCTTTTGGGATGCCTTGTCGCGACGGATAATTCAGGCACAACGTGCGGCAGCCTCCAACGACCCGATTGTAGCGCATTGCTTTACAAGACCCCGCACCATTCTCCGCTTCACTGGCTCGACAACCAGCCCTATCTGCTCCTGAGCCTGACCTCGCTGTTCTGGGCCGGCAATATCGTGCTGGCGCGCTATGTCGCGGGCCATGTGCCGCCGATGACGCTGTCCTGCGTGCGCTGGATCGGGGCGTTCTTCATGCTGCTGCCGTTCGCCTGGCCGCACCTCAAGCGCGACTGGCCGGCGTTGCGCGCCCATCTTCCACTGATGGTGACGCTGTCGGCGACCGGCTTTGCCATCAACAACGCGCTGTCCTACTGGGCGCTGCAATATACCCAGGCGCTGAACGCGTTGTTGATCCAGTCGGCCGGCCCGCTGTTCGTGGCGTTATGGTCGCTGGCGCTGTTCGGCATGCGCCTGACCTGGGCGCAACTCGCCGGCATCGCGATTTCGCTGATCGGCGTGCTCACCATCATCCTGCGCGGCGATCTCGGAGCCCTTGCCAGCATCGAGTTCAACAAGGGCGACGTGATGTTCGGAGGCGCGCTCGTAGCGTTCGGCCTCTATGCGGCGCTGATGACGCGGCGGCCGAAGACACATCAATTATCCCTGATTTCGTTTACCACCGGCTGCGGCGCGCTGCTGCTGTTGCCGTTCTCGGTCTGGGAATACGCGACCGGTTTAACGCTGAAGTTCGATGCGTTGACGATCGCGACGCTGATCTATGTCGTGATCTTTCCCTCGACGCTGGCCTATCTGTTCTTCAACCGCGGCATCGCGCTGATCGGGCCGAACCGCGCCGCGCCGTTCTTTCATTTGGTGCCGGTGTTCGGCTCGGCGATGGCGATCCTGCTGCTCGGCGAACAGCCGCGGTTGTTTCACCTGGTCGGCTATGTGCTGGTGCTCGCCGGCGTGGTGATCGCCTCGCGGCAGGCGTCGGCCGCGCCCTGATGCCCTACGCGGCGCGGACCTTGGCCAAAAATCCGTCGACCGCGCTGCGCAGCATGCCGGACTGGTTGTCGAGTTCGCGGGCGTTGGTGAGCACGTCGGTCGCCGCCGTGCCGGTCGCCGAAGCAGCCTGGGTGACGCCGCCGATGTGAGCGCTGATCTCGCTCGACCCCGCCGCCACCTGCTGGATGTTGCGCGCGATCTCGCGGGTCGCATCGCCCTGCTGCTCGATCGCGGTCGAAATGCTGACCGTGATCTCGCTCATCTGCGCGATGGTTTCGGTGATGCCGCTGATGGCCTTCACCGCGTCGCTGGTGGAAGTCTGCATCGCCGCCACCTGGGCGGAGATTTCCTCGGTCGCCTTGGCGGTCTGGTTGGCAAGCGCCTTCACCTCAGAAGCGACCACGGCAAAGCCGCGGCCGGATTCACCGGCACGCGCCGCTTCGATGGTCGCGTTCAGCGCCAGCAGATTGGTTTGGGCCGCGATCGAGTGGATCAGTTTTACCACTTCGCCGATCTTCTCGGCGCCGGTCGACAGGATTTGCACGGTGGCGTTGGTGCGCTCGGCATCGCTCACCGCCTTGCTCGCGATTTCGCTGGAGCGCGTCACCTGGCGGGAAATCTCGACCACCGAGCTCGACAGTTCTTCTGCAGCCGCGGCAACCGTTCCGACATTGTCCGACGCGCTCTGGGAGGCGGCGCCGACGGTCGCGGCGCGCGCACTGGCATCGCCCGCGGTCGCGGTCATGGATTGCGCCGTGGTCTGCATGCCAGCCGCCGCCGTCGACACCGAACGGACGATGCCGTTGACGCTGCGCTCGAAATCATTGGCAAGGCTTTCCATCGCCGCGCGGCGTTCCGCCGCGGCGCGCCCCTGGGTCTCGGCCTCGGCCTTTTCCAGCCCCTTGATGCGCACCGCATTGTCCTTGAAGATCTGGACGGTGGCAGCCATCGCTCCGACCTCGTCGCCACGCCCGACGCCTGGAATGTCGCCTGCCAGTTCGCCATCGGCCAGTCCCCGCATCCGGTTGCCGAGCTGACCGAGCGGACCGCTGATGCTGCGCCCGATCAGCCAGGCGATGCCGCTCGAGATCACGCCAATGATGAGGATCGCAATCCCGAGCGTCCAGATGATCGGTTTCATCTTGGCGTCGATATCGTCGATATAGGCCCCGTTGCCGATATACATGTTCCAGCCGGGGATCGCGACCGAATAACCGACCTTTCGGAGCGGATGCTCAGTTCCAGGCTTCACATAATCATAGAACATGGTGTGCTCGCCCTTGGCCATGACGTTCTCGCGCCATTCGCGGGCGACCGCCTTGCCATTGACCAGCACGTCACCGCGATTCTGGCCGATCTGCTTGGGATCGGGCGACAGGATCGTGATGCCGTCGTAGGTCGTACCGAACAAATAGCCTTCGCCATGATCGTAGGTCATGGCATTGGCGCGGCGGCCGAATTCGGCAATCGCGGCTTCCTTGGTGAGCTTGCCGGCCTCGACCTCCTTCTGCAACCCTGCGGCCATGTTGCGCGCCATGTCGACGATGGCATGAACCTGGTCGATGCGGGCGTTGAGCATTTCCTGCTGCATCAGATAGCCCGCGAGGACACCGGCGATGCAGAGGCCGATCAGGGTTGCTCCCACCAAAATGCCGAGCTTGGGGGTGATCGTCAGATTGGTCAGCTTCACGGGATGTCTCCGGGGCGTTGTGCGGGCGATTCGTCAATGACGACACGCTACACCGATACCATTTAGCGCTTGGTTACTATGGTGCGCCGCCGCGCCGGAAACTGCCGGGCGCATGAGGGGATGCTAACCGGCGCTGCGCAGCGCCGGCGCCGTTGCGGGATACGGAATTACGCGGCGCGGACTTTGGCCAAAAATCCGTCGACCGCGCTGCGCAGCATGCCGGACTGGTTGTCGAGCTCGCGGGCGTTGGTGAGCACGTCGGTCGCCGCCGTGCCGGTCGCCGAAGCAGCCTGGGTGACGCCGCCGATGTGAGCGCTGATCTCGCTCGACCCCGCCGCCACCTGCTGGATGTTGCGCGCGATCTCGCGGGTCGCATCGCCCTGCTGCTCGATCGCGGTCGAAATGCTGACCGTGATCTCGCTCATCTGCGCGATGGTTTCGGTGATGCCGCTGATGGCCTGCACCGCGTCGCTGGTGGAGGTCTGCATCGCCGCCACCTGGGCGGAGATTTCCTCGGTCGCCTTGGCGGTCTGGTTGGCCAGCGCCTTCACCTCAGAGGCGACCACGGCAAAGCCGCGGCCGGACTCACCGGCACGCGCCGCTTCGATGGTCGCGTTCAGCGCCAGCAGATTGGTCTGGGCTGCGATCGAGTGGATCAATTTTACCACCTCGCCGATCTTCTCGGCGCCCGTGGACAACACCTGGACGGTGGCGTTGGTGCGCTCGGCATCGCCGACCGCCTTGCTCGCGATCTCGCTCGACCGCGTCACCTGACGGGAAATCTCGGCAACCGAGCTTGACAGTTCTTCGGCCGCTGCGGCAACCGTTCCGACATTGTTCGACGCGCTCTGGGAGGCGGCGCCGACGGTCGCGGCGCGCGCACTGGCATCGCTCGCGGTCGCGGTCATGGATTGCGCCGTGGTCTGCATGCCGGCGGCTGCCGTCGACACCGAACGGACGATGCCGTTGACGCTGCGTTCGAAATCATTGGCGAGGCTTTCCATCGCCGCGCGGCGCTCGGCCGCGGCACGCCCTTGCGTCTCGGCCTCGGCCTTTTCCAGTCCCTTGATGCGCACGGCATTGTCCTTGAAGATCTGGACGGTCGAGGCCATCGCGCCGACCTCATCGCCACGCCCGACGCCTGGAATGTCGCCCTCGAGCTGGCCATCGGCGAGCGCCCGCATCCGGTTGCCGAGTTGGCCGAGCGGACGGCTGATGCTGCTCCCGATCAGCCAGGCGATGCCGCTCGAGATCACGCCGATGATGAGGATCGCAATCCCGAGCGTCCAAATGATCGGCTTCAGCTTGGTGTCGATATCGTCGAGATAGGCGCCGGTCCCGAGATACATGTTAAAGCCGGGGACGGCGACGGCGTAGCCGACCTTGCGGATCGGCTTTACCTCGCCGGGTTTCACATATTCGTAGAACAGCAGTATCTCGCCCTTGGACTTGACGCCTTCCATCAATTCGCGGGACAGCATCCGGCCATTGGTTACCACGTCCATGCGGTTGGTGCCGATCTGTTTCGGATCGGGCGACATCACCGTGATGCCGTCATAGTTGGTACCGAACAGATAGCCACTGCCGTTGTCGTAGGTCATGGCGTTGGCCCGGCGGCCGAATTCGGCCATCGCGGCTTCCTTGGTGAGCTTTCCGGCCTCGACCTCTTTCTGCAACCCTGCGGCCATGTTGCGCGCCATATCAACGATAGAGTGAACCTGGTCGATGCGGGCGTTCAGCATTTCCTGCTGCATCAGATAGCCCGCGAGAACGCCGGCAATGCAGAGGCCGATCAGCGTTACCCCGACCAATATGCCGAGTTTTGGAGCAATCGTCAGATTGTTCAGCTTCACGGTGTCATCTCCGGGGGTCTAAGCGCGAGCGCGATTGGCGGAATGATTGGCGACACGGTATAGTTAACCCCTTAGGGTTTGGTTACGAAGTTCCGGGCCGCTCCGTAGAAGTACCTGAAGCAGCCGTTTTAGGGTGGCCCGGGATTCTGCCGAGAGCTGATCAGGACGCTGAATGGGGAGAGCGCGGCGGTCGTCGCAGTTGCACAACACCGAAATTTCAACTCGGGAGCAGTAAATGTCGAAGTTCAGGGTGGTGACGCCGAAAGGCGCGAGTTTCACGGTCGCCGGCAGCGGGTATGGCTATGAAAAAGAGGCGCTCGATCCGATCGGCGCCGAGATCATCGAGGCGCCCGCCAATGAGGCGGAATTCATCGCCGCCGCCAGGACAGCGGACGCGATCTACGCCAAGGGCATGCCGATTTCGAAAACCATCATCGATGCGCTGGAAAACTGCAAGGTCATCACGCTTGGCAGCGTCGGCGTCGACAGCGTCGACGTCAAGGCCGCCACCGCGCGCGGCATTCCCGTCACCAACATCCCCGACACTTTTATCGAGGAAGTCGCCGACCACGCCATGATGCTGCTGCTTTCGGGATTTCGCCGCCTGGTCGAGCAGGACAAGATGGTCCGGCAAGGCCGCTGGGCCGAAGGCCGCCCGGCGCTGCTGAAGATTCCGAGATTGATGGGGCAGACGCTCGGCTTCATCTCGTTCGGACGCGTGGCGCGCGCGGTGGCAAAACGCGCGGCGCCGTTCGGCTTGCGGATGATGGCCTACGATCCCTTCATCGCCGAGACGCTGATTTCCGACCATGGCGTGCTGCCGGCCACGCTGTCGGAGGTGCTCTCGCAATCCGATTTCGTCTCGATGCACGCGCCGGCGCGCCCCGAAGTGCATCACATGCTCGGCGAAACCCATTTCAGGCAGATGAAGCCGAGCGCGATCTTCATCAATACCGGGCGCGGCGCGACCGTGAACGAAGAGGCGCTGATCAAGGCCTTACAGGAAGGCTGGATCGCGCACGCCGCCCTCGACGTCCTGGAGAAGGAGCCGCCCTCCCACAACAACCCGATGCTGGGCATGGAGAATGTCACGCTGACGGCCCATGTCGCCTCAGCGTCGGCCCGCTTCGACGAGGCGCGCAAACGTCGCGTCGGCTACGAATTGTCGCTCGTGCTGTCCGGCCTCTGGCCGGTGAGCTGCGTCAACCCGTCGGTGCTGCAATCTACCGCGCTGCGGCGCTGGCAACCTGTCAGCATGGAGCGCGGCCCGAACAGCTGAGGGGGCGTCCTTTGTGACGGCGACTTGAAACGACGGACTGCCGCTCATCCAAAACTGCTAAACCGCCTAGGAAGGGGGCTTCCATCCGCTTAGACAGTCCCTCGCTGCCTTGGAAAGGAAGGACGTCGTGGATTCTTCAAAGCAAAATCCGCTGTCGCGGCGACATTTTTGCCTGTGCTGCCTGGGTGGCGCGGCTTTCGCCGCCACCGGGGGCTGGCTTACGCCGCCCGAGGCGTTCGCCGAGGCGCGCGGCCTCGTCAGCCTGATCAAGGACAGTGCCGCGGTATCGCCGATCGTCACCTACAAGCTGCGCAACAATATCAGCGTCCTCGAGGGCTCCGGCGGCAACGTGGCTGTCCTCACGGGACCCGACGGCAAGGTGCTGATCGACGCCGGCATCGCGGTGTCGCGCCCTCAAATCACTAAAGCCCTCGCCGATCTCGGCCCCGATCCCGTCACCCATCTCGTCAACACCCACTGGCACTTCGACCATGCCGATGGCAACGAATGGCTGCACTCGGTCGGCGCCAAGATCATCGCTCAACAGAATACACGCAAGCATCTCTCCGATGTTCAGCGTGTCGAAGACTGGGATTACAATTTCCTTCCGCTATCGGCTGGCGGAATTCCGAGCGACGTTTTCGCAACCGAGCACAACCTAAAACTCAACGGCGCGTCGATCGCGTTGAAATATTACGGCCCTGCGCATACCGATAGCGACATCTCCGTCACCTTTGCGGAAGCCAACATCATCCATGTCGGCGACACCTTCTGGAACGGCATCTATCCGTTCATCGACTATTCGACCGGCGGCAGCATCGACGGCATGATCGCGGCCTCCGACGCCAATCTGGCTGCAACGAACAACGACAGCATCATCATTCCCGGACACGGCAAGCCGGTCAGCAACAAGGCCGAACTCAAGGAGTTCCGCGACATGCTTGTCGCCATCCGCGACAACGTCGCAGCGCTAAAAAAGCAGGGAAAGTCGCGCGACGAGACCGTCGCGGCCAAGCCGACCGCGGCTTTCGATGCGAAATGGGGCCAGTTCGTCATCGATCCCGGCTTCTTCACCAGGCTGGTTTACGAAGGCGTCTGATCGCGGCTGGAAGAGCTTCACGGCTTCTTCGTCCGATAATCCCCGAATGTTTGGTCGCGCTGGTCGAGCTGCGCCTTGACGCTGCCGCCGTCGCGCCGGAACGTCGACATGTAGGCGCGGCTTGCTTCCGTGGTGAACGCCAGCGCCTGGATTTCGGTGCCGGCGCGCATCGCGGCGCGGGCGCCCATGATCTCCATCGCGCGATGCACCGAACGCTTGTTGAGCTGCTGCAACTCGACCGGCACTTTTGCCGCGCGTTCGGCGAAATCGAGCGTGCGCTGCTCGAGCTCGTCAAGCGGAAACGAGCGCGTCGCAAAGCCCCATTCGGCGGCCTCACGCCCGGACATGGCGTCACCGGTCAGCATCAGCTCCATGGCGCGGCGCATGCCGACAAGCCAGGGATGATACTGCATGTCCGGCGGGCTCATCAGCCGCACCGGCGGATAACCAATCTGGGCGTCGTCGGCGACGTAGACTATATCGCAGGCGGTTGCGAGCTCGGTGCCGCCGGCCAGGCAATAACCGTGCACCTGCGCGATCACGGGCTTTGCCAGATCCCAGATCGCGAACCAGCCCTCGACGACATGGCGCGACCATTGGCCCGGCCCGGCCGCCGAGTGATAGGGCTGATCGACCGAATTGTCCGATGACAGATCATAGCCGGCGGAAAAGCACGGGCCGGCGCCGCGCAGGATCGTGATCGAGACATCGCCGTCGCGGTCGGCCGCTTCCAGCGCCTCAAAAATTTCGGCCCGCAGCCGGTTGTTCAGCGCATTGCGTTTTTCGGGACGGTTGAGCGTGATCTGCCGCACGCGCGGCCGTGGATCGTCGACGAGAATATGCTGATAAGACATTGCTTGCTTCCTCCCGATCTCTGGCCTGTTAAAGCGGCCCTCGGCCTTTAATGCCTGAGATCGGAGAGGAAGTCATCGTTCAGTCAGCGCGCATCCGTCATCCGGCCGGCGTCATGATGATGCCCTTGTCCTTGGGCCAGCGCACCCGCCATGCGAACGAAATATCCTTGGTCTCACCCGGCTTGGCCTCGAATGCCCATTCCAGCACGCCGCGTCTGTCGCGCAGATTGGTCGCGGTCGGCGGCGTCGTCGACGGCAGCATTTCGACCTGGATGTCTTCATTCTCGCTGACCGGCAATTGATCCTGGATCGCGATCTTGATCGGGAAATCATGGCCATTGCGAATGACGGTCTTGAACGCGCGCTCGTCGGTCTTCGACGTCGTCACGATCAGGCCCGCCGATCCCTCGTTGCGCTTGACGACGGAGCGCTCGACCTTGACCTTGTCATCGCCACCGAAACCGAGCCGTACCGTTTCGTCCTTGCTGGTGGCCGCCATTTGGCCGCGGCCGACAAAAACGCCGTCACGATAGATCGCGGTCCGGCCCGGCAACAACGGCGCGTCCTCGGCTTGCTTAAAACTTGCTTCGAGGAACGCGGTCGGGTCGATCACCGGCACCGAGCGCACGGTGAGATCGGGCGCGATGGTCGCGGTCGCGATGCGCAGGCTCTTGGCGCCCTCGCTGGCGCCGACGCTGACGCGGCCGGGAATCTTGAACACCACCTGGAAGCCGCTGACTTCAGCGGTGGCCTGCTGCTCCTCGGCGCGCTTTGCCGGCGGCTCAGGCGGGGCCGCCGCCTCCATCGAGCGGGACTTCGTCATTTCCGAGACGGCACCCGCAGCCGAAGCCGGCGGGCGCGGGGCTTGCGGATATTGCACGATCAGCGAATTCAGGTCGGGCGCGCTGCCGCCGCGCGCGCTGCGCACGGTGGAAACGCTTAAGCCGACGTCCGACCAGTCCTCTCCCGTGGTCTGGGTGATTTCGGCCCGTCGCACCAGTTCGAGCGCGGGCTTGCGATCCTTGGCACCAGTGTCGAGACGAAGGTCATAGAGCGGCGTCCAGCGCGCGGCACGCACGGCATAGCTTACCCGCAGCGTCGCCTTGGTCGCAGCCGCCGCCGCGAGATCGATCCTGACCTCCAGCCGGCTGGGCGGCTTGATCGCGCGATCCGATTCCAGCCTTGAAATTTCCCGGTCGATATCGCGTTGCTTGCGCTCGGCGTCGCGAATGGCTGCGTCCGCCGTCGCAACCTCCTCCGCCACCGCAGCAAAGGCGGCACGCCATTCGGCGACGGGCCGCGCCTCGCCCTTCTCGCCAATTCCCACAGGCGAGGTTTCGGCAAAACGCTCGGCGAATTTGCGCCGCGCGGTGGCGGCGGCAATCGCGCCCTCCAGGTTGGCGCGCTCGTCCTTCAGCGCCTCGATGCGCTTATCGAGTTCAGGCAGATTGACGGGCGGCGCGGCGCGCGGCGGCCGCGTATCGACCGTACCGATGGTAAGCTTTTCGGAGGCCTCGCCCTCCACCCGCAGCGAAGAAGGCTCGAGCGTCAGCGGGAAATCCTTCAGCACCACGCTATTGTCACCGGAGGGAATTTCGACATTGATGACGCGGGTGACGCTGGCGCCGTCCGGATAGACGGTGACGGCATCGACGGCCAATGTCGCCTCGATATTGACCGCCTTGGCCGGCATCGCGGCAAGCGCGATAAGAACGGCAAGGCTCGTCGTTACAAGGCAATTCCTGGCACTGCGCATGATTTCCTCCGGCAAGCATCCCACGTCTCGTCGAGACGCACGAAAGCGTAACGCCCCCGTGTGTGAGACGTTGTGACCAAGGAACCGGTTCGATTGAGGTTTCCGTAAGGCGTCGCCGAGGCCCGGCCGCGGCCGGCCCGGCTTCGGGAAAATGTCAGGGATTACCAGGAGACGCCGTATCGCGCGGCAATGCTGCGCGCCCGGGCTTCCTCACTCGCGTAATTCCGATCGTAGGATTTGTGCGTGGGCTTGGAAGCAGCCGCCTTCAAGGGTTTCGCAACCTCTGTTGCAGGCTTGGAAACCTCGGTGACCGGCTTGGCGGCGTCCGTGACCGGCTTGGAAGCGTCGGGCGCGACGTCGGCCTTTGCCGGTTCGGGCTGGGCCGATTCAATTCGCTCGCCGGAGTTCGGCGTATCGTTGGCAGCGACGATCAGGCTCCTCGACTGACCGGCCTGAGCCGTTGCCGATGCCAGAACCAGAACGGATATCAGGATGAATTTGCGCATGTTTGTCTCCGGCGTTTGATGCCGGGAAACTAGCGCAAAGGCGCAATCCGCTATGTGAGGCACGTCACGCCGAGCATGACGGTGGGGGACGGGCGTCCACGGCCTCGTGGTTCGAGACGCGCGGCGTTGCCGCGCTCCTCACCATGAGGGTCTATCACCTCATCCTGAGGAGCGGCCCCTTGGCCGCGTCTCGAAGGATGAAGGCCACCGCTGCGCCGGCGCCCCAAAACACCAGCGGCTTAAAACGTTAAAGCCTTTTAAAACGTTAAAGCCTTGGCCTGCTTGACCTGCGGCAGGGCCTGCACCTTGGCGAGCACGTCCGCTGGCACCGCGCCATCGATCTCGACTAGCGCGATGGCGTCGCCGCCCGGCTTGTTGCGGCCGAGATGGAAGGTGGCGATGTTGATCCTGGCGTCGCCGAGGAGGCTAGCGAAGTGGCCGATGAATCCCGGCTTGTCCTCGTTGGTGACGTAGATCATCGATTTGCCGAACTCGGCATCGACCCGGATGCCCTTGATGTCGACGAGCCGTGGCTTGCCGTCGTGATAGACGGTGCCGGAGACCGAGCGCTCCTGCCGCTCCGTTGTCACCGCCACGGTGATCAGGCTTTCGTAGTCGCTCTGCGCCGCGCGCGTCACCTCATCGACCACCATGCCACGCTCCTTGGCCACAACCGGCGCCGAGACGACGTTGACGTCGCCGAGCATCGGACGCAGCAGGCCCGACAGCACCGCCGAGGTCAGCGCCTTGATCTTCATTTCCGCGACATGCCCCTCATAGGTGATCTGCACCTTCAGGATGCCGGTTTCGGTTAGCTGGCCTGCGAACGAGCCGAGCTTCTCGGCGAGCGCAATGAACGGTCTTAGCTTCGGCGCCTCTTCCGCCGTGATCGAGGGGAAGTTGACCGCATTCGAGATCGCGCCGCTCAAGAGATAGTCGGACATCTGCTCGGCCACCTGCAGCGCGACATTCTCCTGGGCTTCCGTGGTGGCGGCACCGAGATGCGGCGTGCAGATTACATTGGGATGGCCGAACAAGACGTTCGACGTCGCCGGCTCTTCGATGAACACGTCGAAGGCGGCGCCCGCGACATGCTTGGAATTGAGCGCATCGACCAGCGCCTGCTCGTCGACCAGACCGCCGCGCGCGCAATTGATGATGCGGACGCCCTTCTTCATTTTCGCCAGCGCCGCGGCGTCGATGATGTTCTTGGTTTTCTCGGTCAGCGGCGTATGCAGCGTGATAAAATCGGCGCGCTTGAAGAGATCGTCGAGATCGACCTTCTCGACGCCGATGTCCTTGGCGCGTTCCGGCGACAGGAACGGATCGAAGGCGATCACCTTCATGCGCAATCCGAGCGCGCGGTCGGCAACGATCGAACCGATGTTGCCGCAGCCGATGATGCCCAATGTCTTGGCGGTGATCTCCACTCCCATGAAGCGATTCTTTTCCCATTTGCCGGCTTGGGTGGAGGCATCGGCCTGCGGAATTTCGCGCGCCAACGCCAACATCAACGTGATGGCATGTTCGGCGGTCGTGATCGAATTGCCGAACGGCGTGTTCATCACGATGATGCCCTTCGCGGTAGCGGCAGGGATTTCCACATTGTCGACACCGATGCCGGCGCGGCCGATCACTTTCAGCTTGCTTGCCTTCTCAATGATCTTCGCGGTCGCCTTGGTGGCGGAGCGGATGGCGAGGCCATCGTAATTGCCGATGATCTCGGCGAGTTTTTCCTTGTCCTTGCCGAGATTGGGCTGGAAATCGACGTCGATGCCGCGATCTTTGAAGATCTGCACGGCGGCGGGCGACAGGGCGTCGGAAATGAGGACTTTGGGTTTTGTCATTTGGTGGTCTACCTGAAGAGCTTTTTGAGGAAGCCTCGTTCCGAGGCGGTGATGGGAATTCCTGTACGCAAGGTGGACGACAGCGAACTGCTGTCGAGCGGCATAGCATCGAGCATTCGCCCCTTCAGCACATCGCCAACAAGGGCGCGGCCGATTGCGGCGCGGACGTCCTCCCATGCGCCGTCATGGTCGACGCCGAGCATCCAGCTCTGTTCGCTCTCGCCGGCGCGCGACGCAAGCATCAGCCACGCGCCGCGCACGGAGCTGACCGCGTCGAGTTCGCGGCCGAGTGCTGCGATCAAGGCATCGGGAATTTCCTTGGGATGGCCGAGCAGCACCTGCTCCGGTGCTTTCGTCGTGATGGTCTGCGGGCCGTCCTCGAAATGACCGGCCAGCATGAACTTCACCTCTTGCGGCGTAAAATGCTTGCCGTAGTCGGAGTCCGGGTTGAGCACGAAGGGCGCGTCCGGATAGCGGCCGAACAGATCGCGCGTCCGGTCCGGCGCCACGATGTGATCGCCCCTGAACCATGCGCGCGCCCGCGACGGTGCAGTGAAAAAAGGGATCAGCTTTTCTTCGCCGCGTACAGCACTCGGGAGCGTCAGTTTTGTCCCCTCGGGAATCGTGACATTGCCATCGGGCCCGGGAACGATCGGCCCCCCTTTGGGAACCAGCACCAGGAAAACTTCCGCATCCATCAGCGCGCGCGCAAAGCCGGGCCGCTCGGCCGGCTCCGCCGATGCAAGCATCAGCATGCGCTCAATATCGTTCTCGGGTTCGAACATGGATGGCCTGTGAGCCCTGGGTGCAACAAAAGCCTCGGGAGCAATCTCTTCTCCCTCTCCCCGTTCTTACGGGGAGAGGGTCGGGGTGAGGGGCATCTATCAGCAGGGTGCGGAGCCCAAGAGCCCCTCACCCCGGCGCGGAGCTTGTGCTCGGACGGCGCAAAGCGCCGATCCGGGTGCGCCGACCCTCGGGTCAAGCCCGAGGGCAGGCCCTCTCCCCGTGAAGGACGGGGAGAGGTTAGATAAGAAAACTCACGCGGCCTTCGGAAGCGCGGCTTTTGTCTCGGCAAACGCCCAGTCGATCCATTGCGTCAAAAGCGCAACGTCCCTGGCTTCCACCGTGGCGCCGCACCAGATGCGAAGACCCGCCGGCGCATCGCGGTAATGGGCGAAATCGTAGCCGGCGCCTTCCTTCTCGACCAAGGCCACCAGCTTCTTGGAAAAATCGGCCTGCGCGTCCGGCGTCAGCGAGGTGATGGCGGGATCGACCACTTTCATGCACACCGAGGTATTGGAACGGATCGCCGGATCCTTCGCCAGGAAATCGATCCATGGCGTCTTCGCCTTCCAGTCGGCGAGCACCTTGGTGTTGGCGTCGGCGCGCGCAATCAGCGCTCTAAGGCCGCCGACCGATTTGCCCCAGTTCAGCGCGTCGAGATAATCCTCGACGCACAGCATCGACGGCGTGTTGATGGTTTCGCCCTCGAAAATGCCCTCGTTGAGCTTGCCGCCCTTGGTCATGCGGAAGATCTTTGGCAGTGGCCAGGCCGGCTTGTAGGTTTCCAGCCGCTCCACCGCGCGTGGCGAGAGCACCAGCATGCCGTGCGCGGCCTCGCCGCCCAGCGCCTTCTGCCAGGAGAAGGTCACCACATCGAGTTTTTGCCAATCGAGCGGTTGCGCGAACGCCGCCGAGGTCGCGTCGCAGATGGTGAGGCCCTCGCGATCAGCGCTGATCCAGTCGGCATTGGGGACGCGGACGCCGGAGGTGGTGCCGTTCCAGGTGAAGACGATGTCGGAGGCGGGATCGGCCTTGGAGAGATCGGGGATTTCACCATAGGGCGCGTGCAGCTTGGTGACGTCCTTGAGCTTCAATTCCTTGACGATATCGCTGACCCAGCCTTCGCCGAAGGATTCCCAGGCGATGGTGGTGACGGGGCGCGCGCCGAGCAGCGACCACAGCGCCATTTCGACCGCGCCGGTATCGGAGGCCGGCACAATGCCGATCCGGTAACCCGCAGGGACTTCAAGCACTTCGCGCGTCAGTTCGATCGCGAGCTTGAGCTTGGCCTTGCCGACTTTCGCGCGATGCGAACGGCCTAGCGCAGCGTCTTTGAGATTTTGGGCGTTCCAGCCGGGGCGCTTGGCACAGGGGCCGGATGAAAAATGCGGCACACTCGGCCGCAATGCGGGCTTCGCAGCACTCATGATCTATCCTTCCAGATAGTAAGCCTCCCGTTGGGGGGAGGTGTCCCGCCGCGGTCATTAAGGGAATCGGCCGGAATCGTCAAGGAACTTCGGAAGGATCACGCGCGATTGATGGTTCGACCTCCGCCTCGGGCGCGGTCGGCGGGGCCAATTGCGAATCCAGAAGCTCCGCCGCATCGGTGACGAGCCTTGCGGCCCGGCGCCTGCTTGCGATCTTCAGGACGCTCTTTTCGTTCGCCTGCACGACGTACTCGTTGCCGATCCTGACGATCGTATAATTTTTCATCTGGAAATCCCCGAAGCCACCCGAGCCCGACGGGATACGTCATTCTCTCACGGATAGTTCCGCACAAAAAATTACGGATGGCTCGTTAGTTTATCGCGCGTTAACCGGAATGAATGGCAAAACGCGTTTCGCAATCGGCGCAAGGCGCACCGGACAAGCCGGATGAACGGACCTGTTTCAAAATCGTAACGTCATCCCGACGTGGCTCGGCTGAAATCCCAGCCAGATGCGTAGTTTCATTTCCGGCGCTTGTCGATTTTGAGCTTGATACCCGGTTTGCGCTTGCCGCGAGGAAGGTCCGACACCAGTTCGAGAAGCGAAATTTCAAGAGCGATCGCAATCCGCTGAAGTACCGCGACATCTCCTGTCTTGAGGCCGTTTTCGATTTCAGAGAGAAAACCCTGAGCGATCTCGGCAGCCTTCGCCAAATCCGCCTGCGTCAAGCCGCGCTTCTTGCGCCAGAACGCGAGCGGCGTCCTGGCGGCAAGCAGTTCATCCACCTCGGCTTCGCTTAGTGTTTCCTCGTTGCGTGCTATCGCCTTTTTGGCAACTGCTGCGTCAGTAACATCTTCATTGGCGGCGACGAGTAGCCGATCGTACTCTTTGCGGGAGAGGATCACGATATCATCGCCCTTCGGGCTCTTGGTCATCACGGGCATGGGCTGCTCCTATTCGTAGATCCCGCCGCGCGGGCCAATATCGAGGACGGTAATGGTGTCGGCCGTTTCGGTGAAGATCACGCGGAAGTCGCCAACCCGTAAGCGCTTCGCATCGACCCCGACCAACGGTTTCACATTGTTGGCCTGCGATGATGCATCGCCCGGCATATTGCCTGATTTTGCTCCGAATCAACTTCGCCCGGTTGGCGTGCTTGCGCAGGGCCGTCGCCGCGGTTCGTGTGTACAGAACCGATTTCATCGCCAATTTATCTCATATAGAGATATAAAAATCAATCTCCGAATGAGATATTTCCAAACCTTCTTTGTCGCACTTTGCGATCGGTCAAAACCGCAGTGTCATCCCGACATGGCTCGGCTGAAATCCCAGCCCCTCGTAGAAACGCTGCGCATCGACGCGGCTGTGATGCGTAAGCAGCTCGACCAATTTGCAGCCTTTGGCGCGGGCTTGCGCGACGGCCCATCGCACTAATTGCTCGCCGATGCCGCGGCTGCGGCAATGCGCGGCGACGCGGACGTCCTCGATCAAGCCGCGCGAGGCGCCCTGCGAGCTCAGTCCCGGCAGGATACAGAGCTGCAGGCAGCCCACCACGGTACCGTCAGCATCCTCCGCGACCACGAGGTTGATGTTCGGATCGCTTTCGAGCGCGTCGAAGGCGGCGAAATAAGACGGCGGCAGCGGATCCTCGAGCCGCTCGCGGGCGCTGCCGAGCGGATCGTCCGCCAGCATCCCGACGATGATACCGACATCGCCGCGGCGGGCGCGCCGGATGGTGACAGGGGAAATCGCGGTCATGGATGATTCCAATAGTCCCTAGCGCGCCGGCGGCAGGCCAAGCGAGTGTTCGGCCTCGCCGATCCAGCGCCGCACCGCCGCGTAGCCGTCGATGTGAAAGCCGCCCTCATGCGCCAGCCGCGTGTAGGCCAAGAGCGCGACGTCGGCGAGGGAAAGACGGTCGCCAACGAAGAACCGTGCGGTTGCCAAATGATGCTCCATCCGCGCCAGCGCGGAATAGCCACGCTTGATCTTGTCCGGATCGAGATCGGACACCGGCTTGCCGAGATAGACCATCTGGAAGCGGCACCCGGCCACGAACGGCTCGTGGCTGTTCTGCTCCCAGAACAGCCATTCGTCCATCTTGGCTACGTCGTAAGCATCAGCGGGGATGAGGTCACTGCCGCGGGCTAGGTATCGAATGATGCTATTGGACTGCGCCAGCGTGCGGCCATCATCGAGCACGACGGTCGGCACCTGGCCAGCTCCGTTCAATCTGAGAAACTCAGGCGTGCGGGTCTCGCCCTTGAGCGTATCGAGCTCGATCCAGGTGTAGGGCAACGCGAGGTGATCGCAGACCCATTTCACCTTCAGGCAATTGCCCGAATTGCTGTCGCCGTAGATTTTCATGGTCGGCCCTCACACGAGGAGGACAGAGCAGCAGCGGAACGGAATTCTGTCAACAGGATCGGGGGCGCACGAGGTTTCGCGAAGCCGCCTTCGATCAGAATTTATAGCCGAGACCCACCCGGACCGTGTTGACGTTGGTGTCGATCGAGGAGGTGAAGCGGACGTATTCCCACTCCGCGCGCAGGAACAGGCAGGATATCAGCTGCACGTCGACGCCGAGCCCGGCGGTATAGCCATAAATGAAGTGGCTGTTTTTCGAGTCCGTCGCGATCAGGTCGAACGGGATGTTCTGGAAGCCAATCGGATTATTGGCATTGAACTGGGTCCCGAAAATATGGGCGGTCCGGATAATGTCGGCCTGTCCGAGCGCGACGCCGCCGAAGGCATAGGGCAGGAACGAGCCGACCGCATAGCCGGCGCGGCCGCGAAGCGTTGCCATGTCGGAAATCCGCATCGCCGCAATGCTTTCATAGGTCACGCTGTCGGTGGTGCCGTTGGCGTCCTTGAAGATGCGGCCCATGCTGTCGGTCTGGGTACCGCCGAACTTGCCATGCAGGTAGCTGAACTCAACGCCAAGGACGATCTCGTCCCATAGGCTGTTGTAGCCGGCGAAGCCGCCGAAGCCGTTGCCATGAACCGAAACCTTACCCCCTACCGGCCACTGTGAAACGCCGCCCGAGGCCTCAATGGCTGTGTTGGCCAACAGGTGCGATGCCACGCTTGAGGTTGCGCCGGTAAAATTCATGTCGGAGGTGCCGAAGCCACCTTGTACGCCGGCGTAAAAACCCTGCCAGCTGACACGCGGGCTGGACAACCCGTCGGTGTACGCGCCGCGCAGGATCGGAAGGTCGGGCATGTCGGCTGCTTGCGCACCGGACACTGCTCCGAACATCACCGCCGCCAGCAGAAGTCTACGCATCGCAAACGCTCCATCGAACACCTGACTTGGCGCCGATCATCGCCTGTTAACCTTAACCAATCGTTGTCGCGGGACTTGATTGGCATGATCTGGTTCCGAAAACCGGAAGTCCACTTTTCGGGATCATGCCCCGCGCAAAACAAAACGGCGCGGGAACATCCCGCGCCGTTAGCAAAGATTAACGAGAGGAGAGGCGTGATCAGCCCTTGCGCACCAGCGGCGGCGCGTAGACCGCCGGGCTCTCGAGATTCCAGCGCACGCCGAGCTTCAGGTCGTGCGAGGTGATGTCTTTCATGGTCCACGGGAACTGCGGCGTGGCGGTGCCGGCGAAGTTCGAATTGACGCCGGTGGTGGCATCGCCGAGGTTCATGTAGCTGTAGCCGAGTTCGAGCGTCACGTTCGGCGTGACCTTGTAGCCGAGACCGGCGTGCAGCGCCCAGGCGAAATTCCATTTGCCGTTGTCTGTCGCGTAAACGAAGCTCGAGGGCCGCGCGACGCCGAAGCTGTCGCCGAAACCGTCGTCGCGGAAGCTGGAAATCCGGTTGTAGGAGCCGCCGATACCGGCGCCGATGTACGGCGTCAGGCACCACCAGGTGCCGAGGTCGACATAGGCGTTAGCCATGACGACCGCCTCCGACTTGGAGCCGGAGTAATTGTCGACCAGCGCCGTGCCGACAAAGGCATCCGAGAACTGCGAGCCATGGAAGTTGGCGCGGCCGCGCCATTGACCGATCACGTCCGCCCGGAACCAGTTGTTGAACTGATAACCGACGCCGAGATCGAACAGCGTCGAACTGTCGAAGCCCATCCCAACCGGGGTGAACAGCACGGCGTTGGGGTCCGGGTTGTTGAGCGATTTCATTTTCTGGTTGGTCATTCCGATATCGCCACGCAGATACCAGCCGCCGAAATCGGCCGGCGGGGGCGGCGAGTACATCGGCGGCGGCGCGATGGCCAAGTCCGCGGCGAACGCCATCGACGACAACAGGGATGCCGCTCCGGCGGCGACGAGGAACTTAACGCTACGCATTTGGCTTCGTCCTTTTGTCCGGTGAGGCAGACAACGGAGGCCTCACATCGAGAAACTCACGGTCGGACGATCGCATCAAATGCTTAAGCGCCACTTAACCCTAATTTTTAAGGTTGATAATCTCCGAAGAATTCTTGCCTCGACGAAACCCGGGGTTGCAAAGGCGGCGGGATCGCACAATCACTAACAATGTGTTGATGGGCATTGCAGTCCGGCGGCTTCATCCTTCGAGACGCTTGCGGAGGCTGTCATCGGGCGCGCGTTCGCGCGACCCGTTGGCAAGCTCCTCAGGATGGGGTCATAGACCCTCATGGTGAGGAGCGCGGCAACGCCGCGCGTCTCGAACCATGCGGCCCGTGGCCTCTCCTAGCGCGCCGTTTTCGGCAGCTTCGGCAGGAACACCGCGAGCAGCCCGATTGCGGGGAGGAACGCGCAGACCTGATAGACGAAGGCGATGCTGGTGTGATCGGCGAGCTTGCCGAGCACGGCCGCGCCGAGCCCGCCGATGCCGAACGCGACACCGAAGAAGACGCCGGAAATCATCCCGAAGCGGTGCGGCACCAGTTCCTGCGCGAACACGATAATCGAGGATGTCGTCGAAGAGATGATCAGACCGATGAACACCGTCAGCACGGCACTCGCGTAGAGGCCGGCATAGGGCAGCGCCAGCGTGAACGGCAGCGCGCCCAAAATCGAGAACCAGATCACGATCTTTCGGCCGAAGCGGTCGCCCAGTGGGCCGCCGAGGAACGCCCCGACCGCGTTGGCGGCGAGGAAGACGAACAGATAGAGCTGGGCGGCTTGCGTCGAGACGCCGAACTTGTCGATCAGATAGAAGATGTAATAGCTCGACAGGCTCGACACATAGAGCTGCTTGGAGAACAACAACGCGACCAGCACGATGAGCGCGATCTTGACCCGGCGCGAGCTCGGCGCGTCCGGATGCTGTTCGAGGGCTGCGAACTTCTTGGCCGCGATCTGCGGCCTGTACCAAAGTCCGATCCGCCACAGGATGACGATCGCCAGAAACGCGATCGAGGAAAACCAGGCGATGCTGGGTTGGCCGAACGGCACCACGATCAAGGCGGCGAGCAGCGGGCCCATCGACGTCCCAAAACTGCCGCCAAGCTGAAACACCGATTGCGCAAAACCATAGCGTCCGCCCGAGGCCAGCCGCGCGATCCGCGCCGATTCCGGATGAAACACGGCCGAGCCAAGCCCTACCAATGCGGCGGCGACGAGGATGACGAGGTATTGCTGCGCGACGCTGAGCAGCAGCAGACCGAAGAAGGTAAATCCCATGCCGACCGCGAGCGAGAACGGCTGCGCCCTCTTGTCGGTGAAATGCCCGACCACCGGCTGCAACAGCGAGGCGGTGAACTGGAACGCCAGCGTGATCAATCCGATCTGGGCGAAGTCGAGCGCGTAATTGTCCTTCAGGATCGGGTAGACCGACGCAATCAGCGACTGCATGGTGTCGTTGAGGAAATGCGACAGGCTGATGCCGGCGAGCACGACATAGGCCGGCCCCGCCGCCTTCGCAGGCGAAGGCGATGTCAGCTCCGGCACGGTCACCGGCGCGACCAGCGCTTGTTCGGAAACGACGACGGACTTGTTCAGGGGAGGATTCCAGGAGGGACCAGCGACGACACGAGGCATTTCCTACGATGGCCGCGCCACGCCGACCACCTCCAATAGATTATGGCTGCTTTGCGATTACGCCGCCGCCTGGCCGAGCGCGGTGACGATGTGATCGACCACTTCCTCGACCAGGATGCGATCGTCGCCCTCGCCCATCACGCGGATCACGGGCTCGGTGCCGGAGGAACGGACCAGGAGCCGACCGTGGCCGTTGAGGCGTTTTTCGCCGGCATCGATCGCCGATTTGACCTCGGCGTCGTCGAGCGGCTTGCCGCTGCGGTAGCGTACGTTCTTGAGGATCTGCGGCAGCGGATCGAAGCGGCGGCAGACTTCCGACACCGGGCGGCGAAGTTTTTGCACCACCGCGAGCACCTGCAGCGCCGCGACAAAGCCGTCGCCGGTGGTGGCATAGTCCGACAGGATGATGTGGCCGGACGGCTCGCCGCCGAGATTGTAGCCGCCGCTCAACATCTGCTCGAGCACGTAGCGATCGCCGACCGGCGTGCGGATGAGTTCGAGCCCGATGCCGTCGAGAAAGCGTTCCAGTCCGAGGTTCGACATCACGGTCGCGACGATGCCCGGCTTGGCGAGCCGGCCGTCTTCCTTCCAGCTTTGCGCGATCACCGCGAGCAGCTGGTCGCCATCGACCAGATGGCCGCGCTCGTCGACCAGGATCACCCGGTCGGCGTCGCCATCGAGCGCGATGCCGATGTCGGCGCGCATTTCGCGCACCTTGCGGGCGAGCGCTTCCGGCGAGGTCGAACCGCATTCCTTGTTGATGTTGAAACCATCGGGCTCGACGCCGATCGAGATGACGTCGGCGCCGAGTTCCCACAGCGCTTCCGGCACCACCTTGTAGGCGGCGCCGTTGGCGCAATCGACCACCACGCGAAGCCCGTCGAGGCTGAGATCGCGCGGCAGCGTGCGCTTGGCGAACTCGATGTAGCGGTCGTGAACGCCGTCGATGCGGCGGGCGCGACCGAGGCTCGCGCTCTGCGCCAGCCGCTTGTCGAGTGATTCATCGAGCAACTGCTCGATCTGCTTCTCGACGTCGTCGGAGAGCTTGAAACCCTGCGGGCCGAACAGTTTGATGCCGTTGTCCTCGAACAGATTATGGGACGCTGAAATCATCACGCCGAGATCGGCGCGCATCGACTTGGTCAACATCGCCACCGCCGGCGTCGGCATCGGGCCGAGCAGCAGCACGTCCATGCCGACCGAGGTGAAGCCGGCCACCATCGCGTATTCGATCATGTAGCCGGACAGCCGCGTGTCCTTGCCGATGACGACGCGATGACGATGCTCGCCGCGCTGAAACACGAGACCGGCCGCCTGCCCCACCTTGAGCGCCAGCTCCGGCGTGATCAGTCCGTTGGCGCGGCCCCGAATCCCATCGGTCCCGAAATATTTGCGGCTCATCTGACCCCCCAAGACCGCCGGGGCCTCTCAAGACCACCCGGCGCGAACCTTCGTACGCCTACCCATTATAGCGTGTGCAGGGGGTTATAGTGCCTTCGGCGCTAAAATGGCTTCAAAAAATATGATGAATCATTACGAGCGCCCGGCCCCGCGCATGCCGCGTAACATATTGTAAATGCTTATATATTGTTCCGTCCGCGAGACCAGGCCGCTGCCGGTCAGTCCTTGCGCTTGACGTGATGGTCGCCTTTTGAGGGCGGCGGCTGGATGACATTGACCGGGTCCGAGCCCGGAAACGTCTCCTCCAACCCCTCCTCCAGCGCCTGATCGAGCTGGCGCTTTTCACTGTCTTTGAGGTGTTTGGGGTCTTTTGCCGCTTTGGGGTCGGAGCGTGGTCCGGTCATGGATGCATTCCTGCGTGACGCCCGTTGCCGCGGAGCGATTTGGCGGACGGCCCAACCATGCTAGATGACTGCGAACGCGAAAAATACAAGAAGGCAAACGACAAGAAGGCTTGATACAAGAAGGTTTGGAACGTCCATGAAGCACATCACCTGCATCGAAGATCTGCGTCAGGTTCACATGCGAAAGGTGCCGAAGGCATTTTTCGATTACGCCGATCGCGGCTCCTATACCGAGGCAACGCTGCGCGCCAATCGCGACGATTTGCAGGCCATAAAATTTCGCCAGCGCGTGCTGGTCGATGTGTCGAAGCGCGATCTCTCGACCAGGATTCTCGGCGAGCCTGCCGCGCTGCCGCTGATCCTGGCCCCGGTCGGGCTGACCGGCATGCAATTCGGTGACGGCGAGATTCACGCCTGCCGCGCGGCGCAGGAAGCGGGAATTCCCTACACCTTGAGCACGATGTCGATCTGCTCCATCGAAGACGTCGCGGCCAATGTGACAAAACCGTTCTGGTTTCAGCTTTATGTCATGAAGGACCGCGGCTTCATCAAGGCTCTGATCGAGCGCGCGATCGCGGCCAAATGCAGCGCGCTGGTCTTGACCGTCGATCTGCAGGTGATCGGGCAGCGCCACGCCGACATCAAGAACGGCATGACGGTGCCGCCGGAATGGACGCTGTCGAAATTTCTCGATTTTGCCACCAAGCCGGCCTGGGTCGCGGGCGTGCTGCGCGGCAAGCGGCGCACCTTCGGCAATCTGGTCGGGCATCTGAAGGGCACCGACGACATCACCGCGCTGGGGACGTGGATCGGGACGCAATTCGATACCACGCTGAGCTGGAAGGACGTCGAGTGGATCCGCAGCATCTGGCCGGGGAAATTGATCCTGAAAGGCATCCTGGACGTCGAGGACGCCGAGGAAGCGGTGAAGACCGGCGCGCAGGCGCTGGTGGTGTCCAACCATGGCGGCCGCCAGCTTGACGGCGCGCCGTCGTCGATCGAGGTGTTGCCGGAAATTGCCGACGCCGTCGGCTCGCAGATGGAGGTCATGTTCGATGGCGGCATCCGCTCCGGCCAGGACCTGATGCGCGCGCTCGCGCTCGGCGCCAAATCGGCCATGATCGGCCGCGCCTATATTCACGGCCTCGGCGCGTTCGGCGGCCCCGGCGTTACGAAAGCGATCGATTTGATCCGGGCCGAACTCTCAACCACCATGGGCCTGTGCGGCGTCAACACCATCGCCGAAATCGACGACCACGTGCTGGCGGTTTGATTCCTCCGTCGTCCCTGCGGAAAGCAGGGACCCATAACCACCGGCGGATCGATTAGGCATCGCTGCAGCGACAGCCGATATAACGAAGGCCTGTGGTTATGGGTCCCCGCTTTTCGCGGGGACGACTCGTTGAGAGGCTTGCGCTCGCCCCTCACATCGGCGGCATGATGCCGTCGCGGCCGACATTGACGCGGTTGGCTTCCAGCGTGCCGTCCTCTTTCTGGACCGCACCGAAAATGATGATCTTGGCGCCCGGCTTCAACTCAGATTTGTCGCCGACGAGGAAGGTCACGATCGGGGTATCCGGCGGCACCACGACGTTCTTCTCGCCGTCCTTGTACTTGACCCGGATTTTCTCGCCGTCAGTTCCCGCCACCCTTTCCGCGACGGTAGCGTTGGTCATGGTCGAGCCTGGGCGCAGATCCCATGGCCTAAAGCCTTCGGCGACGCCGCGCTGGTTTTCCGGGAAAATATGAACCGCGACCGCCTTCTGGGTGCCGTCGGGTTCCGGCATCGCGGAGACGCCGATGTAGGAACCCGGCTTGATTTCCGACATCGCGGTCTTGGCGACGCCGAACACCGCCACATTGTCGGTCACGCGCACCTTCATGTCGGTGCCCTCGCGTGATTTCACCATGAGCAGCGGTCCATCGACGGCTTCGATGGTGCCGCGGATCCGGACCGTCGGCGGCTGTTGGGCCCACGCCCACGATCCCAGCACAGATATCAGCGTCAGCGCCGCTGCCAGCAGGCGCGGCATCAAAGAAGCAAGTTTCGGCATGGCCGTTCTCCCAAAACAGTTCCCGTCCAGGAAGAAAACACCGCAGCGCAACCGCTATTCCGCGCTTCCCTTACGCCCGCCGTCACATCGGCGGCGTCAGCCCGTTGAGGCCGACGCTGATCCGGTTGGCTTCGAACGAGCCATCGGGCAGCTTCTTGAAAAAGGCGATGATCTTGGCGCCGGCTTTCAATTCGGATTTGTCGGCAGGAACATAGGTCACAACCGGCGTATCCGGCGAAACCACGACCTTCTTCTCGCCGTCCTTGTACTTGACCAGCAGGGTGTGACCGTCATTGCCCACGACGCTCTCGGCCACCGTGGCGTTGGTCATGGTCGAGTTGGGGCGCAGATCGAACGGCCGCGACCCCTCCCCGGTACCGCGCATGTCTTCGGGAAACACGTGCACTTCGATCGCATTCGCGCCGCCATCCGGCCCGGGCACCGTGGTGGTGCCGATGAAGGAACCGACCTTGATGTCGGCCAGCGAGATTTTTGTGATTCCGACCACCTTGGTGTCGCCGCTCACACGCAACTTGTAATCCTCGCCGCTGCGCGACTTGACCGCGAGCATATCGCCGTCAACGGCCTCGATGCTGCCGCGGACCCGGGACGGCGTCGGCGGCTGCTGAGCGATCGCTGAGAGCGACGAAGCCGCAACCACCGCAATTATGACAAGCGGACGAATGAGCGTCGAACGATGAACGGGCATCAACTGGTCTCCGGCACATATTACTTAGCAATGGACCCCGATACGGCCACCCTATTCCCGCTCAACCCTTGGTGAGATCGGCCTCGACCAGGGCGCGAAGTTCCGGCGTGACTTGAGGGCGCTGTCCGAACCACAATTCAAATCCGCGCACCGCCTGGTACAACAACATGCCGAGCCCGTCGGCGGTCTTAAGTCCGCGCGCCCGCGCCGCCGCCAATAGCGGCGTCGAGAGCGGCACATAGACGAGATCGGCGACGACGGCATGCGACGGCAACAGGCCCGCATCGAGTTCGAGCGCGCCCTGGCCATGCATGCCGAGCGACGTCGTGTTCACCAACAATTGCGCACGAGGCAGGAGATCGCTGATCGCATCCCATGCGACGGGATGAACGCTGGCGCCGAATTGATCCGCGAGCGCGCGGGCCCGTTCGACGGTCCGGTTTGCCAGATGCACATGCTTGATGCCGCGCTCGATCAGGCCGAACACCACCGCGCGCGACGAGCCGCCGGCGCCGAGCACCAGCGCATCGCTCGCCGCCTCCCACCCGGGCGCGCAGGCGTCGAGATTATCGACAAAACCTTCGATGTCGGTGTTGGTCGATCGCAGTTCGCCGCCCTCGTACCACAGCGTGTTGGCCGCGCCGACCGCCCGCGCACGGGCGTCCGGCATCGTCAGCGCCAGCGCGCGTTCCTTGTGTGGGATGGTGACGTTGGCGCCGACAAAGCCGTGGGCCGAAAGATGCAGCACGAACTCGGCAAAGCCCTCGGGGGGCACCGCCTCGATGTTGTAGCCGCCCTCGATGCCGAGCGTGCGCAGCCAGTAGTGATGGATCAGCGGCGAGCGCGAATGCGCCGCCGGCCATCCGATCAGGCATGCCGCACGGGGTTTTGTCACGACTCAACTGTCTCCTTCGTCATGCCCGGCCATGACGATCAATTTATCTTCCGATTAAGGCTGTCAAGTTGCCTCGTCGCGGCAACCATGGCGCTCAGCGCCAGCGCGGCGGCGGCGGCGAACCAGATCGCGGCGAGGTTGATCCAGTGATAGGCCAGCGCACCGCACACCGAACCCACCACCAGCGCCACCCATAACAGCGCATTCGACGTCCAGCCCCAGCGCGGGCCGCCGCTGAGCGCCACGGCGGCGAATTGGCCGACCTTGACCAGCGCCCCGGTGACGTAAGTCAGGCCGAGACCGGCGCCGCCTTCAATCTGGAACACCACGTTCTCCATCCCCATCGCCATGACGATGGCGGCGACCGCGGCATTGGAGAAACCGAGGGCGTAGCAAAGCGCTGCGGCGGCAAGCAGCAGCGCCTCCGCCAGCAGCACCAAGGACTGACGGTGGACGTGGCGGCCAAGCACGATCAGGCTGCCGGCGGCGGCGCCGATCACGAACAGCACGATCAGGCCGAACGCCTCCGCCGCGCTCCGCCAATGACCGTCGGCAAGACTGACGCCCATCCGCGTCGAGTTGCCGCTCATGAACGAGACGAACAGGCCGCCGAGGTGAATGAAGCCGATGCCATCGACATACCCGGCAAGTGCGCTCAGTGCGCAAGCGAGGGCAATGTTGCGGCGTGAATCAAGCATCGCACCTAGCCGGCCTCCGACATAAAGGCGGTCGCGATGCCGACCGGCCGAAGCGACGCGGACCGTTCAGGCGTTCCATTCGTAGACTTCTTTTTCGTACGCCTCCGCAAAGCCGGCCCGCTGCAGGTTGCGATAGGAATGCTCGAGCATATAGAGCGTCTCGGACACCATGATCGAACAGCCGAGCTGTTCGGCCCGCTCGACCCGCTTCGCGATCAGGGCCTGTTGGGCGCCGCGCTTGCGATGACTTTCGGCGGTCGCCGCCGCCATCAGATATCCGAGGTCTTCGAAGATGCAGAGCGCGGCGATCGCGACCGGTTGGCCGCCGTCGAACGCCATATAGTGGAAGAAGCCGTCGCTGCCCGCCGACCTCGCATATTCCGGCCACAGCGTATCGCCCAGTCGATCGCGGGCTGCGTCGATTTCATCGACGCTGACCTCGCGTATTTCGAGATCGGTGTTGAATTGAAGCGGCGAAGGCTGGCTGCGACACAGCGTCGGATAGCCGGTGCGCCGAATGCGGCTAAGCCCGCTTCCCTCGATCCAGCGGCGCACGACATCCATGTTGGGACCGGGGCTGAGCCAGACGAAGAACCGCTTGACGCCTTCGGACTTGAACAGGTCGATCAAACGCCCGACGCTGTCGAAGTCCATTCCAGCTTCGGCGCCACACAAATAGACACGGTTGAGATTGGCGGATGCAAAGGGGCCCTGGCGGTCGGGATCGATGGTGACGTAACAACCGCCGAACGGCGAGCCATGGAATTGCTTCCGAACAAGGCTATCCGGCTGGCATCTGCCATCCAGCCAGGCGGCAAGCCGCCTTAATTTCAACGACAGACTGATCGTATCCATTCCGCTCCCTGCCCGCGATGCCGCACAGTTCCGCCGGCGCCAGCCTGCGCCGCAGCCGCAGTGTTCACGAAAGCGGTCGAATTGAAAAGCTTGACCGCTCTAAAAAAACGTGATCGCACGCCAGCTATCCCGCAGCCAGATCGTTCCCTGCGGCGGAAAGCTCATCGCGATGGCCCTTGATATCCGCGATCGCCCGCGCGATGGTTTCGCGATATCTGGCGCGCGGGGGTCTGACCCCGTGGGTCAGCAGTGCGCGGCGCACCGTCGGCGACGCGCCGGTGATGTAAAGGCGGATGCCCTGGCGTTTCGCCTTGGTCGCAACCCGGCCGATCGCATTAGCCGCTGTGGAATCGAGAAACGGCACCGCGGTGAAATCGATCACGAATGCCTTGCGGGTGTCGGCGGTGCTGTCGAGCACCGTCCCCACCGCCGACGCCGCGCCAAAGAAGAACGCGCCGGAGATGCGGTACACCAACACGTCCGGGTCGGCGGCAATGCGGGAATCGTAGGGCACGCGATCACCATTGCCGTCGTCGGCCCTGTCGCCGGTCACCAGGGGCGCTTCGGCCTCGATGCAATTGACATGCGCGATCCCTCAAACCCCGCAGGTTAGGGTCAGGAAGCACCCCTTAGATTAGATATCTGAAATATCATTTATTGACACTTTAACATCATTAATTATCATGCAAAGATGATCTCTGAAATCGGCTGGAGTCCCGACAGCGAGGCAGGTCAATGATCACGGCAGCTCAATTGCGGGCTGCCAGGGTGCTTCTCGGCATCGATCAGCGCCGGCTGGCGGAACTGTCGGGGCTTTCCGTGCCGACCATTCAGCGCATGGAGGCGAGCGAAACGATGGTCCGGGGAAATGTCGATTCGCTGGTCAAGTTGATCGCCGCGTTCGACGCGGCCGGGATCGAGATGATCGACGAAGGAGCCGTCAGCAATTCGCGGGGGCGCGGGGTACGGCTGAAAATCGAACAAGCTTCGGCTAAGACGCTCCCGGGCGCTCGATCGGAAAACAAAGCATCGAGCGGAACCAGGGCCCGCGCATGAATTCTGCGGTCGTTATCTCTGCGGTCGTCTGGCAAATGTCGTGCGTCGCAGGATTGTTGGGTATCGCCGTTCTCGCGATCACCCTGAGCCGCTCGAAGAGTTCCACGGCGGTGATCTACAGCGCCACACTGGCGATTTGCGTGGCTGGATTGCTCGGCTCCATTCGCTGGCTGCTCGATGGTACGCAAGGTGCCTCCGGCCTGACCTTGCCGATTGGATTACCGTGGCTTGGCGCCCATTTCCGCCTCGACGCGCTGGCTTCGTTTTTCCTCATCATCGTCAATCTGGGAGGGACATTGGCAAGCCTTTATGGTCTCGGCTACGGCCATCACGAGCAGGCGCCGCAGCGCGTGCTGCCGTTTTTCCCCGCCTTCCTGGCCGGGATGAATCTCGTGGTGCTGGCGGATGACGCGTTTTCCTATCTGCTTTGCTGGGAATTCATGTCGCTCGCCTCCTGGGCGCTGGTGATGGCGCACCACCGTGAAGCCGACAACGCCAAGGCTGGTTACGTCTATCTCGTGATGGCGAGTTTTGGGACGCTGGCGTTGCTGCTGGCCTTCGGTCTGTTGGCGGGACCGGCTGGAGATTACGGATTTGCCGCCATTCGCGCGGCGCAACATACGCCGTATGCCGCTACCTTGGTGTTGATCCTGATGTTGCTCGGAGCCGGTTCAAAGGCTGGCCTTGTGCCGTTGCATGTCTGGCTGCCGCTCGCTCATCCCGCGGCTCCCAGCCACGTTTCGGCGTTGATGAGCGGCGTCATGACGAAGGTCGCGATCTACGGCTTCATTCGCGTGATATTCGATCTGCTGGGACCGCCGGACTGGCCGGCAAGTGCGGTGATCCTTTTCTTCGGCGGCATCACCGCGGTGATGGGGATCCTGTATGCCATGATGGAAAAGGACCTCAAGCGCCTGTTGGCCTATAGTACGATCGAAAACGTCGGCATCATCTTCGTCAGCCTTGGTCTTGCCCTGGCGTTTCAGGCCAACGGCCTGAAGCTACTGGCAGCGCTCGCCTTTACGGCGGCGCTGTTTCATGTGCTCAACCACTCGTTCTTCAAGAGTTTGTTGTTCTTTGGCGCCGGCGCCGTCCTCATGTCGACGGGAGAGCGGGATATGGACAAATTGGGCGGCCTCATTCACCGCATGCCGCTTACCAGCTTCGCCGTCCTCGTCGGCTGCGTCGCAATTTCGGCGCTTCCGCCATTCAACGGCTTCGTCTCGGAATGGCTGATCTTCCAGGCGGTGCTGCAGAGCCCGGAATTACCGCAATGGGCGTTGAAGATCATGGTGCCTGCGGTGGGCGCCATGCTGGCTCTGGCTGCGGCGCTCGCGGCCGCGTGTTTCGTCAAGGCCTACGGCATCACGTTTCTCGGGCGCCCGCGCAGCCCAGCAGCGGAGGCCGCGCGTGAAATCGACCGCTACTCGCTTTCCGCCATGTTCATCCTTGCCGCACTTTGCTTGCTGGTCGGAATCCTGCCGGGACCGGTGATCGACGCGCTTTCGCCGATCACGCTTCAGATCCTCGGCGGCCGGATGCCGATCCAGGCCAATGAGCCCTGGCTTTCGATCGTGCCGATCGCGGAGAGCCGCAGTTCATACAACGGATTGCTGGTGATGTTGTTCATCACGTTTTCCGCGGCGCTGGCGGTTTCCGTCATTCATCGCTTCGCCTCCCGTGCCTTGCGGCGCGGACCGGCCTGGGGCTGCGGCTTTTCTGATCCGACGCCGGCGGCTCAGTATTCAGGCGGGAGCTTCGCTCAACCCATTCGTCGCGTTTTCGGCACGCTGGCGTTCGGTGCGCGCGATCATGTCGAGATGCCGCCCCCCGGAGATATCAGGCCGGCGCGGCTTAGGATCGAATTGCATGACCTGATCTGGGAGGGAATGTACGCGCCGATCGCAAATGCGGTCAGCGTCTCTTCCGATCGGCTCAACCGCCTGCAGTTCCTGACCATCCGCCGTTATCTCAGCCTGGTTTTTGCCACCCTCGTTACGCTGCTGCTGGTGCTCGCGATATGGTCGTGATCTCGGACATTCTGGTGCAGGGCGTGCAGATGTTACTGGTGCTCCTGCTCGCCCCGCTGCTGACCGGCTTCGTGCGCAAGATCAAGGCCCGGCTGGTGCGTCGCAGGGGCGCTTCGGTTTTTCAACCCTATCGCGATCTGTTGCGGCTGCTCCGCAAGGAGGTCGTGCTGGCCGACAACGCCTCATGGCTGTTCCGCGTAACGCCCTATGTGACCTTTGCCGCGATTTGGGTTGCCGCTGCGCTGGTGCCGACATTCGCCACCGGCCTCCAGTTCAATTGGACGGCGGATCTGATTGCCATCGTGGCCCTGCTCGGAAGTGCACGCTTTTTTCTCGCGCTCGCCGGGATGGACGTCGGCACTAGCTTTGGGGGCATCGGCTCCAGCCGCGAAGTCATGATCGCAGCGCTTGCGGAGCCGGCAATGCTGCTAATTGTGTTTTGCATGGCACTGGTTGCCGGCTCGACCCAGCTTTCGACCGTCGCCAATCACATGGCCTCGTCCTATGTCGGATTGCGGGTCTCGCTGGGAATGGCTGTGATCGCGCTGATCATGGTGGCGCTCGCCGAGAACGCGCGGATTCCGGTCGACAATCCCGCCACGCATCTGGAACTCACCATGGTGCATGAAGCGATGGTACTGGAATATTCGGGCCGTCATCTCGCGATGATCGAATTCGGTGCGTTCCTAAAACTGTTGCTTTATATCTCGCTGATCGCCTGCGTGTTCCTGCCCTGGAAGATCGCCGTGTTCGGAACCGGCCCGTTGGCCTATGCCATCGGCGCCGCCGCCTATGTCATAAAACTGGCGGTCGCCGGCTTCTTCCTCGCGTTGTTCGAGACCGCTACGGCGAAAATGCGCGTCTTCCGGATTCCGCAATTTCTCGGTGCTGCGCTGATGCTGGGCCTGCTCGGCACGCTGTTGCTGTTCGTGTCGAGGAGTTTCTGATGCAGATGCACAGCCTCTCCTTCGACGTCTCGCATACGCTCGCCGGAGGGCTTGTCCTGATCAGCTTCATGATGCTGTACCAGGACCGGCTTTATTCGCTGCTCAACGTCTTTGCGCTTCACGCGCTGGTGCTCGCCCTCTCGGTCGCCTGGCAAGCCTTCATCCAGGACGCCCCGCATCTCTACGTGACCGCGGCGATTGCCCTTGTCTTCAAGGCAATCGTCATTCCCGTCGCGCTTCACCGCATCGTCAAGCAGCTTGGGATTCATCGTGACATTGAGTCGGTCGTGGGTATCGGCCCGACCATGCTGGCCGGGATGGGGCTGGTCGCCCTCTCTCTGGTCCTGATGTTGCGGGTGACCGCCGAGGCCGACCCTCTGGCGCGTGAGGATCTCGCCTTCGCCTTGTCGGTCGTGTTGCTCGGACTTCTGGTCATGGTGACCCGCCGCAACGCCGTCAGTCAGGTGGTGGGATTCATGTCGCTCGAGAACGGGTTGGTGTTGGCGGCGACCGGCGCCAAAGGCATGCCGCTCGTCGTCGAGATCAGCGTAGCCTTCTCGATCCTGATCGCCTTCATCGTCATCGGCATCTTCCTGTTCCGGATCCGCGAACGCTTCGATTCCGTCGACGTATCCGCGCTCGACGATTTCAGTGGAGAGCGGCGATGAACGTTGCTTCCTTCGACGCTGTCGCGGCCGTCCTGCTGATTCCGATCGGCTCGGCGGCGTTGCTGGCCGCACTGCCCGGCTACCGACTGACGGCGCGGCTGAATGTCGTGGCGAGCCTGGCGACATTTCTCGCAGCGCTCTCCTTGTTCGTGATCGAACGTCCGCCGCCCGGGCCGTATGTGCTGGTCGACGATCTCAACATCGTCTTCATCGTCCTCAACACCTTTGTTGGTTTCACGACCAGCATCTTCAGCGCAAGCTACATCGCGCATGAACTCGAAACCGGCCGTTTGACGCCGATCTACGTGCGTTTCTACCACGCCATGTACCAGACCATGATGTTCGGCATGAACCTCGCTTTCGTGTCGAACAATATCGGCTTGATGTGGGTCGCGGTGGAAATCGCGACGCTGACCACGGTGCTGATGGTCGGCCTCTACCGCACCCATGCCGCGCTGGAAGCGGCGTGGAAATATTTTATTCTCGGCAGCGTCGGAATAGCGTTCGCGCTGTTCGGCACCATCCTGGTCTACATGGCGGCGCGTCCGGTGGTGGGCGAAGGCCAGGACGGCATGGTCTGGACGGTTCTGATCCAACATGCCGCGAATTTCGATCCCGCGCTTCTCAACGTCGCTTTCATATTCCTGTTTCTTGGCTACGGGACCAAGGTCGGCCTCGCGCCGCTGCATGCCTGGCTGCCCGACGCGCACGCCGAGGGCCCGACGCCGATATCGGCTGTCTTGTCGGGCCTACTACTCAATGTCGCGCTCTATGCGTTGTTGCGCTTCAAGATACTGCTTGCCGCCAATCCGGGGGCGCTCGCTCCCGGCCCGCTGATGGTGACTATCGGCCTGATCTCGGTGGTGTTCGCAGCGTTCATGCTCTACCGCCGGCGCGACATCAAACGCCTGTTCGCCTATTCCTCGATCGAGCACATGGGCATCATCGTTTTTGCGTTCGGAATGGGTGGCCCGCTCGCCAATTTCGCCGGACTTCTGCACATGGTGATGCACAGCCTGACCAAGTCGGCGATCTTCTACGCGGTGGGCCATATTTCGCAGGTCAAGGGCACGCAGCGGATTTCCAGGATCCGGGGTTTGACGGTGACGCATCCGGCGCTCGGGTGGGGTCTGGTGACCGGTGTTGTCGCGATCGCCGGACTGCCGCCGCTTGGCATCTTCATGAGCGAATTTCTGGTCGTGAGTTCGACCTTCGCGCGCCAGCCGTTGCTCGCGATCGTGCTGGTGTTCGGGCTCCTGCTGGCCTTTGGCGCATTGACATTGCGCCTGACCAGCGTCGCTTTCGGCGGGCCGCGCGGCAGCGCGGCGCCCACTGAAGCTTCCTATGTGCCGATGTTCGCGCATCTCTCACTGGTTCTGATCGCGGGCATCTATCTTCCCGCGCCGTTTGTCGTCTGGTTCCAGCACGTGGCTCAGCTTCTTGGATAGTGTGGAGATCAACAAGATATGCCATCGCTGATCGATCGCATACTGGAGGGCCGCGAGATCCGGCAACGCCGGCCATGGCCGCGCGCCGTGGTCAGTGCTCATCTTTGGAAATTTGTAGTAAACGAGCTGGCACAGGGACGTTTGAGCTTGCTCGGCCTTTGGGGCGAACCCTCAACGGTGCACATGGCGATCATCGATGAAGCTACGGCAGAAGTCGCAACCGTCAGCCTGGATTGCGCCGATCGCATTTATCCTTCGGTCGGCTTGCGCCATCCGCCGGCACTTCGATTGGAGCGCGCCGCCCATGACCTGTTCGGCCTGGTTGCGGAGGGCGCGCCCGATACCCGCCCCTGGCTCGATCACAATTGTTGGGGAGCGCGCTTCCCCTTGGGAAATCGCATCGACGCGTTGCCGAAGGCAGCGCCCTATCGCTTCCTGCCGGTGGAAGGCGACGGCCTGCATCAGATTGCGGTCGGTCCCGTGCACGCCGGCATCATTGAGCCCGGACATTTCCGGTTTACCGCAAGCGGCGAGACCGTGGTCCGGCTGGAACAGCGGCTCGGATATACCCACAAGGGCATCGAGGGGCTCATGCTAGGCGCCAATCTTGAGCGGGCTGTCCAGCTCGCCGGACGGGTGTCAGGCGACAGCACCGTCGCCTATGCCTATGCGTTTTCGCGCGCGGCTGAGGCGGCCCTGGAACTTGTCGTGCCGGATCGCGCGGTTTTCCTGCGAGCGCTGCTGGCCGAACTCGAGCGGCTCGCCAACCATCTCGGCGACATCGGCGCCATCTGCAACGACGCGTCTTTCACGCTAATGCACGCGCATTGCAGCGTGCTGCGCGAGAGCGTGCTGCGGGCGGCCGATCGCGCATTCGGACATCGATTGATGCGAGATATCATCGTGCCCGGTGGCATGACCCGCGACCTTGACGATGAAGGGCAAGAAATCATCCAGGCGGCGGTGGATAACATCCGCCTGCGCTTTCCTGCTCTGATCGAACTCTACGACAACACGGCATCGCTGCAGGATCGCACCGTCGATACCGGCGTGCTCAAACCCGCATTAGCCAGACAATATGCCGCGGGTGGCTACGTCGGCCGCGCGTCCGGCCGCGGCTTCGACGCGCGCCGGGCTTTTGCCTATCCGCCTTATGACAACCTGCGCTTCGAGGTTCCGGTCCTGAATGATTGCGATGTCAACGCACGCGTCTGGATCCGCGTGCGCGAGGTCGAGCAGTCGCTTTCGCTGATCGACCAGATTTTGGAGCGGCTGCCCGAAGGCCTGTCGAGAACACAAGCGGGGCAGAGGCCAGAGCCGCGGGAAGGCATGGCGATCGTCGAGGGATTTCGCGGCGACGTTCTGGTCTGGCTCCGCCTGCGGGACGGCCAAATCGAACGTTGCCACCTGCGCGACCCCTCCTGGTTTCAATGGCCGCTGCTTGAGGCTGTCATTGAGGACAATATCGTTGCGGATTTTCCGCTCTGCAACAAGTCGTTCAACTGTTCCTATTCGGGCCACGATCTCTAAGGACAGTACATGCGCAAGCTGCTTTTTCAAAGCCTGTTCCGCCGGCCGTTCACCGAGCCGACGCCGGCGCCGGACGATGCCGCGGTGAGCGAGCTCGCAATAGCCGTCGGCCACGCGGCGCGGCGGCGGCTCGGTCGCAGTTTGTCGATCCGCGAGGTCGATGCAGGATCCTGCAATGGATGCGAACTCGAAATCCACGCGCTCAACAATGCCTATTACGACGTCGAGCGTTTTGGGCTTCGCTTCGTCGCCTCGCCGCGTCACGCCGATGTGTTGATGGTGACCGGTCCCGTGACCAAAAACATGCGCGACGCGCTGGAGCGCACCTATCATGCGACCCCCAATCCCAAATGGGTGGTCGCGATCGGAGATTGCGCGCGGGATGGCGGCTGTTTTGCTGGCAGCTACGCGGTCGTTGGAGGTGTCTCGGAAGTCGTCCCTGTCGACCTCCACATCCCCGGCTGTCCCCCTACTCCAACGGCGATGCTGAAAGGTCTTCTTGCGTTGCTCGAACGGGCGGACACAGCCGCCGTTACGCCTTGAAGAGATTTCATCGAGGCCGCTCCGGGGCTCGCGAGGAAGACAGCTTTGGTTGCCGGATAGTCTTCATCTTTGGCTTTGCGACATGCTCCCGGAGTCGGACGCCCCGGCCCCCGGACGGACTCGGAACCCCCGGATTGATCAGTTCGATCCCTGCGTTCTCAAGAGCGGAAACCAGTTTCATGAGAGAATCGACGTTGGCTCGGATGACGCCGTCGCTGGCTTCCATGCGCTGAATGGTCGGAACCGAAAGGTCGGCCAGATCGGCAGTCTGCCGCTGATCGATATTCAGGAGAGCGCGAGCAGCCCTGAGTTGATTGGCGGTAATCATGGACGTCGTTTCTCTCAATCTTGCAAAATAGTGCTACACCATATGAATACCAGCTTCAAGCATCAATTTACAGGCATGATATATCAAATACGGCGTCGTGGCCGCTGCGGCTCAAATCGTTACGACGAAGCCCTCATCTGCTTCGATGCCACCCAAGGACCATAGGCCGGTCAGCAATCGTGGTTGGCGGCCGTGCGGCTGTTGGGGCGGTGTTATCAAGATAGAAGCGGCGAGATCGAATCGTCGAATGTTCGTGCGACGGGACCCGCACCGGATAGGGAATAAATTTGATGCAGGTGCCGAGGCGAAGCAGACCCGCGGCAATCAGAAACACGCCGGCCATGAGGTGGCGAGGATCACGCCGTCGACACCGTGGCGTTCGGCGGTCAGCGAAACCAGCACGATGAACGCGCCGGCGGGTCCGCCGATCTGAAACCGGCTGCCGCCGAGCAGCGAAACGATGAAGCCGCCGATCACGGCAGCTTGGCGCGACCCGGAATGACGGCGCCCAACGTCACGCCGCGACGCGATGGGCGGCGATGATCTGATCGGCGGCGCGGCCGGTGACCTCGGCCATGCGGTCGAACTGCCGGGTGAAACTGCCGGCGCCGGCGGTCGCCGACCGCAGCTCCACGATCAATTCGCCGATCTCGGCTTCCGGCATCATGGCGCGGACGCGGTCCCATCCCGGCCAGCCCTCGCGGGTGTCAAAACCGAGAATCTGGCCGCGCCTTCCCGACAGGATGGCGTTGATCTTCGCGGTGGCGTCGGTCGGACAGACGATCTCGACGATATGGATGGGCTCGAGCAGCACCGGCTGGCATTGCGGCAATCCCTCGCTGACGCCGATCCGCGCCGCGGTCCGGAACGCGAGATCGGAAGAATCCACGCTGTGATAGGAACCATCCGTCAGCGTCACCTGCACGTCGATCACGGGAAAACCGAGCGGCCCGCGCAGTAAGCCATCGACCACGCCCTCTTCGACCGCGCCGATATAATTTCGCGGCACCGCGCCGCCGACGACCCGTTCAGAGAACTCGAAGCCGCTACCCCGCGGCAGCGGTTTTATTTCCAGCACCACGTCGCCGAACTGGCCGTGCCCGCCGGATTGCTTCTTGTGCCGGCCGCGCTGGGTGATCGTTTTGCGGATGGTCTCCTGATAGCCGATGGCCGGCGGATGCGATTTGACATTGACGCCGAAACGGTCGCGCAGCCGCTCCAGGGCGACCCGCAAATGCATCTCGCCCTGCCCCCACAGCACGATGTCGTGGGTTCGCTGGTTCTGGATCATGGTCAGCGACGGGTCTTCCTCGTTCAGCCGCAGCAAGGCCTGGCCGAGCTTGACGTCGTCCTTGCGATCGGTCGCGGCGATCGCCATCGCCAATACCGGCGGCGCCGGCTCGACTTTCACCAGCGCCGCTGGCGCGGTCTTGCCGGCCGACAGCGTGTCGCCGGTCTTGACGGTATCGAGCTTGCCGAGCGCGATGGTGTCGCCGGCTTCAGCCGAGGCGCGCTTGGTGTCGTGGGCGCAACTCACCGCCGATATGCCGGATACCCGGCCGGCCTCGCCCGAGGACGACTGCAATGTCGCGCCGTCGTCGAGATGGCCGGCAAGCACGCGCGTCAGCGACAGCTTGCCGCCGTGCTGCAAATGCACGGTCTTGAACACATAGGCCAGCGCATCCTTGGAGGAAGACGCGCCGAGACGTTTGGCGGTCTCGCTCACGCCGGGCGCCTCATGGCGCAGCGCCTTCATCAGGCGCAGCACGCCGTTTTCGCGTGTCGCGGAACCGAGCAGCACCGGACAGATCAGCCCCTCGCGCAATTCGCGGGCGAGATCGTCGAACACGGCATCGCGCGGCGGCGGAATGTCCTCGAGCAATTGCTCCATCAGCGCGTCGTCGTGATCGGCGAGCTTTTCCAGCATCGAGAAGCGGGCTTCCTTCTCGCGATCGAGGTCGCCGCCTTCAAGGGCCACGACTTCGGAAGCCTTGTGCTCGCGATAGACAAAGGCGCGTTCCAGCGCCAGATCGACAAAGCCTTCGATCAGATCGCCGTTCCAGATCGGAATCTGCCGCAGCACCAGCGGAACCCGCGATGCCGGCTGCAAGGTCGAAAGCGTCTCGCGGATGCGCTTGTTGGCGCGGTCGATCTTGTTGAGGAACAAAAAGCGCGGGATGCCGAGATCCTCTAACTCGCGCAGGATGATCTGAAGCTGCGGCAGTTTGCGCTCGTCGGCCTCGCAGACCACGACCGCCGCATCGACCGCCGGGATCGCGGCGCGCATGTCGTGCGCGAATTCGACCGAACCGGGGCAATCGATAAAGGTATAACTGTCGCCCATGAAACTCGTGGTGGCGGCGGTAAGGCCGACGCCCATCTTGTGCTGGCGGGCCTCAGGGCTGGCGTCGCCGACGGAAGTTCCCGCATCGACGCTGCCGGCGTTCCGGATGGCGCCCGTGCGCGCCAATATTGCTTCAAGAAGTGTGGTTTTACCGCTTTGGAAAGGGCCCACCAGTGCGATGCACCGTGGACCGCGGGGACTTCTGACGTCCTGTCCCATTGCCGCCTCCTCAGTTGGAGCTCGGCCCTTGATTGGGTCGGCGGGTCAGATGCTCCCTCTCCGTCGGCGATTTGGCAAGACAGAAAAACGTCGTCGAAAGTTAATGCTTGTTCCGGGCGCGGCGCAGCTCGATTGGCGACCCGGGATCGCTGCGCAGCATCCGGGGAACGCAACCTTACCGGCCAGGCCGGAGTTCCAGGCTTTCCAGGCCGGCCGCGACATTGAGGCCGACCTGGCCCTGCACGCTGAGCGGCTGCAATGCGATCGAATTGTCCGAACCGCCGACCAGCGCGTTGCCGCCGACCCCGACGCCGACCGATGCGCTGCCCTGCGCGCCGGCGTAATTGCCCGACAGATCGCCCGGCCCGAGCCGCGCCACCGGCGCATACACGCCCCAGGCGAGCGCGGTCTCCGCGGTGATGCCGAGATCGACGCCGACCTTGCGGATGGTCGCGACGTAACGGTCCTCCGGCATGCCGTCGACGCGCAGCACGCAACCGAGATTGGTCACCGAGCCGACGATGAAGCCGATGCTGGTGCCGCCGCGGCATTCGAGAACGCCGACCTGCACGCGCCCCATCGGCTGCTGCGCGTGGGCGCCGGCGAGAGACGCAACCAGCATGGTGACGGCGAAACCGGAACGGATGATTGAACGGCGCATGAAGAAATCTCCGGATGAAAAGGATGTAGTACGAGCAGGGAATCGCGGGAGCGCCATGCCCAAGGCGTCCGCTTGTCTATGACACAACATCGGCGGCCGGGGAAGATTTTGCCAAACCCCACAATAAAACCCGCAAATAACAAGAGGCCCGCTTCCGCGGGCCTCTTCCTTTTAAAATCGTAATTTCTCAACCATGATGGTGATGGCGAGAATGGCGGTGCAGACCGCCGCGGCCGAACCGGACCGGCTGCAATTCGATGTCGGCGACGCCTGCGGCGACATTCAATCCGGTCTGGCCCTGCACGCTGATCGGCTGCAGCGCGTAGGAATTCTGCGGACCGCCGACCAGGAAATTGCCGCCGCCACCGACGCCGACCGAGGCGTTGGCGCCGACGCCGCCATAATTGCCGGCGAGATCGCCGCGTCCGACCCTGTTGGTCGGCGCATTAACCGCCCAGGAAAATTTGGTCTGATCGGTGAAGCCGAGGTCGACGCCGAACCGGCGGACGGTTGCGACGTAGGGTTCGGGACGGCGGCCTTCGCTCTGGAACATGCATTCCAGGCTGGTCACCGAGCCGACCACAAAGCCGACATTCTGGCCGCCCTCGCATTGCAGGATGCCTGCGCGATATTGCGGCGGCGGCAGCGCGTTGGCGCTTGCGACGGACGCAACAAGCGAAGCGATGGCGATACTGAGTGTCGAGAGACGCATAGTTTGTATACCCCACTGAGGAATTGGAATTGCCGGACTGGATTGGCGGGGCGGACAGAAAGGAAGCGCCGTGTCTAAAACAAGGCGCTTTGCAAGAAGTCGCCGTCAAAACATCAAAGTCGGCGAGAAGGTGATTTGAGAAGTGATTTGACTATCTCAAATTGCCACAAAAGCGCTGGATGCGCTTGCAGGCGTCCTCGAGATCGGAGGTTTTCGCCGCGTAGGAAATCCGGAACGCCGGACCAAGCCCGAACGCCGAACCCTGCACCACTGCGACGCCTTCGTTCTCCAACAGCTCGGTGACAAAATCCTCGTCGTTTGAGATCACCTTGCCCGACGGCGATGTCTTGCCGATGGTGCCGGCGCAGGACGGATAGACATAGAACGCGCCCTGCGGACGCGGACAATCGATGCCCTTGGCCTGGTTGAGCATCGACACCACGAGATCGCGGCGCTCCTTGAACATCTTGTTGTTCACCGGGATGAAATCCTGCGGACCGTTGAGCGCCTCGACGGAAGCCCATTGCGAGATCGACGAGGGGTTCGAGGTCGACTGCGACTGGATCGTCGCCATCGCCTTGATCAGCTCGGCCGGACCGCCGGCATAACCGATGCGCCAACCGGTCATGCAATAGGCCTTCGAGACGCCGTTCACCGTCAGCGTGCGGTCGTACAGCTTCGGCTCGACCTGCGCGGGCGTGCTGAAGACGAAATCGTCATAGACGAGATGCTCGTACATGTCGTCGGTCATCACCCAGACATTGGGATGCTTGACCAGCACGTCGGTGATCGCCTTCAACTCGGCGCGCGTATAGGCCGCACCGGTCGGGTTCGACGGCGAGCACAGGATGATCCATTTTGTCTTCGGCGTGATCGCCTTCTCGAGCTCCTCCGGCTGAAGCTTGAAACCGTGCTGCGCCGTGCACACCACCGGCACCGGCTCGCCGCCGGCGAGCGCCACCATTTCCGGGTAGCTCACCCAATAGGGCGCGGGAATGATGACCTCGTCGCCGGGATTGATGGTGGCCATCAGCGCGTTGTAGAGCACCTGCTTGCCGCCGGTGCCGACGATGACCTGGTTCGGCTTGTAGGTCAGACCGTTCTCGCGCGCAAACTTGGCGATGATCGCCTGCTTCAGCTCGGGAATGCCGTCGACCGCGGTGTACTTCGTCTTGCCGGCTTCGATGGCCTTGATCGCCGCCAGCTTGATGTTGGCGGGGGTATCGAAATCGGGCTCGCCGGCGCCGAGGCCGATGACGTTGCGGCCGGCCGCTTTGAGCTCGCGTGCTTTGTCCGTGACCGCAATCGTCGCGGACGGCTTCACACGGTCAAGCGCGGCGGACAGGAACGGCATCATCATCTCCTTGCAGGCGTCGTGGCTCGGCTCAATCCACGACTCTATTTAATGGGATCAAACCACCCTAAAGCGCGCCACGCTGCATCGCAAGAAGCTTCGCTCCGAGCATGCAAACTTTCGCAAACGCCAACGGGGCGGCAGCGGATTTGCGCAACATTCCTAAAATTCCGTGGCGAAATAACTCATATCCGGCAAGGCCGCGATCCGGCGACAGGCGGCCGCCGCGCACGCCGCGCGGCGGTTGATTGCGCCGGCGGCGCTGTCGCGCATCGCGCAAGCGTGATCTGATTTGTTGCGGCGTGTTGGCACGATCTTCTGCGGTTGCAGTGCGGCAGAGGATTTCGACCTTTTCCACGTTCGGGGTCTTGCGACGCAACGGTATCAGCATCATTGTTTAGCCGCGTTGCGGAGCGAACACGATCTCGTTCGCCAACCGCGCGGGGCCCAATTGTCACCGATCGAACCCAACCGAATGTACAAGCTCTATTCGATGCAGCGCTCCGGCAACAGCTACAAGGTCCGCCTTGCGCTGGCGCTGCTGAACGCACCCTATCGCGCGATTGAGATCGACATTCTGCGCGGCGAGAGCCGCACGCCGGATTTCCTGGCGAAGAATCCGAGCGGCCAGGTGCCGCTGTTGGAAGTCGAGGAAGGACGCTACCTCGCCGAGTCCAACGCCATCCTCTGGTACGTTGCGGGCGGCACGCCGCTGGCGCCGGACAGCCGGATCGAGCGCTGCGAAGCGCTGCAGTGGATGTTCTTCGAACAGCACGCGCTGGAGCCGAATATCGGCGCCGCCTATTTCTGGCTGTCGCTGGTCAAGGGCGGCCGCGACCTGCAGACGCACGCGCTGGAAGACTGGATGGAGCGCGGCTATGCCGCGTTGCAGGTGATGGAAGATCACCTCAAGATCCACCCATATTTTGCAACCGGCCAGCTCACGGTCGCCGACATTGCGCTCTACGGCTACACCCATGTCGCCGACCGCTGCGACTACGACCTCGCGACCTTCCCCGCGATCCGCGCCTGGCTGCGGCGGGTCGAGCAGACCCCCGGTTTTGTCTCGATGGATTGGCAGCCCGGTGCGGCTGCCCACAACCCGGCGGGCGTCGCCGCCGAGGCCTAGAGCGTTTTCCAGCGAAGTGGATACCGGTTCGCGGTAGAGAAACGCGTCAAAACAAAAGAGTTAGGCCCGGTCGGTTCTGATCTGAATCAGAACCGACCGGGCCTGAATAACGGGAATAGCGGGCATAATTGCTCAAATAGCGGGCATAACCCGCGCCGTTGCCGACATTTTGCCATGTTCGGGGCGGCGCACCGCCGCAATATTGCCGGCGATCGCTGCGACATCTGGTGGTGTGCGAGAGGTGATTCGCCCGCGCCTAGAAGGATTTAGGCCATGAAACGGTCGCCCGGCGCCACCGGCTTTGTTAACCGCCACGCGCCTGTCGCCTCGTCCCGACTGATCGACGCCGTCGCCGCATCGCTGGCGATCGGCTCGCTGTCGCTGTGCCTGATCGTTGCCCTGACGGTGCTTTCGATCAAGGTCTCCGTGGCAATGCCGGCTTTTTAAGCGGAGCTTTTTTCCCGGCCATTCGCGTTTTTCGCGGGACAACACGCGATGCTTGGCATCGCGATCGGGTAGCGATGAAGTCACCTGTCGCACTTGTCACTGTCGGGCTGACCGTCGCGATCCTGCTGGCGGCATCGCTCCTGATCGCCACCGGAACGCGCGGCCAGGACGAGTTCGCCCCGCTCGCCGGCGCGCCGGCGGACACCACGCCATTTACGTCGCCGGCGGCGAAGTGAGCGCAAGGATTTCTCGCAACCCGCAATAACGTCATCACCCGCGAAGGCGGGTGATCCAGTATTCCAGGGCGCAGGTTTTAGAACCGCGAAGCCGCGGCGTACTGGATACCCGCCTTCGCGGGTATGACGACCAGGTGCGCGGCACACCTATACCCATTTGTGGAAAATGAAAAACGCGCCGAGCGCGATCAGTCCAAACCCCAGCGCGTGATTCCACCCCAGCGGCTCCTTCAGATACAAAACCGAAAAGCCGGCGAACACGATCAGCGTGATCACTTCCTGCATGGTCTTGAGCTGCGCCGCTGAATACACCGCGCTGCCCCACCGATTGGCCGGGACTGCCAGCCAATATTCGAACAACGCGATGCCCCAGCTCACCATGATGACGAGCGGCAGCGAGACCTCCTTGAACTTGAGATGGCCGTACCAGGCGAATGTCATGAAGACGTTGGAGGCAAACAGCATCAGGACCGGCAACAGCGACGGCGATATGGTCGGCATTTATTTCCTTTCAAAAATCTCAGCGCTAACACTCAAGCGTGGAACCCGGGTCCATCCACCTTCGATATCGTTTGATATAACAATTCGGAAAGCCGCGCGGCTTCACTAAACCGCTTTTTAAGGTTGAAACCAGAATGCCTGCTGCGCGCACAACCAACCGTCATGCTGGCGGGATTATGCTCGCGGCAAACCAGAACAAGTTCCGGGGGAGAAAACGAGAACCGGCATGCAGCTCGACTGGCGCGCAATCTCAGGTCCGGCCCTGACGGCAGCGACGGCGCTGATCGCCATCCTGGTCGACCGTCATTTTATTTTCGTTCCCAATCCGGCGCCGCTGTTCATTTGCATCGTCGCTTTCGCGGCCGCGCTCTCGGGGCTCACCTCGGGCATGATCAGCGCCGCGATTGCGGTCGGCTCCTCCGCGGTGTTCTTTTTCGACCACCGCGCTGTGCCTGGTTTCAACACCGCGGATCTGGTGCGGCTGTCGATGCTGGCGATGACCGCGGCCGGCACTGCCGTCATCACCGGGCTGTTGCGGCAAAGATGGGTGGATGCGTTCGCCTGGGAGCGCCGGCACCACGCCACCGCGATGCGGCTGTCGGCGGCGCTCGACCGGGTCGACATCGGCATCGTGCTGCTCGATTCCGACACCCGCGCCGAATTCATCAACCGCGCCTTTCGCGACTACTTCGCGCTGCCGGACGAGAAGGCCGACAGCAAGCCGCCCTTCATCGCGCTGATGTATCACAGCCGCGATACCGGCGCCTATGAACTGCCGGAGGAGGAATTGAACTCCTTCATCGCGCGGCGCACGCAGATGATGCGGGAAGGCGACCAGACGCCGATCAACATCAATCTGCGGGACGGACAGGTGCTGCGCTTCAGTTGCACCGCGTTGCCCGACGGCGGCCGGATGCTGAGCTACATCCCGGTCACCGATCTGGTCCGCCACAGCGACGACCCCGCCAGCGCCGAGTTCTACCGCGCGCTGCGCGGCGGCGGCGATCGCGATCTTTCCCGGCACTTGCGCGCCGCGGAGTGAGATGCGGCATCGCCGCAAATCCGCAAACGCGATTGATCCCTGCCTTCGCTTTGTTTAATGACAGCACGGCGGCGGCACTGACCGAGCCGCCCATGGGTGCTTCCTTCATGAGTACGGAATCGAAAGTGTCCGGCGAGCTCACCGTCCGCCCGTTGACGCGGCAGGATTACGAGCAATGGCTTCCGCTGTGGGACGGCTACAATGCGTTTTACGGGCGGTCGGGTGCGACCGCGCTGGCGCCGGAAATCACAGGCATGACCTGGGCGCGCTTCTTCGATGCCTATGAACCGGTCCATGGTCTTGTCGCTGATTGCGATGGACAATTGCTGGGCCTGACGCACTATCTTTTCCACCGCAGCACCACGGCGATCGAGCCGGTCTGTTATTTGCAGGATTTGTTCACCAGCGAGGCCGCGCGCGGCCAAGGCGTCGGCCGAGCCCTGATCACCGCGGTGTATGAAAAGGCAAAGCTTGCGGGCGCGTCGCGGGTATACTGGCAAACGCACCAGACAAACCAAACCGCGAGGCGGCTTTACGATGCGGTAGCGGAGCACTCCGGATTTATCATCTATCGCAAGCAGTTGTGACGGGTGCCTTTGCCTGCCGCGAATACCGGTTTCCACCGCGCGGCGCAGCCTGTGGATAAGTCCACCTGTCATTGGCACGTAACAAAGCCCGGCTAGGTTTTGCTCGCGTCTGATCAGGCCCCCCGTCACAGATCACGCGCCCAAGCGGTCCCCGTCAGTCGCCGCGTCTGACCGGGGCCGCATTTTTTTGTGCTGGGCGCATCGGGCTGAAGATAGCTGCGCGTTGCAGATAACCGCTGCGCGACGCGTCAGCGCCGACGCATTCGGCATCGACGGGGTGAATATAATCTATCCAGCGCATGCACTGGAGTAATTCTTCGGGCGGCATTAGCGTTTCCTGTGACCTAGAGCGTGATGACTTTTCTTCGAATCGTCATCCCGCTCTATCTTTTTGTTTGAGCATGATCTTTTCGGAAAACCGGTACCCACTTTTCCGGATCATGCTCTAAGGAAATCGCCATGCGAATTGCTCCCATCGCGCCGCCGTATTCCGCCGACGTGCAGGCGCAGTTCGATCAATTGCCGGCCTCGTGGCAGCCGCCGTTCGAGCATTTCAAAGTGCTTGCACGCGACCCGCGGTTGCTTCGCGCCTACCGGCTCGGTTCTGTCGCCTATCTGGAGCCCACTCACCTCACCATCCGTCAGCGCGAAGTCTTCCTGTTGCGCGTGACCGGGCGTTGCCGCAACGCGTTCGAATGGTGCCTGCGCGCGCACTACTTCGCCGATGACGCCGGCATCACCGAAGCGCAAATGCGCGCCTCCGTCCACGGCAACGCCGATGACATCTGTTGGGAAGCCGGGGACCGCGTGCTGATTCATCTCGCGGACGAACTTCATGACACCGCATCGATCAGCGACGCGCTGTGGCCGGAGGTACGAGAGGCTTTTTCCGAAGAAGCCATCCTCCAGTTGCTGCTGTTGGCCGGGCATTACCGGACCAATGCGTATGTAGCGGTTGGCCTGCGGGTGCCGGTCGATCCGAGGGTCAAGCGGCCGTTCCCCGCGGCTTAAATGAGTTTCAAAAGCTTTCGGCCTCAAGCCGTGTTGATGCATGCGGGTCGATGGCGCCTTGCGGCTTCGTTATCCGCGCGTCACAATGCGACCTCGTCCCGCGTTTCACCCACAGGATCAATTCATGCAAATTCGCAATCTCGGCGGCTCCGGCCTGCGCGTTTCCGCCGTCGGCCTCGGCTGCAACAATTTCGGCCAGCGCACCGATCTCGAAACCTCGCGCAAGGTGATTCACCGCGCAATCGATCTCGGCATCACGCTGTTCGATACCGCCGACATCTATGCAGGCATGGGCGGCTCCGAGACGGTGCTGGGCGAGGTGCTCGGCGACCGCCGCAAGGACATCGTGCTGGCGACAAAATACTCCAAGCCGATGGCGACCGACGGCACCAAGCAGGGTGCCTCGCGCCGCTATATCATGTCCGCGATCGAAGCGAGCCTGCGGCGGCTGAAGACCGATTATATCGATCTCTACCAGCAGCACGATTGCGATCCCTTGACGCCGATTGAGGAAACGTTGCGCGCGCTGGACGATCTCGTCCGGCAGGGCAAGGTGCGCTATATCGGCAATTCGAATTTTCCGGCCTGGCGCATCGCCGAGGCCGAGCTCACCGCGCGCCAGTTGAACGTCAATCGTTTTGTCTCGTGCCAGGACGAATATAGCCTGGTGGTGCGCGACATCGAAAAGGATCTGCTGCCCGCGGCGCAGGAATACAGGCTTGGACTTTTGCCGTTCTTCCCGCTCGCCAGTGGTCTTCTGACCGGCAAATACAAGCGCGGCGCCGCGGCGCCGGAGGACACCCGCTTCGCCAAGGCCCCTGCGCTGCGCGAACGCTATGTCACACCGCGCAACGAAGAGATCGTCGAGAAGCTGCAGGCGTTCGCCCAAGCCCGCGGCCACAGCATGCTGGAGCTGGCCTTCTCGTGGCTCGCCTCGCGCCCGCAAGTCTCAAGCGTGATCGCCGGCGCGACGCGGGTGGAGCAGGTCGAGCAGAATGTGAAAGCGATCGACTGGAAGCTTACCACGGAGGAACTCGCGGAGATCGACAAGATCACGAAGGGGTGATCTTCTCCCTCGCCCCGCTCTTCGCGGGGAGAGGGTTGGGGTGAGGGGCTTCCATCCGCGAATACTGAATTCGCGAAGGCACCGCGCCATGCCCCTCACCCGAAATTCCCGCTGCGCGCGAATTTCGACCTCTGAACCTCCTCCGAATTGATGGACACCTGTAGTAGGCTCAAGGAGCCAGGAGGTGTCGGATGGAAGGACGTCAACGTCGGTCGTTTACGGACGACTACAAGCGGCAAGCGGTCGATCTGGTGGCTTCGAGCGGCCGATCGATCGGATCGGTGGCCAGGGAACTTGGGCTGCGCGATTCGGTGCTGCGGCGCTGGGTGGAACTACGTGGGGCTGGGCGGGAGCCGACGGCGGCGGCGCGGCGCCCCACAACGCAGGCGACGCTGCCGTCGGCGGACCACGCGGCAGAGATCGCTCGTTTGCAGCGAGAGAACGAGCGGCTGCGCATGGAGCGCGACATTTTAAAAAAGTCGATCGCGATCTTTGCTGGAACGCGGACATGAGATTCCGCTTCATCGAAGATCGCCGCGCCGATTACCCGGTGACGATCCTGTGCGACGTGCTCGGGGTCTCGCCGGCCGGCTATTATGCCTGGCGCTCCCGCCCGGAGAGCCGGCGATCCGCCGCCAATCGTCACCTCATTGACGACATCAGGCGGGTCCATCGCGATACCTGCGGACGCTATGGCAGCCCGCGCATCCATGTCGAGCTGAAGGCGCAGGGCCGCGGGGCGAGCCGCGGTCGCATTGAGCGATTGATGCGCCATCACGGTATCAGGGCCATCATGGCGCGGCGAAGCCGGGTGCGGACCACCGACAGCCGCCACGACCTCCCGATCGCCCCGAACCTGCTCGACCGCAACTTCACCGCCGCCGCGCCGAACCGGATCTGGCTCGCCGACATCACCTATGTCGAGACCGATCAGGGCTGGCTCTATCTGGCCACCATCTTGGACCTCTACAGCCGCAGGATCGTGGGCTGGGCGATGGAGAATCATTTGCGCGCCGACCTGCCGTTGGTAGCATTGAAGATGGCCATCTCGGCGCAGCGGCCTGGCGCCGGCCTGATCCACCATTCCGATCGGGGCGTTCAATATGCCTCGGCGGACTACCGCAAGGTGATGCAGTCCGCCGGCTTCCGGGCCTCGATGAGCCGCAAGGGCGACTGCTACGACAATGCCCCGATGGAGAGCTTCTTCCACACGCTCAAAACCGAGCTCGTTCATCACCGGCAATATGCAACACGAGCAGAAGCCAAACGCGATATCTTTGCCTACATTGAAGGCTTCTACAATCGAACTCGGCGTCACTCGGCCATCGGCTACATCAGCCCGATCGAGATGGAGCTAAAAGCAGCTTAACCCTGTCCATTTTTTCGGGGGAAGATCACTCTCCCCGCAAAAGAGCGGGGCGAGGTTAAGAGAGAGTTCGCCACGCCGACTGCTCCCTCTCCCCGCTCTTCGCGGGGAGAGGGTTGGGGTGAGGGACTTCCATCCGCGAATACTGAATTCGCGAAGGCACCGCGCCATGCCCCTCACCCGAAATTCCCGCTGCGCGCGAATTTCGACCTCTCCCCGCAAAAGAGCGGGGCGAGGTTAAGAGAGAGTTCGCCACGCCGACTGCTCCCTCTCCCCGCTCTTCGCGGGGAGAGGGTTGGGGTGAGGGGCTTCCATCCGCGAATACTGAATTCGCGAAGGCACCGCGCCATGCCCCTCACCCGAAATTCCCGCTGCGCGCGAATTTCGACCTCTCCCCGCAAAAGAGCGGGGCGAGGTTAAGAGAGAGAGTTCGCCACGCCGACTGCTCCCTCTCCCCGCTCTTCGCGGGGAGAGGGTTGGGGTGAGGGGCTTCCATCCGCGAATACTGAATTCGCGAAGGCACCGCGCCATGCCCCTCACCCGAAATTCCCGCTGCGCGCGAATTTCGACCTCTCCCCGCAAAAGAGCGGGGCGAGGTTAAGAGAGAGTTCGCCATGCCGACTGCTCCCTCGCCCCGCTCTTCGCGGGGAGAGGGTTGGGGTGAGGGGCTTCCATCCGCGAACGCTGGATTCGCGAAGGCACCGCGCCATGCCCCTCACCCGAAATTCCCGCTGCGCGCGAATTTCGACCTCTCCCCGCAAAAGAGCGGGGCGAGGTTAAGAGAGAGTTCGCCATGCCGACTGCTCCCTCGCCCCGCTCTTCGCGGGGAGAGGGTTGGGGTGAGGGGCTTCCATCCGCGAACGCTGGATTCGCGAAGGCACCGCGCCATGCCCCTCACCCGAAATTCCCGCTGCGCGCGAATTTCGACCTCTCCCCGCAAAAGAGCGGGGAGAGGTTAAGAGAGAGTTCGCCATGCCGACTGCTCCCTCGCCCCGCTCTTCGCGGGGAGAGGGTTGGGGTGAGGGGCTCTATCCCAGGAGTTCGTTTTGGATTGTGGCAAGAACGCCTTCGAGATTACCAAGAACATCGTTGTTCCAGAATCGAAGCACTCTGTAGCCGTCCTCAGCCAGGCGGCGATCGCGAATTACATCGGCAGCGGAGTCGCTGTGCTGTCCGCCGTCAACCTCGATGATGAGAAGCCTCTCGCGGCAGACGAAATCACAGATGTAACCGCCGATCGGCTGTTGCCGGACAAACTTACTCTCACTGATCTGGCGGTTACGAATACGATTCCAAAGAAACTGTTTCCGCGTCCGTCTGATTGACGCGCAACTTTCTCGCGATTCGAATGGTCTTCCGATCTGGCCCACGCACTGCCTTGCCCCTCACCCGGATTGCTTCGCAATCCGACCTCTCCCCGCAAAGAGCGGGGAGAGGTTTAAAACACTCACCCCACCAGCCCCTTCATCCCCCTCACCGCCGCGCTGTCCGGGAACACGCTCTGTGCCAGCACGCTCTCGCCAAGGCCGAGATGGTCGCGCAGCACGCCTTTGATGACGGCGCGGAGATCGGTGGTCGGCGCGAGATCGCGGGCCTCGTAGAGATTGGCGGGTTTTAGCCCAGGCCAGTCGGTGATCACCCGGCCGCCCTGCACCGCGCCGCCGGCGAGCAGCGCGATGGTGCCGGTGCCGTGATCGGTGCCCTCGGTGCCGTTGATGCGCGCGGTACGTCCGAACTCGGTCGCGACCACGACGACGGTGTCGCGCCAGCGCGGGCCCAGTCCGTTTTCGAATTCGGCGAGCGCGCCGTCGAGGCCCGACAGCAATTGCGCCAGCCTTCCCACCGGGCCGCCTTCATTGGCATGGGTATCCCAGCCGTCGAAGGCGAGCGCGGCGATCCGCGGACCGTCGTCGGCCGCCATCAATTTGGCGGCGCCACGCGCCACCAGCCGCATCTGGACCCCGGGATTGGCGCCCGGCTTCGGCTTCATGTCATCGCCGAGCGCGGCCTTTTCCAGTTGCAGGCCTTGCGACAAGGCAGACGCCAGCGCGGGATCGCGATGCTGATAGAGTTCGACCAGGCGCATCGCGGTGTCGTCGTCAGCCTGCGGCAAGGCGACCGGCGCCCAGCCGACGGTCGGCGCCGCCCCGCGCAGCACCAGCGGCGTGGTCGGGCCGACGGCAAGCCCGCTCATCACCCGCTCGCCCCTAGGCATCGCTTCCAGCGCGCGGTTGAGCCAGCCGGATTGCACCCGGCCGGGACCGGCAAAACCGCTTTCCAGCACGTCCTGTCCGTCGAAATGCGAGCGGTCGCGATAGGGCGTCGACACCGCATGAATCACGGCCGCATGCTTCTCTTTATACATCCGCGAAAATTCCGGCATCGCCGGATGCAGCGCGAAGAAGGAATCCAGCATCACGGCCGCATGCGGACCGTCCGACATCAGCGCGATCGAACCGTGGAGTGCGGCATAATCGGGGTCGCCGATCGGCGCCACGGTCGCAAGCCCATCGAGCGCGCCGCGCAGGATCACGACGATCAGCCTGGGATCGCGGCCGTCGGCAGCGCGCGCGAATTTCGGCAAGTAAGCCCAGGCGGCGAACGAGGCGCCGCCGAGCAACAGCGCGCGCCGCGATGTTGCCGGATATCTCAATCCTTCGCAGCAATCCATCGTCATCTCCTCTGGAATTCCGGCGACATCAACAACAGCGCCAGCGCCTGCTGCCGCGATTCGGCGCGTTCGATGGTGCGCCTTGTTTCCGCCGACGCGGCATCGGCGGCGGCGAATTCCAGGAGATCGCGGGGATCGATATTGGCCGCGACGCGCGCGGCGATCTGTGCCGAGATATCGAGCCGCAGCTTCATGCCCTCGGGCGCGGCCCAGGCGGCGTTGGTGTCGGGAAAGCCGTTCGGTCCGGCCGGCGACCACAGCGGCTGCCCCAACAGATTGAGGCTGCCGAGATAGGGGCCGGGGTCTTCGGGAACGCGCGCCAAGAGCCGGCCGCTCGCCACCAGGAATTCGTAGGGGCTGCGCAGTTTTGTCAGCGGCGCCTGCCAGGCCTCGTTGGAATCCACCAGCGTCATGGTCAGCGCCTTGAGGTCGCCGTCGGATTTCTGGAACACATCCTGCAGCCGCGCCACCAGAGCGGGCGGCGGATCGTCGGCCACAAAGTGCCGCGCGAATTTGGTGGCGATGAATTTCGCGGCGGAAGGATGACGGGCAATGTCCGCCAATGCCGCTTCGCCCTGCGCGACGCCGTTGGCCTCATAGACCTTGCCGAGCAGACGCTGCGGGCCCGGCTCGTGCGCGTTGGCGTTGAACACGAAAGTGCCGGGCGTCCCGAGCTGACCCTGCCGTCCGGCAAAGGTCCACCCCGTGATGATGCGCGCCAGCGAGGTCACGTCTTCCTGGCTGTAGCCGCCGCCGACGCCGAGCGTATGCAGCTCCATGATTTCGCGCGCGAGGTTTTCGTTCAGGCCGCGCTTGCGGTTTTGCCCGGCGCGGGAGTCAGGGCCGAGCGATTGCTGATTGTCGAGAAAGAACAGCATCGCTGGATGCTGCTCGACCGCCTTGAGCATGTCTGCGAAGCGTCCTAGCACAAAGGGGCGGATCGCCTCGCGCTCGAACGAGCCGGCCCACATCCGCGCCAATTCGCCCTTGTTGGCCGAGATGCAAAAATGGTTGGACCAGAACGCCACCAATCGCTCGAGGAAGCCGCAATCGGCGAGCACCGCGCGCTGCAGCCGCGCCAGGGCCTCGGCGCGATAGGTTTTCTGGATGATGTTGAGCGGCGGCTGCGGCGGCGGCTTTGCAGCGTTGGGCTGCACCGCGTTGGGCTGCATGGCGCCCGGCTGCATCGCGTCGTTGGATTGCATCGCCGCGTTGGCGTTTTCCGGCGCCTTCGTCGCGGCGTCTTTTCCGGCAATGTCCATCGCGATGGCGTTGAGCGAAAGATTGCGCGTCTGCGGCTTGGCTTGCGCTGCGCCTTGGGCCGGCGTGGCCTCCGATGCCGGCGCGCCGGATTGCGCTGCCGCTGCGCGCGCCTGTTGCACCTCCAACTGATAAGCGAACACCGCGTCGGCCAATGCCGGGGTCGATTGCAAGCCGCGCACTTCCAATAGCGCGCCGTTGGGGCGGTTCAATTCGGCTTTGACAAAACCGCGCGGATCGGACGCCGCATTGACGAGATCGCCCGAGGCGCCGCCGCGCCCGCCAAATCCGAAGCGATTGAGCGCGACCACAGCGGCTTGCGAATCGCGGGCCATCGGATGTCCCTTTGTACTTTCCCTGGATTGTCAGGGGCGTATATTTGCGTCGCGCAATATACCGCCGTCAGTGATGAACCCCACATTAAAACCGCGCGCCCGAGTCGGTTAAGAACATGACAAATCGGTTAGAAATACCGGCCTCGCGGCGGCTTGCGTGTTCCGGATGCGGCGCGGAATTCACCTGCAGTCTGGCGGGACCATGCTGGTGCGCGGAGGAAACCGCACGATTGCCGATGCTGGTGGATGGCGGCGATTGCCTGTGCCGGGATTGCCTGCGGAAGCTGGCGGCGGCCGCCTCAGGCGAACCTGTACGCTAACACCTTTCGTCATTGCGAGCAGCCAACGGGTCGCGCGAACGCGCGCCCGATGACAGGCTCCGCGACGAAGCAATCCACGCTTGCTTTGCGGCTCCATGGATTGCTTCGTCGCGTTGCGCCTCGCAATGACGTGGAGGTTTTTTACGCTACTCCACCGGTCCCGCGAACAGCTTAGGCTGCCATCGCAGAGCGCACCGGCGACTTCAATGAAACCTGTCCCGCGGCCGCTCGACCGGGCCTTCCTGCTTCTTGGTGGTGCCGGCCCTGATCTCATCCCCGGTGACGCGGCAGTCGCCGTTCCTGTCGAAGCGGAGGATGAACGCGCTCGGCTTGTCGACAAACTCCTTGCGCGTGATCTTGCCATCCTGGTTTTCGTCGAAATAGCCGAAGTCCGCCTCGGCCAGTGTCGGGTCGGATTTCTGCACCGTTGCGAATTCGGACGGGCTGAGGCTTCCGTCATGGTTGCGATCCGCCGACGTGAATAACCGGTCCATGAACTTCTTCCATTCGTCGCAGGTGTAGACGCCATCGTGATTGGCGTCCCAGCTCGGCGGGCCATTGGCGAGCATGGCGTCCTGTGCCGGCTGGGGCGTGGACTGGGCCAGCGCGAAAGAGGCGCCCGTCAACAACAGCCCCACCGTGATGCCGATTCGGCAAATCAATCTTCCCTGCAACAAAACCTTCTCCTGTCTCTGCGGCCAGCAACGCCGGCAATCACGGAGGCATGGGCTGAAACAATCCGACACACTCCTCCATCCGTTGAAGGTTATACGGTGCTTGGAGAAGCTCCGCAAAATTCCGGCAGCGCTCGCACGCGCGAGTATATTTTTTATTTATCTTTTTGAGCCGAGCCGGCGCTACACCGGAAAACCCGGCGATTTGCGCGCCATGCCGTCGAAGGTGTCGAGCAACCGCTCGCGCCACGCATAGACCGGATCGGCTTCAGCCAGCAATTTGAACGGGCTGACCACGCGCGCCCACTGAAAACCGCCGAACACGATGTAGTCGGCGTAGTTCGGCGCATCACCGCCGAGATAGTCTTGGGTTTTCAGCGTCAGCCGCATCGGCTCGAGGCCTTTGCGAAAACTTTCGACCGATTTATCGCGTTCGGCCGCGGCTTGTTCCAGCGGCTTGCCCAAGCGCGCTTCGCGGGTCTTGCGGAAATAGGCCGCATCCACCGGCTTCAGATGCGAGGGGATATCGGCGACGATCAGCGGGAACATGCCGCCGACCACGGCGATATCGCCCCACCAATTCATCATTCGGCAGATGGCGCGGCCGCCCTCGCCGCCGAACAGCGACGGCCGGTCCGGATAGGTGTCCTCGAGATAGTTCGCGATCGCCCAGGAATCGGCGACCGAGGTTTCACCGTCGAGCAGCACCGGCACCTTTTCGGATTGATGCGGCGCGATCGCCTGCTTTTCCGTAAAGCACCAGGGGATCGATTGCGCCGACAGACCCTTATGCGCCAGCGCCATCCGCGTCCGCCAGCAAAACGGGCTGAACGGACGCTGCTCGTCGGTGCCGACCAGTTCGAACAGTTTGAGTGTCATTGTGGAACCCCTCTATTCAGCCGTCATTGCGAGCGAAGCGAAGCAATCCATTCTTCCTTGCGGCCCGGTGGATTGCTTCGCTTCGCTCGCAATGACGGGGAGGGAGCGTGTCCCGGATTTCGCCGTCATGCCCGGGCTTGTCCCGGGCATCCACGTCTTTCTTTGGCAACCGCGACATCAGGCGTGGATGGCCGGGACAAGCCCGGCCATGACGAAGAATGGTTTCTTTAGCTCACTTCACCACTGCCGCCGTCTGCCCGAACAGCAGCTTGCGCTCTTCCTCGGTGCGGATCGCGGGCTGGCCGAAATTCGGATTGACCTCCTTGGCCTTGGCGTAGGCGCGCATCGTGGCAGGTCTCGCGCCGATGGTCTCGAGCCAGCGCTTGACGTGCGGGAATTGGTCGATGTCCTGGCCCTGGTTCTTGTAGGGCACGACCCAGGGATAGGCGGCCATATCCGCGATCGAATAGTCGCCGGCGACGAATTCGCGATCGGAGAGCCGCTTGTTGAGCACGCCATAGAGCCGGTTGGTCTCGTTCACATAGCGGTCGATGGCGTAGGGCAGCTTTTCGACCGCATAATTGCGGAAGTGATGATTTTGCCCGGCCATCGGCCCGAGCCCGCCCATCTGCCAGAACGTCCATTGAATGGCGTCGTAGCGGCCATAGAGGTCGGCGGGCAGGAATTTTCCGGTCTTTTCTGCAAGGTACAAAAGCATCGCGCCGGATTCGAAGATCGAGATGGGCTTAGCACCGCCCTTCGGCTCGTGGTCGACCATCGCGGGGATCCGATTGTTGGGCGCGATCGCCAAGAACTCCGGCTTGAACTGATCGCCCTTGCCGATGTTGATCGGGAAAATCTTGTATTTGAGCCCGGCCTCTTCGAGAAACATCGTGATCTTGTGGCCGTTCGGCGTGGTCCAGTAGTAAAGGTCGATCATGGCGGCGTTCCTGTCTCTTTTTGGGTAGTAGAGATTTTTGGGTACTTGACCTGCCATCCAAATTGGATGCGCAAATTGGATGCGATTGCATGAAGTTCACCGCATTGGGCGGGTGAAGTCAATGGCGGGCGTTTCGTATCCCGGCGAATTGACCTGCGTTCCCGTGCCCTGTGCTTAGGAACTGTGCTGAGACCAGGACGTGAACCTACAAATTGCGCGCGTCACCGCGTTGCAAACCGCGACTCCAGCAGATCAAGCTCTCTGACCAACTTGCGGGCGGTCTCGTCGGAGAGCCGGCGGGCGCGGGCGATACGGTAGATTTCGGTCCGTTCGGCCCGAAGCCCGGTCACACGCAGCCTCCGCTCGATCTCATCGATCTTGCGCGCCAGTGACGCCTCTTTGCCGGTCGTAGAGCGACCATCGATCCGCTGGCGATAGAGCTCCATGATACGTACCCCGGCATCGGTATAAAGATCGGCGTCGCTGCGGCCTTCCCCCATGTGATGCTGCGCCTGCCCGATCGCCTGAATCGCCGCTTCCGCCGCGGCGATGCGTGCCCGGTCCTCCTCTTCCTGTTGCGACGGCTCGGGTGGCAATTCGAGCCCCTTGAGGAGAAACGGCAGGCTGAAACTTGCCGCGACCAGCGACACAATGATCACGCCAGCAGCGAGAAAGATCGCAAGGTCGCGCGCCGGAAACGCGGACCCATCGTTCATGGTCAGGGGCAGCGTCAGCACGCCGGCGAGCGTAATGGTCCCTCGAACGCCGGCGAGCGATGCCGCCGCGATGAGACTCCAACTTGGTACATATGGGTTTTGACCCTTCCGCGCAGCCCGAAACAACGTGAAGCGCAATGACGTCCAGACCCATATGAATCTCAACACCGCAAGGGCGAGATTGATGGCAACCACATACACAACGAGCCAGATCGGATCGTGGTGTCCGGCCTCACCCACCACCCGCGCTGCACCGGTGACGAGCTGCGGAAGCTGTTCTCCAAGCAATACGAAGATGATGCCGCTGGCGGTGAACTGAACAAGGTCCCAAACCGCGCTGCGCCGAACCCGGGTCACGGGAAGCGCCTGGCCGCTCTGTTCGACGTAGCTCATGGTGATGCCAGCCGCGACGGCGGCGAGAATGCCGGAGCAACGCAGATGTTCGGCCAAAAGGTAGGCACCGAACGGGATCAGCAGGCTGATCAGGATCTGCGAGCCGGTCTCCTCGCCGAAATGCTGCGATACCCAGTTCTTCGCGACGGACGCAATCCAGGTGACGCCTACACCAATGGCGATGCCGCCGATCGCAAGCCAGAGGAAAGTTCCGACGGCGTCGAGCAGCGAGAACGTCCCCGTTAGGGCTGCAGCAACGGCGAAGCGCATGCACACGAGGCCCGAGGCATCATTGAGCAGCGACTCGCCCTCAAGAACGTGCATCAATCGCCTGGGGATCGGCACACGGGTAGCGATCGCGGAGACTGCGGTAGGATCGGTGGGCGAGACGATCGCGGCAAGCGCGAAGGCGACGGCCAGCGGCATCGCCGGGATCATCCAGTTGATGAAATACCCGACGCCAACGACCGTGAACACGACGAGGCCGAGCGCCAGCTCCAGGATTGTCCCTTTGTCGCGGAACAACCCCTCCTTCGGAATGCGCCAGCCATCCAGGAAGAGCAACGGCGGTAGGAACAGAAGGAAGAAAATATCCGGCTTCAGTTCGACGCCGAGATTGGCGACCGAAGCAATGCATGCGCCGAGCGCTATCTGAACGAGCGGCAGCGGCAAAGCCACCGGAGACATGCGCGCGAGCGCGCCGCTGACCACGACGGCCAGCAGGAGAAACAAGGCAACAGCAATCGTCTCCACGGTCTACTCGCGACGATCGATGTGGACAGAAGTTTGGCGGCTCGATCGGTCGCACCATAACAATGTCGTTCGGTTCATTCCACCCGTCGATCAGTTCCCGGCCCAGCGTTTACGGCAGCCAAAAGAAAAGCCGCCCGAAGGATGTGAATCTTGTAGCTCTCAATCTAGTCCGGCCGATTGTCGAGCATGGAAAGTGTCGAACATAAAAAAGAGCGGCTTGAGCCGCTCTTTTTTGCTTTTATGGGCAAGGACGCCACTCACCGTCGTCGCCCATATACGTCCCGGACGCCGCGTCGTGGTACATCCAACGGTGGGCGCAATAGGAAGCATCAGCGTCGCTCGATACCACGGAGCCGACGGTTGCTTGAGCACCGCGGAACCCGCCGCTGCCGACGTGCATCGCACCGCCACCGCGGACCCCCAGGGCGAAGGCCGGGGTTGCAACTGCTAACGCCAGTGACAGGGCCGTCGCCCCTACAATACCAAGTTTCGACATTTCGTTTCTCCATAAGACCTAAAGCAGATACATCGCCGTCAGGCGTAAGGCTGATGTAGGTTAGCAATCGGCCGCGCTCTATGCCCCATGCTGGGAGAGATTGTTGCGGGGCGCGCAACGCGCCGCGATCGTCAGACGCTCTCTGAGCCGTCTTGTTCGGTGACGTCGTGCGAGGTCTTATGCCGGTCCTCTGTCCAATCAGGATCCCAGTAGGGCGGCTTGCCAAACCGTTTCTGGGCAAAATCCAGAAAGGCCCGCACCTTTGGTGGCACCATGCGATGCGGAGGAAAAACCCCGAAGATGCCACCCGGCTTCGTGGCGATCATAGAGGACCACTCGGGAAGCAGGTACCGCAGGCGACCCGCCTTGATATCCTCGCCGACCAGCCATGTCGGCAGGAGCGCGACCCCCACACCGGCAACCGCCGCATCGCGCAGCGGCTCGGAGTCGTCGGCGCGCAACGTGCCGGTGACGGGTACTTCCTCGAAAGCATCCCCTGCCTTGGCCTGGTGACGAAAGAACCAACGATCGGTCGGCTGCAGCGTATAGACCAGACAATTGTGCTGCAGCAGGTCGATCGGCTCGGAGATTGGCGAGGTTCGGTCCAGATAGGCTGGGCTCGCGCAGGCAATGCGCCGGTGCGGCGCCAGCTTGCGGGCGAGCAAGCTGGAATCGATGAGCGGACCGATACGGATCGCCAGGTCGGCGCCGACGGACAAGAGATCAACTCGCACATCGGTCAATGAGACATCGAGACGAATATCGGGATAGGCGGCCAGGAAGTCCGGCACGAACGGCATGATGTGCAGGCGGGCGAAGGCGCTCGGGACATGCAGGCGGATCAATCCTTGTGGCCGCCCCTCCATTGCCGAGGCCGCATCCCGCGCTTCTTCCAGGCCCCGCAGAACGTCGCGTGCGTGCTCGTAGAATGTCGCGCCCGGCTCGGTGAGATGCGCGCGGCGCGTGGTGCGATGAAACAGGCTGACACCAAGATCCTCTTCAAGGCTGGCGATCGCGCGCGACACGGTCGATGTCTTGGTATTCGTGGCAATTGCGGCTTTCGAAAAGCTGCCGGCCTCTACCGCTCGCACGAACATACGCAGCGCGCCCAGATAGTCCATTTTGGCGCCTCCGTATCGCCCATTCGACGAAACGTCGAGCACTCGCCCGATCAGCCCCTTCCTGCGCCCTTCGGCATTCCGGCGAGGTCCTCGGTCGACCTCGACCGGCACTCCAACATTTGTTTGGGCGTTTCGCAACAATCATTTCCGGCTGCGGAAATCGGGGCCGACGCCGCGGCATGATGGATGCCTGGGTACGTTTTGCTGCGTCTGATCCAATCGGCCGCCATACCGAATTGCGTCCGATCCGTATCTCGGACTCGGAAGATCATATCATATCCGCCGCATGTCGGGTTTGGGGGACGACGCCAGCTAGGGCGTGAACCCACAAATTCAGAGGTGTTGGCGAACGTCTGTTTTGGAGCGCACTCCGGACTCAAGTCGGACATCGCGCAAGGTCGGAAAAGTGGTCGGCCACGATGACGCCGCTAGATCAGCGAATGCAAAGCCTTGACCGCGGCCTCGCGGCTGTCGACAGGAACAAATAAATTTACCGAATGCGGGGACAAAACATATTTGTCGGCGATAATCCCGTGACGTTGCAGAATCTGAATCGCCTTAAATGGCAAGTCTGAAGAAACGCCGCCGAAGCAAGTGAGGCTCACCGAACTTAAAGTCTCACGCTGTTTGCGCAAGTCTTTGCTGCTTTCCAGCGTGCGCAGCAAAGTGTCGAGCGATTCCGAATCGCAAGTCATCATAATGCGCGTTTTTCCGGCGGTGAAAGCCGAGGCGAGGAGTTGCGGCCAAGATAAGCCATTTTGTTTGAGATGCTGCGCGAATTTCTCAAAACCTTGATTGAGATCCGCCGAATCGATCTCCACATGCTCAATGCGAGCCATCGAGTTGACGGCCAAAACTCTTCCGCTTTCCATTCCCACAACCTCCTTCATCACTTGCGTGCTGTGTTCAGCGCTGCCCCATTTTTTTATGACCAAAGGCACATTTTGGCTTTGTGCCAGCTCCACGCTGCGATAATGCAAGACCTTGGCGCCCCAAAAACACATTTCGGATAGCGATACAAAATCCAGCTGACGCAAGGGTTTTGAATTCGCCACGATGCGCGGATCCGCCGAACAAACTCCGTCGACCTCTTTGATAATTTCACAGCACTCGGCTTTTAGCACCGCGGCCATGGCGACCGCAGTGGTGTCGCTGCCGCCCCGGCCCAGCGTGGTGATTTCTTTGGTCACCGGATTGACGCCCTGAAAGCCAGCTAGAACCACAATGCGTCCGCGATCGAGTTCTTCACGTACGCGAATGGGCCGCACATCTAAAATGCGCGCGGAGGAATGGGAGTCGTCGGTCATCACTCCGGCTTGACTGCCGGTAAAACTAATCGCCGGCACGCCGAGATCAGACAACGCCATGCTCATTAAGGACATGCTGATGCGCTCACCGGTGGTTAACAACATATCGAGTTCACGACGATTGGGATGCGGGCTCACTTGATAGGCTATCTTAACAAGTTCGTCGGTGGTCTTACCCATCGCTGAAACTATCGCCACGACGCGATGACCACGGCTATGCAAATCCGCTAGACTGCTCGCGACCGCGCGGATTTTTGCCGGTGTTTCAAGACAGGCGCCGCCGTATTTCTGCACGATGATGGGATTGATGCGCATTCTACTTACGGAAATAACTTGAGAGCGGCCTACATGCTAGCGCGAACGACCTGCGACACGCGCGGCTGCAAGCCTTTTGGCCGCGCACCAATCACTTCCGGTGTTAACCCGATAAACAGACCTTCTAAGAGCCCGTTGGTATGTCCCAAAGGTGCTGGGAACAGAGATCCTGCCAGTTGTTTGGACTCGATCTGACTCCGTTTGAGCGCAGCCATAGTCGGGCGGTCAGAAATCGCTCCTTGATTTGTATAGCGGGCAGCGCTCCCGGCACGACCAGGAGCAGTGGTTTGTGAGATCGGTAGCCATTTCAACTTTGTAGCCTTGCCCGCGTCGTGCTGGAATGCGTGCTTGAACCGGCTTAGATCGTTCTCATCTTCGACGATCTTGCGTTTCTTGTGCGTTTTGCCACGCTGTAATCGTCCCGCACCGCTAGCCGGTTGCGCTTCTTCATATTCGACTCCGCGTGCTGAGCTTTTGTCCCGCTGTGGTGAGCGGCATACTCTTTGCCGTCGATCGGTGCCAGATGCGCCGGATCTTTGTCGAGATACGGTCGCCCGATTCCAAACTCCTTCCCGTGTGCATCGATCCATTTCCATAAGCTTTCAGTGGAAATCCATCGCTGCGCCTCTGTCGCGCCTTTGACGCTCACGACATCGGCCGCGAGCCCGTGGCCATAACCGCCGCGGAAGCTCCCGCCGTGGTATGACCTGTCAGTCGCCGCCTTCAGGCCGCTTGCGATCGATTGACGGTAGTCATCGCGGAACGCGCTGGTTATGCCAGGCGACAGCCCCGCCTGCTCCGCCGCGTGAAGCGTATAAAAGAGCTTCAGCTTGAAGCTCCGATCCATGCCTCCGATCACGTAGTCCATCATCGGCATGCCGGCTTTTTCCGCCGCCTTCGGATCCTTCCACGTGAAGTCCTCATCGACGAGCTTGGTAAAGCTTTTGGTGACAGTCACCGTTTTGCCCCTCTTCTTGACCGTCACTTTCCTCCGCTCATGCACCTTGATGGTGTCCTCCTTGGGCGTCCGTTGGTAGATCGCCCACAGATATCGGTCGATGCAGATCTCCGCTACCAGGCATTCGTCGAGAATTTCGATGGAGCTCACAGCATCCTTGACCTCGTTTGATACCGGATCGGACTGGCTCGCTGTCGCCACTTGCACGGGCGGTGATTCGGGCGGCAGCATCTGCGACGGATCGGGCAACGCGGCCTCGACCATCGATTCCGGCTCATCGGAGGCCGCCATCTTGCCGGTAGCCATCCCCGTCACCGATTCGGCGGCCGTCGCCACATCCGCGTTGGCAATAGCGGCGTTGCCCATTGCGGTTGCCTGCGGTGGATCCGCGAGTTCGGCGTTGGCGGTGAGAGATGCTGCGCGGTCCTCGATTGGCACTGCGCCGATGTTCTTGATGCCGGCCGAACCGAAGCCAGCAAGCCAGGCGACGATCCACCCCGCGAGAACGACCGTCCCGCACAACGCTGGCGCCACTGTCGCAAATCGCCGCGGGTTCATGATCCCGTCGCCTCCAAAGGCTCCACTTGAGCCATGCTGCACAGCCAAGCACGCGACGGGCTGATTTTTCGGATCAAGATATGACCGCGCAATGGCGCAAACTGCAGGTCATCAATTTTTCCAAAGAGTGTTGCCTGTATGCAACGCACCGCCGGCAGGCAATTGTTGTGCATTCTCCGACGTAAGCGTGTAGGGGGAGTTTCGGACCCATGCGACGCATGCGGCCGGTTCGGGGCGATCGGACCAACAGACGCGCTTGAGTGGCCGGATGCCGGCCCCTTGAGCGGTCTGTCGTTGGCGATTTATAGCATCTTCTGAGCGAACCGAACCCATTGCCCCAGATCAAAACGCCCGTCGCAACGGCAACTCACACCGCACATTGATCGCTCCCGCCGATCCGCGCGACGGCTATTACCTGATTGACTTCTTCCAGGAAATTGGCCTCGCAATTGTGAATACGGTCCAATTTTCGACCCACTTCGACCAGATTTGAAGGAGAGGCTACGGTCGGTAACGCTGCGTTTTTGGTTGGACCTCGCATGCAACTTCACTGCATGAGGTACTGAATGAGGAAGCAGACTCCATTAATCGTTTTCGCCGCTTGCATTGCTACGCTCTCATCAATCGGGATACCAACTGCGCAGGCGAAGCAAAAATGCAGTGCCGCGATACCATCAAATCCGGACGGGTATTGGTCCTGGCGTCTGATTGACGGAAGAAAATGCTGGTACGAAGGCAAGCCCAAGCTTTCGAAATCATTGTTGGAGTGGCCTGCGCAGGCTTCAGCACAACCAAATTCCGATGGAGACCTTACAAGCGTTCTGCCAGAGAAGCCCGGCAATCCATTAGATTCACAAGCGTGGGCACCGAATCAATCGGATACTTTCGAAACGCGGTGGCGTGCCATCGGAATGACGTATTAGGCGTCGGCATCGTCTCGAAACGACGGAATTGCGCCTATGGAACAGGGCGATGTCCGCACAGGAATTACCAGCAGTGCGGCGCGCGGAAACGCCTAAACAGAGCCGTGAGCGCACCATGTCTGCATCTCGCTCCGGACGCATCAACATCGGATCCATCCGCGCGATAACAATGGCAGTATTCGCCATTTTCATGCTCTCTGCAGGGATCGCACACGCTCAGTTTCTGTTTTGGCCCCAGTACACGTTCTGGCCAGGCCATTACGCTCCGTTCAAACACAAGCACCACCACCGGCAGACAAACTCTGAATCGGCGAAGAACGCTCGGCCCGAGGACGCTCCGAAGGGCCCGCTCCAGATCATCATCTCGATAGCAGACCAACGGGTCTCGCTTTTTGACAACGGGGCCCTGATCGCACGCTCTTCGGTGTCCACGGGAACTCAGGGGCATCCTACGCCCCTCGGCGTGTTCAGCGTGATCAGCAAACAACGATGGCACCGTTCAAATATTTATAGCGCTGCCCCCATGCCCTACATGCAGCGCATCACCTGGTCAGGGATAGCGTTGCATGCCGGTGTCGTGCCTGGGCATCCGGCGTCACACGGCTGCATCCGTTTGAAAAATGAGTTTGCCATTCGACTCTGGCATCTCACGAAGCGCGGCACGCGCGTGATCATTGCACACGACGATGTCCAGCCGGTCGAGATAACCAATCCGCACCTTTTTAAGCCGAAAGCCGTGTCCGGTTCGCCGGAATTTCAGACTGCCACAGTCGCGGGTAAGAGCATTGGTACAGCCGCGGCAACGCATGGATCACTAGTGTCCAATGCCGAGACTCCAGAAGCCACTAGTCTCCAGGTTCCAGGCTCGGCCGCCGCTGGAGGCGCACCTAAAAAGATCGTCCCGCTCTCCGTCTTCGTGAGTCGTAAGTTGAGCAAGCTCTTCGTGCGTCAGGGCTTCTCGCCGTTGTTTGATGTCCCGGTCAAGATCGAAAATCCGGAGGAGCCGCTGGGAACGCACGTGTTTACCGCAATGGAATTCCAGAACGAGGGAGCGGCTATTCGCTGGACCGTCGTGTCGATTCCGGAGGAGTTTCCTCGCATGTCCGAGGATGCCACGAAGGAGCGCGAAGCGCTCGCGAAGCATACCGCCCTATCGGTACCGTCGCCCGATAAAGCCAACGCTGCCCTCGACCGCATCGAAATACCCCAGGATACGGTTGAGAGGATCTCTGAACTACTGACGCCGGCCTCTTCATTGATTATTTCCGACAACGGATTTAGCCATGAGACGGGAAAAGACACGGATTTCATCGTGGTAACGCATTGATGCGGCGGCGCACCCCACCAACACACGATGCCACTGCGCAAGTCCGCTTTACCAGAAGCCGCCGAGCCTTTCCCAGGAACCATTTCCCGTCAGAAGTGTTAGGCGCACAACCTACAATGCTGCAGTGGGAGCCAGCGCAACGGGAACAGGCTGGAGTGAAAGGTCGGCGACACGAGTACTCCAACCTTTGCGCCTAGCGTCTCCCCCAACAGACATTTGGGGAGTCATAATATGCGCCCTTTTCAGCCAAAGCTGCGCTGGCGGTTGCGGGGATGATCGTCGGGTTTGAGCCCGTCAATGCGGGGCCGTTGGACATGCCGATGGGACCGCAGTCGGCGATCCAGCACATCGAGTTCGAGACGCCGACGCTGCCGCCGATGGCCTACACGATGTTTTGCCTGCGCTATAAGGACGAATGTCGCACAAAGCCGCTGTTTCGCGGGGGTCCGGTTCGTCTGACTGAGGAACGCTGGGCCAATCTCAAGCAGGTTAATCAGACCGTTAACCGCAGCATCATTCCGGAGAGCAAAGAACTGAGCCTGGCCGACGAGACCTGGTTGATCAATCCGCATCGTGGCTATTGCAGCGATTACGCAGTGACCAAGCGCCACGAGCTGCTCAATCGCGGCTGGCCCTCAGGCGCGCTGCTGCTGAGCGAGGTCGTGACGAATTGGGGAAAGCATCACCTTGTTCTCGTCGTGCGTACCCGAAGCGGCGATCTGGTTCTCGACAACCTGACGCCGCAGATCAAGCCATGGGCGCGTGCGCCTTATCGCTGGGTTCGAATTCAGATGCCGAACCGCCCCCTGTGGACCACGCTCGCCGGCCTCGGGGAATGAGAATCACTCGAGCTAGGACGTGAACCCATAAATTCAGAGTGGTCGGCCGACGTCCGCTTTGGTGCGCACTCCGGACTCAAGTCGGACATCACGTGAGGTCCGCAAAGTGCCAACAGCGGGTTGGCAGGGAGGAAGATTATCGCTTTGCCGTCGCCGCACGAGAAACCTTCGAACTCGTACACAGCAGATCTATGCCCAAGATCGCTGGCAATATGCTGAATGCGGCGGCGCCCACGATTCCAAAATTACCAGCGCTGACGAGCGTGATGCCCGCCAGGATTGGCACAAGCAGCAGCAACACTGCGCCGGAAAGTCGAGGGCTGGAGGCCCCATCGAGCGGGACATAGGCTCGCTCTGCCAATGCTCTCACCTTATTGCACAGGCACAGAACGCAGACGGTCGATAGGACCACCATCAGGAACCAGGCAGGAAGGACGCCGAAGAAAGCCTGATTCCTGGTGATCAGCATCAACGGAAAGTCGTAGCCAGCATGCAGAAGCATCGGCACGGCGAGGGCGGCCGTCAACCAGATCCGCCGGTGACGAGGATCAAACTGCGCCACGGTCAAAAATGAACCCATGGCAAGGCCATCGAGGCCATGCATCGGCACGGCCAGCACCGCCCGGCTTGCCGCCAACAGCGGCCACTCTCCGGGAGCGAGAAGGTAGCCGAGATTTTCAATGGCAGCGAAGCCGAGCGCGACTGCGAACGACGTTGTGATCACGTCATGCCGATCGTCGCCAGCGCCATATCGCTTGATGGCGTAAAAGATCGCAGCAAACTTCGCGATTTCCTCCGGAATCGCCGCGATCACGAATGCTTGCGTCACAGCGCCATGAACCGGCGACATGGCATCGACTGGAAACGCCTTCTTCAACAGCATCTCAGGAAGAAACACGAAGATGGTCGCCATGCCGCCACTGAAGAATGCCTCCCAGATCACCCGATCGTCCCACCTGGCCCGCGCTTTGGCGATGCCATACTGCAACAGCACGAGCGAAGGAACTATCGCGCAAAACAGAATTCCGAGCCGATGCATGTGTCCTCATGCCGAAGCTTACGGGAGCCTGCCATGCCTGATCATAAGGCTCCGTCGCCATCATCGAGCGAAATGATTAAAAACTCGACAACCTATGCGAGCGCTTTTGGCTAATTGCGCTTTAAGTTCGTTTATTGATTTATGGTTCTATTCAGCACAGCCCCTTCGTTTCGGTGGAGGCACTGATGCTCCGGATGATATCTCTAAAGGCGTTTGTCGTTTCCAACATCGCGCATTGGATATTCTTTGTGACCGGCTGGGTCCTCGCAATGCTTTTTTATTGTGCTGGGGAAACTATTTCGTCGGACGGGACCGCAAGCTTGGCGACGGTATTCGACCAGATGAAATCGTCGGATGGGTTCCTTGCCACGACGACATTGATCTTCTTCCTAGCGCCGATTCCGGCGGGCTATATCGCCGCGAAGATCGCGCCACACGAGAAACTCCTAAATGGCGCCTTATCAATCTCGGCATGGTTTGTATTTTGCGTCTGCGACACGATTTGGGGCAGCGGCGGCGGAGACAGCACCGCTCATATGCCGCACTGGCTTGATGCTTTGACGACTTACGGCGTTCCAATTCCAGCAATGCTCGGCGCCTACATTTGGCACCTACGCGCCGATCGAGGGGCCTTCGCCACAGCGAATGTCCACCAAGATTATCATGCGAGAGCCGATCTGCAACGCGAGACGCCAATGCAGCCAACAGCGTCGAATCAAAATCAAGCACGGCGTTTTGGCCGCGCAGGCACAGGCCTCGGGACATTCGTTTTCCTCCTCATGCAGTTTCTCCTTACCCAACACGAGCGGAATGTGTTGCTACTAGCAATGATCGTGGCTCTGGGCCTGGTCGTCGTGATTGCTTTCGCGTTAAAGGCACTTAAGGGCACTTCGGGCTGACTACCGAGGCAAGCGTCCGCCCCATACTCTCACCGCGGACCAAGGCTGAAAGAAAAAAGGAATAGTTATTTGGCTTGCTAAATTCGCGGATCAGCTAAGCTCGGTCATGCGCGCGCAGGAGTTTTGCGCCGTCTTCCGTGACCGTCACGATCATCCCAAAACCGGCAATGGTTTCGCGCTCGACAAAACCGCGATCGACCGCGTCTTCCCAGATCGTCAGTCGCGGGCAGGAGGTGCGCCAAGTCGCGATCACCTCGGAATAAAGCCGCGGCTCGCGGGCGATCCATTCGACGAAATCAAGCACCAAAGGATCCGCGGTATCGGCCATCGGATTTCTCCTCGCTCAAAAAGCAAACGCATTGCTGCGCGCGAGCAGCAGCCAGCTGCCGTAAAGGATGTAGTAGCCGGCGACGGTGGTGATCAGCCGCGACGCCCAGGTGCGGAATTGCAAATCCGTCATCGCCTCCAGGATCCGCCGCGCCAGCGACGTGCCGGTCATCGAAGCCGCGATCGCAACCGCCGCCAGCATCGGATCAAGCGTCGCGGCCTGATCGATGATGCCGCCGAAATAGATCAGCTTGGTAAAATGGCTCGCCACCTGACAGGTGGCCTTGGTCGCGACGATCGCACGGCGATCGAATTTTCCGCCGAGAAAGAAGGTGTCCAGCAGGGGCCCGGACACGCCCGTCATCAGCATCAGCCCCATGCAGATCGAGCCATACAGCGTGCCCTGCCAGATGCTGTCCGGGTTGGGTTTTAGGTCGGACGGCATCAGCCGCGCCATGAAAGGCGTCACCCCCAGCAACAGCAGCGCCACGGGCTTGTCCGGCACGTAACGGGTGATCGACCAGACCGCCAGCGCCAACGCGCAGCCGATCAGATAGACGAAGACCGGCCGCCACCGGATATGGCGCCGCCACAGAAACGCGCGCCAGCCGTTCGACGCCATCTGCGTGATCGCGTGCAGCACCATCGCCGTCGGCAGCGGCATCAAGGCGAGCAGTACGCCGATCAGGATCAGCCCGCCGGCCATCCCGAACAGGCCGGACAGAAAGGCGGTCGCGACCATCAAGAGGCCGAGCGCTGCCATCATGAGCGGGGTCATTGCATCCTCCGCCGATATTCCTGCCTTGCTTGTACCATCAGCGCAAACTGAGTTATCTTGTCCTGGCATCAGTTTTCCTGAGGGTCGAATGCGGCGGCTTCTGTTTCTCAACGGCATCAAGGCGTTCGAGGCGGCGGCGCGAAGCGGCAGCTTTGCCGGCGCCGGCAGCGAGCTCAACGTGTCGGCGGCCGCCGTCAGCCGGATGGTGCATCTCTTGGAGCAACGGCTCGGCGTTGCGCTGTTCGAGCGCAAGGCGAACCGGCTGGTGATGACGGCGGCGGGGCGCGCCTACCAGAGCGGGCTGACGCCGATCTTCGATGCCTTGGCGAGCCTGACCGCGCAGGTGACAGCGCCCGCAAGCGTCCGGGTGCTGACCATCGGCGTCGGACCCACCTTTGCCATGCGATGGATGATCCCGCGGCTTGCGGATTTTCGGCAACACGAGCCCGACATCGACGTGCGCATCACCACGGGAGGCGCGGCGGCGCCGTTCGGCGATGACTGGAGCTGCGGCATCAAGCTCGGCGACGGCGACTGGCCGGGCCTGGTCGCCGAACCACTCTTCGCCGCGGACCTTCTGCCGGTCTGCGCGCCGCGGTTGGCGGCGCAACTCAAACGCCCCGGCGATCTCAGGGGGCCGAGCCTCTTGCGAGTGGCGCATGCCGCCGAGGACTGGCCGCTGTGGCTGAAAGCCGCCGGCGTCGCACGGGTGAGCGCGCGCGGGACGGAATTTCAATATTACGGCCACGCGCTGCAGGCCGCGGTCGATGGGCTTGGCATCGCGATGGGGATCCGGCCTTATATCGACGACGATCTCGCCGCCGGACGGCTGGTCGCGCCGTTTGCGCTTTCGGTGCCCAAGGGCATGCGCTGGTATCTGGTCTATCGCAGCTTCCGCACCGAGCAACGCGATTTCGCCGCGTTCCGGCGCTGGATCATCCGCGCCGCGGCCGAGCCGGCCGCGCGCGGCAAGCCCGGCAAGATTCACCGCCATGCCGGTCGAAAGAACCGGTTAAAAAATAATGCGGGAATGTGAACGGGTTCACATTTACTTCGTAGCCCCGATGCCAAGCTTCCGATCGATCGTTTCAGGCAGCGGTTAAGCAAGCGCCGGGCCAACGCGGCACGCCGCACCTCGGGCCGCCGGTCGCAAGGGAGCGCATCCATGTCGCTGTTTGAAACCGAACAGGCCAAGTCGCATTCGGGCGCGGTGCTGTCGAGCTGCCCGCAATGCGAGGCGCACCTCGCGGTGCTGCGCGTCATCCCGGGACGGGCGGGGTGCGAATATTGGACGATGAGGTGCACGCGGTGCGGCGGCATCCATCTGGATATCATCGAGGCCGCGCCATCGCCGCAAACCGCCTAGCACCGATCCGCTTGTTCAAGCCTTGAAGGCTTGCGCGATCGCCGACTGTGCTTCCTGCTGGATCTGCCGCAGGTGAGTTTCGCTGCGAAAGCTCTCGGCATAGATCTTGTAGACGTCTTCGGTGCCCGACGGCCGCGCCGCAAACCATCCGCTGTCCGACGTGACCTTGATGCCGCCAAACGGTTGACCGTTGCCGGGCGCGGCGGTGAGCGTCGCCCGCACCGGCTCGCCGGCGAGTTCCTTGATGGCGAGCTTTTCCGGCGAAAGCGCCTTCAATAGATTCTTCTGGGCCGGCGTCGCGGGCGCGTCGATCCGCTCGTAGAAGGGCACGCCGAGTTCGCTGGTCAATTGATCGAACAACTGGCTGGGGTCGCGTTGGGTCCGCGCGGTGATCTCGGCGGCCAACAGGCCCAGGATGACGCCGTCCTTGTCGGTGGTCCACACCGACCCGTCCTTTCGGAGGAACGAGGCGCCGGCGCTTTCCTCACCGGCGAAACCGAACGAGCCGGAGCTGAGCCCATCGACGAACCATTTGAAGCCGACGGGAGTCTCGACCAGGCCACGGCCGAGCTTCTTGGCGACGCGGTCGATGATCGCGCTCGAGACGATGGTCTTGCCGACCGCGGCATCCCTGCCCCATTGCGGACGATGCGCGAACAGATAGGCAATCGCCGCGGCCAAATAATGGTTCGGGTTCATCAGGCCGTTCGAGCGGGTGACGATGCCGTGGCGGTCGGCGTCGGTGTCGTTGGCGAAGGCGACGTCGAATTTGTCGCGCAGGCCGATCAGCCGCGCCATCGCGTAAGGCGACGAGCAGTCCATCCGGATCTTGCCGTCCCAATCCACCGTCATGAAGCGGAACGTCGGATCGACGGCGTCGCTGACGATGGTCGCGGCAATCTTGTAGCGCTCGATGATCGGCTGCCAGTAGCGCACCGCCGCGCCGCCGAGCGGATCGATGCCGATCTTGACGCCCGAGGCGCGGATCGCCTCCATGTCGACGACGTCAGTGAGGTCGGCGACAAAGGGCGTGATAAAATCGTAGCGATGCACGTTGGCCGCTTTGCGCGCGCGGTCATACGGGATGCGCTTTATGCCTTTCAAGCCGTCCGCGAGAAAGCCGTTGGCGGCGCGTTCGATCCCGGCCGTGATGTCGGTATCGGCCGGGCCGCCATTGGGCGGATTATATTTGAAGCCGCCATCCTCCGGCGGGTTATGCGACGGCGTGATCACGACGCCGTCGGCAAAGCCGTTTGTGCGCCCCTTGTTGGTGGTGAGGATCGCGTGCGAGATCACCGGCGTCGGCGTGTAGCCGCCCTCGGCATCGATCATCACCTCGACGCCGTTCGCCGCGAACACTTCCAGCGCGCTCGCCAGCGCCGGCTCGGCGAGTGCGTGGGTGTCGATGCCGACGAACAGCGGACCGGTGATGCTGACGCTCCGCCTGTGATCGCAGATCGCCTGGCTGATGGCGAGGATGTGCGCCTCGTTGAACGCAAGGTTGAAGGCCGAGCCGCGATGCCCCGACGTGCCGAACGCCACCCGCTGCGCCGGAACTTGCGGATCGGGCTGTTCGGCAAAATACGCCGTCACCAGCCGCGGGATGTTGGCGAGCGTCGACGGCTCGGCGGGTTTTCCGGCAAGCGGATTGATCTCAGCGGCCACTGGGTTTCCTCGTTGGTTCCACAGCGGGCATTGTAGATAGGTTTTGCAGGTGCGGACAAGTCAGCGCTTGCGGGCCTTTCTTGACCTCTCCCCGCCCTTTTGCGGGGAGAGGTCGAAATTCGCGTTAGCGAATTTCGGGTGAGGGGCATGGCGCGGCGGCTGTTGCGAATTCAGTGCCCGCGGAGAGAAGAGCCCCTCACCCCAACCCTCTCCCCGCGAAGGGCGGGGCGAGGGAGCGGTTAGCACGTACCGTGTGAACGATGAGGCTCAGCCCTTAGGATTCCCGCCTCTTGCCATCCTCAAAAATGCCGGCGGCGGTCATGGCGATGCGCAGCATGCGGGCAAGATCGAGCTTGCGGTAGGGTTTTGCGAGCAGCAGCACGCCGGAATCGAGCCGGCCGTGATGGACGATGGCATTTTCGGTATAGCCCGACGTGAACAATACACGGAGCCGCGCGCGCCGTTTCGCCATCTCCACCGCGAGCTGCCGGCCGTTCATCCCTCCGGGCATGATGACGTCGGTGAACAACAGGTCGAAGGCGGCGCCGCTGTCGGCGATCGCCAGCGCATCGGTGCCGTTGGCGGCGGAGAGTGTCTTGTAGCCGAGGCTTTGCAGCTGGGTGTTGACATAGGCGCGCACCAGCGGATCGTCCTCCACGACCAGGATGGTCTCGCTGCCGCCTTCCATCTCCGCTGGTAACGGCTGTTCGGCGATCGCTTCCGGTGCGGCGTCCGCCTTCGGCAGATAGAGCTTGAAGGTCGTGCCGAACCCCTCTTCGCTGTAGAGCTTGATGTGGCCGCCGGATTGCTTGACGAAGCCGTACACCATGCTCAGGCCGAGCCCGGTTCCCTTGCCCACGCCCTTGGTCGAAAAGAACGGATCGAACACCCGGTCGCGGATCGCCTCCGGAATTCCGGTGCCGGTGTCGGCGACCGCGATCATGATGTAGTCGCCGACCTGGGCATCGCCGTTGGCCGCGGCATAGTCTTCGTCAAAACTCACATTGTTGGTTTCCAATGTCAGCTTGCCGCCGCCCGGCATGGCGTCGCGGGCATTGATCGAAAGATTGAGCAGCGCGGACGAGAGCTGGCCCGGGTCGACCAGCGCCGTCCACAATCCATCCGCCAGCATCGCCTCGACTTCGATGTGCTCGCCGAGCGCCGGGCGCATCAGCTTGGCCGATTCGACGATCAGGCGGTTGATGTCGGTTTCGAGCGGCTGCAACGGCTGCTTGCGGGCGAAGGCCAACAGCCGCCCGGTGAGTTCGGCGCCGCGGTCGGCCGCTTCGCTGATCAGGGTTGCGATCGCCGCCATGTTCGGCTTGCCCGATACTTCGTCGGCCAGAATCTCGATGGTCCCGGTGATCACGGTGAGCACATTGTTGAAATCATGCGCGATGCCGCCGGTGAGCTGGCCGAGCGCGTCCATCTTCTGGGCCTGCCGCAATTGCTCCTCGGCAGCGATCTCCTGGGTCAGGTCGCGCACGAAGGCGTTGAAGACATAGCCAGAGCGGCGGCGCAGCGCCTTCAGCGACACTTCGACCTTGACCGTGAAGCCGTCCTTGCGCATCGCCTCGGTTTCAAAACGCTGGCCGACGCCCGCGCTCTCCTCCATGCGCATCATCCGCCGTTTCATGCTCTCGTAATACGGCCGCATATTTTCCGGCAACAGCAAGCCGACCAGGTGCCTGCCGACCGCCTCCTGCCGCGACCATCCGAAGATCGCCTCGGCCTGCGGATTCCATTCCAGGATATGGCCGTCCTCGTCGGTCTGGATGAACGCCTCGAGCGCATTGTCGACGACGTCGCGCGCCATCTGCTCGCTTTCGAGCAGCGCCTCCTGCGCCATCTTCTGCGCGGTGATATCGCGGGCCACCTTGGCGGCGCCGATGATCGCGCCGGATTGCGAGCGGATCGGGGAGATGCCGAGCGACACGTCGATCCACCGGCTGTTCTTATCGACGCGAACGGTTTCGTGGTAGTCGATGCGTTCGCCGGCGCGGATCCGGTCGCGGATGCTCCCGGCCTCGCCGCGCAGCGGGTCCGGCACGATGATGTCGATGCTGTTTCCGATCGCTTCCTGCGCGGTAAATCCAAACAGCCGTTCCGCGCCCGGATTCCAGCCGGTGATGACGCCATCGAGCGTCTGGGTGATGATCGCGTCGTTGGAGGATTCCACCGCCGCGATGAACAGCTGCTCGTGCTCGAAGGCGCGGCGCCGCTCTTCGACCTCCTGGTTGAGCGCCTTGGTCTTGGCCCGCGAATCCGCCGCCATGTCCGCAAACGCGCGCGCCAATTCGCCGATCTCGTGGCCGCCGCCGCTCGGCAGCGGCAGGTTCTGGTCGCGCGAAAAGCCCTGCACCACTTTGGTCATCTGAACCAGCGGCCGCGTCAGCGAGCGGGCGACGATGACGGCCAGCACGAAGGCGCAGAACGCCGCCAGGAATCCGGCCATCAGGGTGGAATCGCGGATCGCCGCCACAGCCAGCGTGAGCACCGAATACGGCACCGCCTGGATCACCGCGACCAGTGGGCCTTCCGCGAGCCGCACCATCTCCACGCCCATCCCGAAGCGCCGGCCGGACCCGTCCTGAAACACCCGCGCGGTGCTGTCGCCCGCTTTCAGTATTTGAGTGAAATCCGGAATCTCCTCCTGGATATGCTCCGGCTTGCCGAATTCGAAGCCGAATTCGCGGGCAGGGTCGGGATGCACGAGATAGTCGCCCTGATCGTTGACGACATAGCTGTGGCCGCGAGCGACCGCGCCCGCGCGGATCCGGGCAAAGGCCGGCCGCATGTCGACATTGATGATCACGATGCCGAACGGCCGCCCGTCCGGCGTGTGCACCGGCGTTGCAACCCGCAACACTGGAACATGCGGCGTTTCGAACACGCCATGGTCCTGGTTGAAGTCGACCGGCGAGACATAGACCTCGCCATCCGCCAGGCGGATGGTTTCGCTGAACGCGGCGCGATCGTCCTTGCGCTGCAAATCGCTCTCGGGAACGATGCGCGGCGGACCGCCGGGATCGGAGCGGTCGACCCGCACCAATTCGCGCCCGCCGTCGTCGACGCCGATATAGCGGAATTCGTGATAATTCGGCTTGGAGGCGAGTTCGGCCGCGAAGCGCTGCCCGAGCCGCCTTCGCCACTCCATCTCGGTGGTTTCCGCCGCAGGGTCGGTGCCGCGGCGCAGCCGCGCCGTCATGATGTCGATGACGGCGTTGTCGGAGCGGAAGCCGATCACATCGGCGCGCGCGCCGCGCACGGAGGCGGCGAGCTCGGTGGCGAGCAGTTGCGCGTGGGTACTGATGCGATCCAATGCCCTGGGCAAGACAAACGTGGCGATGTTGCGATAGGTCAGCACCCCGACCGCACTCGTCGCCAGCAGCACCAAGGCAACCATCGCAACAGTCAATCGAGTAGACAACCTCATCGATTGCCCTCTGGGCGGCGCCTTGATCGATGCCGTTCCCAATGTGCCCCCTGGTCGCAAGCGAATCAACTGATGGCGGAATACTAGAGAATGAAGATTTTGAGTCGAATCGGCCCGCGCGAATTTCTCGTACCTCTCCCCGCTTGCGGGGAGAGGTCGGACTGCGAAGCAGTCCGGGTGAGGGGGACTATCCGCGCACTCTTCATCTTCCGAATTTGCGGATGCAGCCCCTCACCCTAGCCGATGCTTCGCATCGGCGTTCTTTTATCAAGAACGGCGGCAGCAGGCCGCCTACGCCCTCTCCCCGCAAGGGCGGGGCGAGGGAGAGTGCGTCCTCTGTAGCCTGACGGACTTTCGCTGTCAGGATTACTTACTCCCGGCGGTTTCCCAGCGGTGAAAAATCGCGGGCTAATCGACTGACAAATGTGAACGAGTTCACATTGGTTTTTGCCGGCGCATGTTTCCCTCGACGTCCGACAATGACCCGGGGACACACATGAACTGCGATTATGACGGCTTTAACATCGAATCGTTCGAAGCTGGCAGAGGCCTGTGGCACGCCAGGATCAGGCGCGCGGACCTGATGCCGGTCGTCATCGACGGCGTCGTGTTTTCCGCGCTCGAAGTCGGCTTCGCGTGGTCCGACCCCGACGCCGCCATCGAGGATGCGAAAACCCAGATCGACCACCTCCGGCTCCAGCAATACGCCGGCGCCGGGCAGGCAACGGGACCGCAGCTCGCCACCTAGCCCGATCGGAACTGGCGGGACGTGGCGGGAGATTTCCGAGCCGTCACACTCCGGCCTTTGCCCTTTTCTATCAGCCGGACTCATCCCATATTCGCTGGATGGCGAAGAAACCAGACCATCCGAAAAAACCAGTCAAAACCCCGAAATCGAAAGCACACCGTCCCGACGTGCAACCGATTGGGCCGGCGCTGGCGGAACTGCTCAATCCCGCGATCAACCGTGGCGATGCCGGCCTCGGCTCGGGCACCGGATTGCAGCCGCCGCCGGATAATTCCTGGGATCGCCGCGCCGGCGGCGAGGCCGCCGCGCACCGCGCGCGGGCCTCGACGCGCGGAACGAGCGAGCAAGTAGCGAAGCGGGACGCGGCTCTCACAGACACCTCCCGTGCGTCGCCCCCACCCAACCCTCCCCCGCAAGCGGGAGAGGGCTCCAGACGGCTGGCGCCGGGCGCCGAGGAAAGTAATGACGCGGCGGACGTGCAACCTGCGTCCCCTCTCCCGCTTGCGGGGGAGGGTCAGGGTGGGGGTGTCTCCGCGAGTCATGCCCTCAACGAAGCGCGTCCCGGCCTCGACGAGGCCCCGCAAGCCAATTACGGCACCTCCGCCACCATCCCCACGCTCGATCCGGAACTCGCAAAACAACTCGGCTTCACCACCGAGGAGGAAGACGCCGCCGCAATTGCGCGGCCCCCGCGCAACAAGATGGAGGCGCTCGGCGTCGCCGCGACAGCGGATGCGCTGGATGCCCTGATCCGCGACGGCCGCCCCGAATTCAAGGGCGAAGACGGCCAGACCAAAATCTGGACGCCGCATCGGCCGCCGCGCCCGGAAAAATCCGAAGGCGGCCAGCGGTTCGTGATCAAATCCGACTACGAGCCGAAGGGCGACCAGCCGACCGCGATCGCCGAACTGGTCGACGGCATCGCGCGCAACGACCGCACCCAGGTGCTGCTCGGCGTCACCGGAAGCGGCAAGACCTACACCATGGCGAAGGTGATCGAGGCGACGCAGCGCCCCGCCATTATTCTCGCGCCGAACAAGACGCTGGCCGCGCAGCTCTATGGCGAGTTCAAGAGTTTCTTCCCCGACAACGCGGTGGAGTATTTTGTCTCGTACTACGACTACTACCAGCCCGAGGCCTATGTGCCGCGGACCGACACCTATATCGAGAAGGACTCGTCCATCAACGAGCAGATCGACCGCATGCGCCACTCGGCGACGCGGGCGCTGCTCGAGCGCGATGATGTCATCATCGTCGCCTCGGTGTCGTGCATCTACGGTATCGGCTCGGTCGAGACCTATACCGCGATGACCTTCGCGCTGAAGAAGGGCGAGCGCATCGACCAGCGGCAATTGATCGCCGATCTCGTCGCGCTGCAATACAAGCGGACGCAAGCCGATTTTACCCGCGGCACCTTTAGAGTCCGCGGAGACGTCATCGACATTTTCCCGGCGCACTATGAAGACCGCGCCTGGCGCGTGAATCTGTTCGGCGACACCGTGGAAAACATCGAGGAGTTCGATCCGCTCACCGGCCACAAGCAGGACGATCTCGAATTCATCAAGATCTACGCCAACTCGCACTATGTGACGCCGCGGCCGACGCTGGTGCAGGCGATCAAGTCGATCAAATCCGAGTTGAAGATGCGGCTGGATCAGCTCAACAATCAGGGCCGCCTGTTGGAAGCGCAGCGGCTGGAGCAGCGCACAACGTTCGACCTCGAAATGATGGAAGCCACGGGTAGCTGCGCCGGCATCGAAAACTATTCGCGCTATCTGACCGGGCGCCGCCCCGGCGAGCCACCGCCGACGCTGTTCGAATATGTGCCCGACAATGCGCTGGTATTCGCTGACGAAAGCCACGTCACCGTGCCGCAGATCGGTGGCATGTTCCGCGGCGATTTCAGGCGCAAGGCGACGCTTGCCGAATACGGATTTAGATTGCCCTCCTGCATGGACAACCGTCCGCTGCGGTTCGAGGAATGGGACATGATGCGCCCGCAATCGGTCGCGGTGTCGGCGACGCCGAGCGGGTGGGAATTGAACGAAAGCGGCGGCGTATTCGTCGAGCAGGTGATCCGGCCGACCGGATTGATTGACCCGCCCGTAAACATTCGCCCGGCGCGCACCCAGGTCGACGATCTCGTCGGCGAAGTCCGCGCGACCGCGCAAGCCGGCTATCGCTCGCTGGTTACCGTGCTGACCAAGCGGATGGCGGAGGACCTCACCGAATATCTGCACGAGCAGGGCATTCGCGTGCGCTACATGCACAGCGATATCGACACCATCGAGCGCATCGAGATCATCCGCGATTTGCGGCTCGGCGCGTTCGACGCGCTGGTCGGCATCAATTTGTTGCGCGAGGGCCTCGACATTCCCGAATGCGCGCTGGTCGCGATTTTGGACGCCGACAAGGAAGGCTTTTTGCGCAGCGAGACCTCGCTGATCCAGACCATCGGCCGCGCCGCGCGCAATGTCGACGGCAAGGTGATCCTCTATGCCGACCAGATGACGGGTTCGATGCAGCGCGCCATCGCCGAGACCGACCGCCGCCGCGAAAAGCAGGTCGAATACAACACCGCCAACAACATCACGCCGGAGAGCATCAAGAAGTCGATCGGCGACATCATGAACAGCGTCTACGAGCGCGACCATGTGCTGGTGGAAATCGGCGACGGCGGCATGGCGGACGACGTCATCTCGATCGGCCACAATTTCGAGGCGGTCCTGAACGACCTCGAAACGCGCATGCGCGAAGCCGCCGCCGACCTGAATTTCGAGGAAGCCGCGCGCCTGCGCGACGAAGTAAAACGCCTGCGCGCGACAGAGCTCGCCGTCGTCGACGATCCCACCGCAAAACAGCGCACCGTGCAAGGCAAAGCCGGCGCCTACGCCGGCATGAAGAAATACGGCGACGCCGCGAACCTGCCCGCGACCGCGCTGAAGAAGCGCGGCGGCAGCCCGATGCGCAGCGGCAGCATGGCAAGCGGCGGTGCCTCTTCCCCCTCGCCCCGTTCTTCACGGGGAGAGGGTCGGGGTGAGGGGCATCCCTCCACGAGTCGTGGCGCCTCAAAAGTCCACAAACCCCACCTCGACGAAATGCACGGCCCGGAATCCCTGCCCTACCGCCCCGGCCGCGCGACGGCGCGCAAACCCTCACCCGACGACATCGGTGCGGGCAGCGGCAGCAAAATCTTCCAGCCCACCGACTCGCGCCAATCCGGCCCCGAATTCGGCCCCGCCCCCCGCTCCTCAGGCGGCGCGCCGGGGCATCGGGGTGGGTGGAAGAAGAGGTAACGGCTGACTACGAGCCTTCGATAGGCTGTAGCCAAAGCGGACGGCGTACGGGCTTCTTGGCAGCTTGTTCAAAAAGCTGAGCTATCTCGTTTTCGTAGAATCCGGCGGATTTCAGGACTCTTATCGCTGATGAGAGGACCTCAGTAGCGATCTCAAGCTTGTCAGGATTTTCCATATACGGTGGCCTCGGTTGCATTGCACTCTCCAGCTTCGGGCTGACCCTTCAATATTAAACGCTCTGGCGAGAAATGGTCCTTTGTGACTACTTTAGCGCCGGGGCTGATTCATGATCAATTTATTCATCGCTAACACCGACAACGCCTGGTTCGACTTCCTTTCGTCAGAGGAGAACCTGACCGAGGTCAATTTCTGGTGGCCCGGCGAAACGAATTTTCGAGCCCTGCAGCCGGGCGAGATGCTGGCATTTCGACTCAAGAGTCCACGAAACAAGATTGGCGGCTTTGGTATCTTTAGTGACCATGCCCGCCTCCCGATCCAGATGGCTTGGGAGACGTTTGGGCGAGGAAACGGCGTCTCATCTCTTGAAGGACTCCGCAGCGCGATCGCGCAATTGCGGACCAATGTTGCGGTCCTCCCTTCAACAGACATTGGTTCAACCGTTCTCGTAGAGCCGGTCTTTTTCCCTTCGCACCTTTGGTTTGACCTCCCGGATTCGTGGTCGCCCAGCATTCAACGAGGAAAGCAATATTCAACGGACAATGCCGAAGGCCTTCAGTTGTGGGAGCACCTCTTAGAGACGGCAAGACTATGTGGCACGACGAACGCCCCGGGACTCACTTCTCATGGGCAAGCTCGCTTCGGCAACCCTACTCTGATTACACCACGCTTGGGACAAGGAGCTTTTAGGATAGCGGTAACTGAAGCCTACGGAAGGCAGTGTGCAATCACAAACGGCAAGGTTCTTCCCGCCTTAGACGCCGCCCACATAAAGCCTTATGGCGAAGGCGGCCTTCATTTGAAATCAAATGGCATCTTGTTACGGAAGGATATTCATTCTGTCTTCGATGCTGGGTACGTGACAATCAAGGACGATTTCAAGTTCGCCGTAAGCAAGAAAGTGAAAGAGGTCTTTAACAACGGCGAGGAATATTTACGCCTCCATGGCAGCACCCTTCGGCTTCCCGACAGGAAGGCAGATTGGCCCGACGTCGATCTACTTCGATGGCACAACAAGGACAGATATCTCGGGTGAACAGGAGGGCAGACCTATTCCATTTGAACTTGCTGATACAGCTCGGGGGTTTCAAGGCATTTCCGCAATCACGGCAAGCCTAACTGCAAACGCGCATTCACGCATGCAGGGGCACGGCGAGATTACTTTTGAAGCGTTTCGCAACAACAGCAGGACAGGACGACGTAAGTATCTCTATATAACGCAGATTTTTACTCGATGAAACTCGGCTTCGAAGAACCCCAGTCGTCCTACTCCAGCGGCTCGCAAAAAGCCCGCACGTGGACGGAAGCGTGGGTCAGCGCGTGGGCCTATTGCCCGCACTGCGGCAGCGCCAAGATTTCTTCCTTCCCCAACAACAGTCCGCTTGCGGATTTCTTTTGTCCGTCGTGCAGCGAGGAGTTCGAGCTGAAGAGCCAGAGGGGCAAATTCGGCGCAAAGGTTCTGGACGGAGAGTTCAACACCAAATGCGAGCGCCTGGCCGCTAGCAACAATCCGAACCTTATGCTCATGAACTACGATCTCGGCTCACGCGCGGTCGTGAATCTCTTCATCGTTCCAAAGCATTTTTTCGTCCGCGAGATCATCGAGGCGCGCAAGCCACTGTCGGCAACCGCACGCCGCGCCGGATGGACCGGCTCGAAAATCCTGCTCGACCGCGTTCCCGAGTCGGGCAAAATTCACATCGTTCAAGGCGGCGTCATTCGCGCGAAAGAACTGGTCCTCGCGGATTGGCAGAAGACGCTTTTCCTCAGGAGCGAATCGCCGGAGACGCGCGGCTGGCTGCTCGACGTCATGAAGTGTGTGGAGTCACTCGGCAAGCGCGACTTCACCCTCGACGAGGTCTACGCCTTCGAACGGCATCTCGGCGATCTCTACCCGGGCAACCAGAACGTCAAACCCAAGATTCGTCAGCAGCTGCAATATTTGCGTGACCGCGGATTTATCGATTTCGTGTCTCGTGGTAGTTATCGCTTGCGATCTTGAGGAGACCCGCATGGCCTGGTTTCTTAATTTCTACAAATGCGCCCGCTGCCGGCGCCGATGGACCGACGAATGGTCCTGCATGTGCGACGACGAATGCCCGCATTGTGGGGCGCGGGATATGACGCCCTACCAGAGTGAAGAACTGACAACGATAAATCGAAGAGGAAGGTAAGGAGTTCATCGTCTTCTGGTCGCCGGAGACGGCTGAGCATGATCCGGACTATCGCGAGCTTGGGCGCTTCCCATCGCGAGAGAAGGCGCTGGAATTCCTCAGCGCGGACGGGTGAGCGATCGCCGGTATTCCTACCCGGGATCGCACGCTGATTGCCCGACGGGCAAATCAGTGCCGCTGTCTGGTAATCGGCTGTCCAGTCCCTTTTGCAAAAATATTTCTGTTTTTCCGAAATGAAAACCAAGCTATATGATTCGCTATCCCGTCCCGAGGAGGGGCGTTGGCCATCGTCACGAACGTTGGGATGGGATGCGGTGGACGCGGCAGTGCCCGCGCATGGTTTGATTTCAGGGCGGGCCGATGAGGCCTGTGAGCGATCAGAGGGTGCGCAGACGAACGGCGCTTTCGCGGACGGCAAAATCGTGTGGTCCTGACGCCTCGACGCCGGCGTCAAGTCTGCGGTGGTGTTGCGAGCCCGACCGGGCGGACAAGACCTTTAATCCGCAGGCGACGGTGACAAGAAAGCCCGATCACCGGGGAGAGCACGAAGTAAGCCGTTAAAACCATTGCGTGCGGGAATGCCGGGTTGTTCCGGTGGACTCGTGGTGACTAACGCGCGTGTTTACTACACTACACGCGCGGCTGCGGGTGCATCGGCGCCCGGCATTCCCCACGCCCTCAAAGGGCGGAAAGTTCATGCACAACTCGGGCGCATCGCGCCGCGGGATCGCGAAGTCGTATCTGGGTACGCCGTCATTGCGAGGAGCGAAGCGACGAAGCAATCCAGCTTTCTCTTTCTCGGCGAGAAAGCTGGATTGCTTCCGCCTTCGCTCTTCGAGCTACGGCGGACACGTCGCTTCGCTCGCAATGACGGGCGGAGGCGGCTGTTTGAAACGTGAAGCGAGTTTTGCGGAGCGCGCCATGGATTCCGGGTTCGCGCGTCGCGCGCCCCGGAATGACGGACGGCCCTCACATCTTTTCCTGTCCGGCCGGCGGCGGGTTTTGCTGCGCGGCCGGCGACTGGCCCTGCGGCTGCCGCTCCTGCTCCTTGGCGCGGTGGCGGCCGTAGAGGCAGCCGGCGGCTGCGCCGAGCACGCCGTGATGGCCGGCATAGTGGCCGGCGACGCCGCCGACCGCGGCGCCTTTCAGGCAGCCCTTGGCATCGGCTTGCGAGGTTGACGCCAGCGCGAGAGCGGCGAGGGCGAAAGCGGCGGCTGAGGTTTTCATGACGCGAGATCTCCTGGAAGGGTTCGTGTCGTTAACGGATGGCGGGTACGACGGTTCCCTTGGTTCGCGCAGCACCCACCACTGTCGTCGCCCGGCATAGCCGTCCGAAGGACGGCGTCGCTTCCGCTCGCCTATGACCGGGCGATCCAGTATTCCAGAGGCGGTAGTGATGGATCCGAGAGGCCGCGGCGTACTGGATGCCCCGGTCAAGCCGGGGCACGACGGCTGAGTTTGGGGTGCGTACACCGCGCATACAAACGCCCGCCGATTTGCTATCTTCATCGCGCGCCAAAATCTTTCAACCGGGCGCAATGGAGACACGCCATGGCCAAGGGTCAGATGCGCAGCAACAAGGAAAAGAAGAAACCGAAGGCCGACAAGAACATCAAGAAGGGCGGGGCTGCGCCCTCGCCATACTCGTCCGGCAAGGTGGCCGTCGGGCAGGGTTCGATGGGCAAGAAGGGCTGAGGCTGGCTACGGTGGCTACATCCTTCGAGACGCGGCCAAGTGGCCGCTCCTCAGGATGAGGTCTAGGACCCTCATGGTGAGGAGCGCGGCAACGCCGCGCGTCTCGAACCACGAGGCCGCGGTCCGGCCCAGACCCTAGCTTCTCCCGATCTCGCCCACCGCCGCGCAAAACGCCTCGGTGTCGGTCATGATGGCATCGCCGGCGAAGTGCAGCGCCTCGCAGGAGCGTTGCGCGGCGTCGGCGTGGCCGGCGCCGCAGGCGTCCTCGATCACGACCGGGATGATGCCGAGATCGGCGGCGTGGCGCGCGGTCGGCTCGATGCCGATTTCCATCGCGATGCCGGCGAGCGCCACCGCCGTGATGCCGCAATCGCGCAGCGCGAACGAAAGCGGCGTGCCCTCAAACGCCGACATCGCGAGCTTGTCGAAGATCGCCTCGCTCGGCCGCGGCGCAAGTTCCGGCACAATCGCAAAGCCCGGCGAGTCCCGCAGGAACCACGGCTCGACCTTGGCGGGATCGTCGGTCCGCTGCCACGCCATCGCCATGCGGTATTGGAACGCGCCCATCAACTCCTTCGGCAGCGACATATGGCGGGTGAAGAACACCCGCAGGCCCGCCGAGCGCGACGCCTCGAGCACGCGCGCGACCCGCGCCGTCACGGCGTCGGCGCCCTGCAACTGACTGACGATGCCGGCCTGCATGTCATAGACCACCAGCGCCAGCCGCGACCGATCGCAGACGTCGCCAAGCGTTTGCGGCACATCGATGCCAAAAGCCTGCTTCATGGGGTTTGCCCTGTCCTGTTGCGCCGCCCGCCCGGCCTCGGTGCGAGCGCAGCATTTACCGGCAGCGGGGGCGGAAGCCAATGGAAATTCCGCCACAGGCAGGGCGTCATCGCACCGCGCAGCACGATTGAGTGCCGCGCCAAAGCTACACCTCCTGGTTGTGAACCGCTGGCCGCCTGCGGACGTCAAACAAGAGCGACCTTTTTGCCAATTGATCCCGGCGCGTTTCGG